>NZ_JBFAIV010000009.1:0-284109 GCF_040654875.1 Streptomyces sp. NPDC050610 | reverse complement strand
GCGGCCCCGACCGGCGCGGCAGACGCGGCCGATGCCCCGGCATCCGCACCGGCCCAAGCCCCGGCCGGCGCCGCGGCCCCGACCGGCGCGGCAGACGCGGCCGATGCCCCGGCATCCGCACCGGCCCAAGCCCCGGCCGGCGCCGCGGCCCCGACCGGCGCGGCAGATGCGGCCGATGCCCCGGCATCCGCACCGGCCCACGCCCCGGCCGGCGCCGCGGAGACGGCGGATGCGGCAGACGCCCCGGCGTCCGCGACGCCGTCGGACACAGAAGTACCTACTACAGGAAGTGACACAGTTACCGTCCTGAAAGATCGCGAAGATGCGCGGCCGGTCCACGCACGGCCGCGCGAATGAAGGCTGGATCAGCAGGACGGACGACAGACGCAGCCCGCGTAGCGGACCAGGTCCAGATGGACCCTCCGCCAGAAACGCGTGCCGCTTTCAGTCACGTTTCGGAGTGAATCACGGCGGTACGGGCAGGTCAACGGTTGGCCGTAGCCTCACTCGCAGGCTTGGACACCGGCGCCGTGACGTCCCCGCCGCGCGCCGCGTCCGCGCACGCGTACAGCTCCGCGGGGCGCACGCCGGAGAGCGCCGCCACGAGATGCCCGTCCGGCCGCACCACCAGCACCGTGTGCGCCGCCGCCCCCGGGTACCCCTCGGTGACCAGCAGTTCGGCCCGTACCGGCAGCGCGGCGACCGCGGCCGCCAGCCGCGGCATCAGCCCGGCCCCCAGCCAGTGCCGCCGCTCCCACACCCCCGTGCCGGGCGCGACGAGTACGACCAGCAGGTCGCGCCCGAGCCGGTCCATGAGCCGGGCCGGGGAGCCGTCCGGCGCGGTCACCGGCACATCGGCGGCGGTCGCGCCGACGGCCGTGCCGACGGTCACGGAACCCGGCGGCGCGGTGGGGGGCGCCAGGGGCGTCCGGGCGTGCACCGGCGGCGCTCCCAGCGGGCCGCGCCCCAAGTGCCCGTCGGTGAGCAGCGCGTCGCGCCCCCGCCCGGAGCCCGGCACCACCGCGCGCCGTACCACCCGCCAGCCGCCGGAGCCCCGCAGCCCGGGCAGCGCCTGGTCGGCGGCGCGCAGCCGGCGGCCGACGGCGGTCCGCCGCTCCGTCTGGTAGCTGTCGAGCAGCACCTCCGACGCACCGTGGTGCAGGGCGACCCCCAGCTTCCAGGAGAGGTTGTCGACGTCCCGCAGCCCCTCCTCCACGCCCTGCGTGCCGAGCGCCCCGAGCAGGTGCGCGGCGTCGCCCGCGAGGAAGGCGCGGCCGGTCCGCCAGCGCCTCGCGAGCCGGTGGTGCACGGCGTGCACGCCGGTGTCCAGGAGCTCGTACGCCGGTATGTCCCCGCACCACCCCTCCAGCGAGTCCCGCACCCGGGAGATCAGGGCGTCCGGGGTGACCAGGTCGCGGCCGGGCGGCAGCAGCCAGTCCAGCCGCCACACCCCGGCGGGCAGCGGCCGGGCCGTGACCTCGCCGCCGTGCGGCGGCGAGCGGTGCAGCACGCCCTCCCCGGGCCAGGGCAGCTCGCAGCGCAGCGCGGCCACCGCGTGCCGCTCCACGGCCGTACGCCCCGGGAAGCGCACCCCCAGCAGCTTGCGGACGACGGAGCGGGCGCCGTCGCATCCGACGAGGTAACTCCCGCGCCACCAGGTGCCGTTGTCGCCTCGGGTGCGCACGGTGATGCCGTCGGCGTCCTGTTCGAGGCTGTCGACGCGGCTGCCCTGGACGAGCTGGACCAGCGGCTGCCCGGCGAGGGCCACGCGCAGGGACCGCGTCAGCACGTGCTGCGGGATGTGCAGCGGCGAGGGGCCGGCGGGCTCCGCCGCCGTCTCGCCGCCGTCGGCGTCCGCCTCGCCGGTCGTGTCGCCCGCGGCGGGCTCCGCGCCCTCCTCCCCGAAGGACAGCCGGTACACCACCCCTCGGCGGCGCAGCGTGCGCCATCCGCTCCACAGGGCGCCGCCCTCCAGCGGGCACCCAAGCCGGGCCAGCAGGGCGACGGTGTCCGGCCGCAGCAGGACCGTACGGGCGG
This sequence comes from Streptomyces sp. NPDC050610, assembly GCF_040654875.1. Classification (NCBI taxonomy): domain Bacteria; kingdom Bacillati; phylum Actinomycetota; class Actinomycetes; order Kitasatosporales; family Streptomycetaceae; genus Streptomyces; species Streptomyces sp. NPDC050610. Next base: position 282,072 of record NZ_JBFAIV010000009.1, on the reverse strand, counting down.
CGCGCCGCTCCTCGGCCCCCGTGCCCTCGTCGAGGACGACGACCGGCACTTCGTGGCGCGCGAGCCCCAGGGCGAGGGCGAGACCGACCGGGCCGGCCCCGACGACGATCACCGGTTCCACGGAGCGGCCCCCTCGGCGCTGCGGGGCGCGCGGGCGGCGCCGCCGGATGCGCGGACCGGATGGGCCGGACGGGTCGGATGAGCCGTACGGGCCGCGGGGGAGCTGGCAGTTGAAGTCGGGGGCGCGATCACAGAACGTATGCAACCCACTGCGAGTGCTTGCGTCAAGTGACACCAGACTACTCGGCGGCGCACCGGAACGAGTGCGCCCCGTCGGCCGCGCGCGGCAGCCGACGGGGCGTCATCGAAACGTGTGTCAGGGGGCCTTGGGGCCCTCCGGGCCCGCCCCGGCGTCGCCCGGTCCGGGCGCGGCGCTGTGGCCGGGGTCGACCATGACGGTCGCGGCGGTGCCCTTGAGCGCGGGCGGGGTGCCCTTGCGGCTGCGCCGGCTGCGCCGCTCGACCCAGGTGGCGAGTGAGGAGAGGGCGAGGCAGAGCAGGATGTAGATGGAACCGAAGACGATCACCATCGGAATGAAGGCGTACACGCCGTTCACCGGCGGGGTCTGCTGGGCGAACGACTTGCCGACGAAGAGCAGCTCTTCGTAGAGGATGACGAAGCCGAGCGAGGTGTCCTTGAGGGTCACCACGAGCTGGCTGATGATCGACGGCAGCATCGAGCGGACCGCCTGGGGGACCAGGACGGTGGTCATCACCTGCGTCTTGCGCAGCCCGATGGCGTACGCGGCCTCGCTCTGGCCCTTGGGCACGGCGTTGATGCCGGACCGGAAGATCTCCGCCTGCACCGAGCCGTTGTAGAGCGTCAGGCCGATGACCAGCGCCCACATCGGTTCGGTGGTGAATACCGCCGCGAACAGCAGGAAGATCATGATCAGCAGCGGCATCGCGCGGAAGAACTCCACGACCACCGTCGCCGCCCACCGGACCGGCTTGTGGTCGGAGAGCCGCCCGGTCGCCAGCACCGCGCCGAGCACGACCGACAGGGCAGCGGCGATCGCGAAGGTCTTGAGCGTCGTCAGCAGGCCGTCGACGATGCGCTGCTGGGTGTCGGTGTACTCGTACGCCTCCCACAGCCCGGCCTGGAACTGCCCGGTGTCGTTGAACTTGTAGATGACGAAGGCGATCAGCCCGAGGATCGCGACCGTGGAGAGAAGGCCGTAGATCCGGTTGCGCACCCGGGATTTCGGCCCCGGTACGTCGTAGAGAACGCTGGAACTCATCGGGCCACCGCCAGCCGGTTCTCCAGCAGCCGGAAGAGGCCGCTGAGCGCGAAAGTGATGATCATGTAGCTGATCGCGATCCACACGAAGATCACGTAGATGTTGTAGCCGGCGGCCGAGTTCAGCGTCTGCTGCACCGAGCCCAGCTCGGTGACGTTGAAGCCGGAGGCGATCGCCGAGTTCTTGGTGAGGGCGATCAGCAGGCTGCCGATCGGCGGCAGCGCCGTGCGCCCCGCCTGCGGCAGCACGATCTGGCCGAGCGTCTGGCCGAAGGTCATCCCGATCGACCGGGCGGCCTCGGCCTGCCCCACCGGCACCGTGTTGATGCCGGAGCGGATGGCCTCGCAGATGAACGCGGAGGTGTAGAACCCCAGCGCCATCACGGCGAGCCAGAAGGAGTCCCACCCCTTGAGGCCCAGCGCGGGCAGGCCCAGGGTGACGACGAGGAAGAGGAGCACCAGCGGGGTGTTGCGCAGCAGCGTCACCCAGGCGGTGCCGAATACGCGCAGGGCGGGCACCGGAGAGACGCGGAACGCGGCCATGAGGGTGCCCAGCACCAGTGCGAGCAGTGAGCTGAGCACCGTCAGCTCGACGGTTCCGAAGAACCCTTCGCGAAACATCGCGAAGTTGTCCACCAAAACGTTCAAGTCAACTCTCCGGGGATCGCGTGGCGGACGCCCGCGGTCGCGGCGTCCGGTTCCCAGGAACCGGTGCCGCGTCCGCGGAACGAGCTGGCGTCAGCCGCCGCCGCTGGGCGGATCAGTAACGGTCGACCGAGGGGACGGCCGGGGCGGCGGCGCCGGAGAGGCCGAGCGTCGCGTCGTACGCCTTCTTCCAGTCGCCGTTGTCCTCATGCGCCTTGATCGCGTTGTTGACCGCGTCGCGCAGCGCCTTGTCGCCCTTCTTGAGGCCGACGCCGTAGGGCTCCTTGGAGAACGTCTTGCCGACGACCTTCAGGGCGCCCTTGTTCTGCGCGGCGTACCCCTTGAGGATCGAGTCGTCGGTCGTGACGGCGTCCACCGAGCCGTTGACGAGGTCCTGCACGCAGACCTGGTAGGTCTGCTGCGCCTTGACCTCCGCGACGCCGTACTTCGCCTCCTTGATCCGCTGGAGCGGGGTGGAGCCGGTCGCCGAGCAGACCTTCTTGCCCTTGAGGTCCTCCGGGCCCTTGATCTTGCTGTCGGACTTCACCAGCAGGTCCTGGCCGGCGATGTAGTACGGGCCGCCGAAGTCGATCTGCTTCTTGCGCTCGTCGTTGATCGTGTACGTGCCGACGTACAGGTCCACGCCGCCGCTGGCGATCTGGGTCTCGCGGGCCTCCGAGGGCACCGTCTTCCAGGTGATGTGGTCCTCGTCGAAGCCGAGGTCCGCGGCGATCATGCGGGCGATCTCGACGTCGAAGCCGGTCCGCTTCTTGGTGGTGGGGTTCTCGAAGCCGAGGCCGGGCTGGTCGGCCTTGGTGCCGATGGTGATCTTCTTGCCCTTGATCTTCGAGAAGACCGACGAATCCTTCACGTCCGCGGAGGTGTTCACCTTGTACGGCGGCAGGGCCGAGGCCGACTTGCCGCCGCCGGCCTTGTCGGAGTCGTCGTTGGGGCTGCCCGACTTGCCGCAGGCAGTCGCGGACAGCGCGAGCGCGACCACCGCGGCGGCCACGGATGCGGTCTTGCTGAGCTTCATGGTGAACATCCTTTACGTCGGAAGAAGTTGGCGTCGGGCGCGATCAGCGGGTGATCGGACGGCCGGCCGGTGGGCGGCCGAGGCGATCGGCGAGCGATCGGCTGCATCGATGCGGGTGCGGCGGGTGCGGCGGGTGCGGCGGGTGCGGCGTGCGCTGCTGTGCGGTCGTGCGGCGTGTGCGGTGCGCGAGAGGTGCGATCGGTGCGCGCGGGGCGTACGAGCCGGGGCGGGCCCGACGCGTGAGCGGGGCGTGAGCGGTGCCTGACCGGCGTGCGGCCGGGACACGTCGGCGCGCGGTCAGTGGTGCAGGATCTTCGACAGGAAGTCCTTCGCCCGGTCGCTGCGCGGGTTGCTGAAGAACTGGTCCGGCTGCGCCTCTTCGACGATGCGGCCGTCCGCCATGAAGACCACGCGATTCGCTGCGGAGCGCGCGAACCCCATCTCGTGCGTGACCACGATCATCGTCATGCCGTCCCGCGCGAGCTGCTGCATGACCTCCAGCACCTCATTGATCATCTCCGGGTCGAGCGCCGAGGTCGGCTCGTCGAAGAGCATCACCTTCGGGTCCATGGCGAGCGCCCGGGCGATCGCCACGCGCTGCTGCTGGCCGCCGGAGAGCTGGGCCGGGTACTTGTCCGCCTGCGCCCCCACGCCGACCCGGTCGAGCAGGGCGCGGGCCTTGTCCTCGGCGGCCTTCTTCTCGACCTTGCGGACCTTCGTCTGACCGAGCGTCACGTTCTCCAGCACGGTCTTGTGGGCGAAGAGGTTGAAGGACTGGAAGACCATGCCCACGTCCGCGCGGAGCCGGGCGAGCTCCTTGCCCTCCTGTGGCAGCGGCTTGCCGTCGATGCTGATCGCTCCGGAGTCGATGGTCTCCAGCCGGTTGATGGCCCGGCACAGGGTCGACTTGCCGGAACCGGACGGACCGATGACCACGACGACCTCGCCGCGCTCGATGGTCAGGTCGATGTCCTGGAGCACGTGCAGCGCGCCGAAGTGCTTGTTGACGTTCTCCAGCGCGACCAGGACGTCCGCCGCGGGTGCCGTGTCTTTGGTGCCCTTGGTCACCGGTACTTCGCTCATCGGCGTTCCTCGCTCCGTCCTCCGTGGTTGCAAGGACAGTAATGAGGGTCGTCGCACAGCGTCATTACATCTGAGCTGAAATTGAGCATAACGATCCGGCTGCAAAGCGACACTCCGCCGCAAGCCGGCGCACGGGCGTACCGGCTGCATAACAGAAGGCCACGGGGGCAACGGAACCCCTTGACGAGTACCGCTTCCATCAGCGTGGATTCGGTGTCGGCACATCGCGGAGCCGCCGGCGGGCCATGAACAGCCGGCGACGAACGGTGCGCGACGAAACACCGCGCGATGAACGAACAGGGGGCCGGGCGATGCGACTGCTGCTCGTGGAGGACGACGAGCGGGTTGCCGCGGCGCTCGCCGCCGTACTCGCCCGGCACGGCTTCGAGTGCGTGCACGCCCGCAGCGGTGAGGAAGCGCTGGCGGCCCTGCTGCCCGGCGCGGGCGCGCCCTTCGGCTGCGTGCTCCTCGACCTCGGCCTGCCGGACCAGGACGGTTTCGAGGTGTGCGGCAAGATCCGCAAACGCACCAGCACCCCCGTCATCATGGTCACCGCGCGAGCCGACACCAGGTCCAAGATCCACGGACTGAACCTCGGGGCCGACGACTACGTGGTCAAGCCGTACGACACCGGCGAACTGCTCGCCCGCATCCACGCCGTCGGCCGCCGCACCCCGCCCACCGGCGGCGCGGTCCGGCCGGGCCCCCGCGACGACGCCAAGCGCGCGCTGCGCATCGGGACGGTCACCATCGAGCTGCCCAACCGCCTGGTCAGGGTGGACGGCACGCCCGTACCCCTGACCCGCAAGGAATTCGACCTGCTCGCGCTGCTCGCCCAGCGCCCCGGCGTCGTCTTCCGCCGCGAACAGATCATCAGCGAGGTCTGGCGCACCAGCTGGGAGGGGACCGGGCGCACCCTGGAAGTGCACATCGCCTCCCTCCGCTCCAAACTGCGGATGCCCGCACTGATCGAGACGGTCCGCGGCGTCGGTTACAAGATCGTCGATCCGGTCGGCTGACGGCCGCGACGAGCCTGTGCGCACCCGACTCCTTCCCCTGCTCATCGTCCTGATGGCGGGGGTCCTGATCGCCCTCGGCCTGCCGCTCGCGGGCAGTCAGGCCGCCGCCGAGCAGCAGCGCGTCGTGGTCGACCGCATCGACGACACCGCGCGCTTCGCCTCCCTGGCCCAGTACGTCACCACCCGGCCGGCCCAGGGCGAGGAGGAGGAAGACGAGCGGCTCACCACCCTCACCGACGAACTCGCCCGGTACGAAAGCGTGTACGGCATTCATGCCGGTGTCTTCTACCGCGACGGTACGGCCATGGCCGCGGCCCCGGCCGGCTGGGCCGTACCGTCCAAGTCCGAGGGCGAGCGGGCATTCCAGGAAGCGCTCGCCGGCCGCCGCAGCCACGACCCCAGCCAGGTCTGGCCCTGGCAGCGGCACGCCCGCCTCTCCGTCGCCTCACCCGTCGTCCGGGACGGCGACGTCATCGCCGTCGTCGTCACGGACTCGCCGACCGGACAGCTCCGCTCCCGCGTCCTGCACGGCTGGCTGCTGCTCATCGCGGGCGAACTGGCGGCGATGCTGCTCGCCGTCGGGGCCGCGTTCCGGCTCACCAGCTGGGTGCTGCGGCCCGTACGGACCCTCGACGCGGCCGCGCACGGCATCGCCACCGGCCGGATGAAGTCCCGCGTCGCGCCTGGCGGGGGACCACCGGAACTGCGCCGCCTGGCCAGATCGTTCAACGAAATGGCCGACAACGTCGAGCATGTACTGGAACAGCAGCGTGCCTTCGTCGCCGACGCCTCGCACCAGTTGCGCAACCCGCTCGCCGCGCTGATGCTGCGCATCGAGCTCCTCGGCCTCGAACTCCCCGACGGCAACGAGGAGATCGCCTCCGTCAAGAGCGAGGGCAAACGGCTCGCCCAGGTCCTCGACGACCTCCTCGACCTGGCGCTGGCCGAACACGCTCCCGCCAACCTCCAGCTCACCGACATCGCGGAGCTCGCCGCCGGCCGCGTCGGCGCCTGGTCCCAGCTCGCCGCCCGCGAAGGCGTCGACCTCGCCTACCGGGGGTCCGCGGCCGCCACGGGCTGGGCCGACCCGATCGCCCTCTCCAGCGCCCTCGACGCGGTCCTGGACAACGCCCTGAAGTTCACGCCCGAGGGCGAACGGGTCCGCGTCGGCGTCCAGGCGGACGGCGGCAGCGTCACCCTCGTCGTCGCCGACGGCGGCCCCGGCCTCACCGACGAGGAGCTCGGCCGCGTCGGCGACCGCTTCTGGCGCAGCAACCGGCACCAGAACATCTCCGGCTCGGGGCTCGGGCTGTCCATATCCCGGGCCCTGCTCGCGGCGGGCGGCGCCGCCATCGCGTACGAGCCGAACGAGCCGAACGGCCTGCGGGTGACGATCACGGTGCCGCGCCACGGCGACGAATGAGCGCCGGTCACCGCCTCAGGGCTTGACCGAGAGGTAGTACCGGCGCGCCCCCTCGTGCAGCGGCAGCGGATCGGTGAACACGGCGGTCCGTAAATCGACCTTCTGCGCGGCGTGCACCTTCACGCCGATCCGGTCCCGGCTCCTGATCACCGTGCGCGTCACGCTCTCGGTGAGCGCCGTGTCCGTACGGTCCGTGGTGACCAGCAGGTTCGCGACCGCGATCGTCTTCACCGCGTGCTCCGCGTGCAGCTCCGGATAGGCGTCCACGGGCATCACGGCCGCCCGGTAGTAGCGCGCCTTCGCGCCGAGCCGGTGCAGCGGGCCGATCAGATCGCCGAGCTGCACGAGCCGGATCGGGTAGCGCAGCGCCAGGTTCTGCACCGCCGTGGTCGGCAGACCGCCGGACCAGAAGAACGCGTCGAGCTTCCCCTCCTCCAGCAGCCCCGGCATCTTGTCGATTCCGACCCGTACGGGCGTGATGTCCCGGTCGAAGTCCAGCCCCGCCGCCTCCATCAGCCGCCGGGTGATCAGCTGCACGCCGGAACCGTCCTCGCCGACCCCGACGCGCAGCTTCTTGAGGTCCCGCGCGGAGCCCACCGCCGAGCCCTTGGGCACGACGAGCTGTATGTAGTCGTCGTAGAGCCGGGCGGACGCGCGCAGCCGGTCGGCGTCCCGGCCGTGCCCGTCCAGATACGCGGAGACCGCGTCGGCCGTCGCGAACGTGAAGTTCGCCCGTCCCGCCGTGAGCTTGTTCAGATTGTCGATCGATCCCTGACTGCGCGTGAGCCGTACGTCCAGCGCGGGCGAGTCCTGGGCCAGGTCCTCCTTCAGCAGGTCCCCGTACCGTGCGTACACCCCCGACGGCACCCCCGTGGCCAGCACCACCTGCCCCTTGACCACCGGCGCGTCGTCGAACGGCAGCAGCCACCACCCCAGCAGCGCGAGCACGGCGGCGATCACGGCGGCGCCCGCCAGGGCGCGACGCCTGCCCAGGCGGGGAAGTGCGGTGACCATGGGCGGGATACTGCCAGTCACCCCCCTCCCTGGGGAGGGGCGTGGAGAGCATCGATCGGGTAACAGGTACGCAGGTCCGGGACCTACGGAGCGATCACCGTCCGTGACCGTACCGCCGGTCGGACGACCGGCTCCGGGGCCTTTACCCTGGACGGGTGAGCGGTGACGACGTGGTTGGCGGAGCAGTGGGCGGCTTGAAGACGTACGAGGTGCGCACCTACGGGTGCCAGATGAACGTCCACGATTCGGAGCGGCTGTCCGGCCTGCTGGAGGGCGCGGGCTATGTCCGCGCGCCCGAGGGGACCGCCGAGGGCGACGCCGACGTCGTCGTCTTCAACACCTGCGCGGTGCGGGAGAACGCCGACAACAAGTTGTACGGCAATCTCGGCAGGCTCGCTCCCATGAAGACGAAGCGGCCCGGCATGCAGATCGCCGTCGGCGGGTGCCTCGCGCAGAAGGACCGCGACACCATCGTCGAGCGGGCCCCCTGGGTCGACGTCGTCTTCGGCACGCACAACATCGGCAAGCTGCCGGTGCTCCTGGAGCGCGCCCGCGTCCAGGAGGAGGCACAGGTCGAGATCGCCGAGTCGCTGGAGGCGTTCCCCTCCACGCTGCCGACGCGGCGCGAGAGCGCGTACGCGGCCTGGGTGTCGATCTCCGTCGGCTGCAACAACACCTGCACCTTCTGCATCGTCCCGGCGCTGCGCGGCAAGGAGAAGGACCGCCGCCCCGGCGACATCCTCGCCGAGGTCGAGGCGCTGGTCGCCGAGGGCGTCAGCGAGATCACCCTGCTCGGCCAGAACGTCAACGCGTACGGCTCCGACATCGGCGACCGCGAGGCGTTCTCCAAGCTGCTGCGCGCCTGCGGCGCCGTCGAGGGCCTGGACCGGGTCCGTTTCACCTCGCCGCACCCGCGCGACTTCACCGACGACGTCATCGCCGCCATGGCCGAGACGCCGAACGTGATGCCGCAGCTGCACATGCCGCTCCAGTCCGGATCCGACACCGTCCTCAAGGCGATGCGCCGCTCGTACCGGCAGGACCGGTTCCTCGGCATCATCGAGAAGGTCCGCGCCGCCATGCCGGACGCCGCCCTCTCCACCGACATCATCGTGGGCTTCCCCGGCGAGACCGAGGAGGACTTCGAGCAGACCATGCACGTGGTGCGCGAGGCGCGCTTCGCCCAGGCCTTCACCTTCCAGTACTCCAAGCGCCCCGGCACCCCGGCCGCCGAGATGGCGGGGCAGATCCCCAAGGCCGTCGTGCAGGAGCGGTACGAGCGCCTGGTCGCCCTCCAGGAGGAGATCTCCTGGTCGGAGAATAAGAAGCAGGTCGGCCGCACCCTGGAGGTCATGGTCGCCGAGGGCGAGGGCCGCAAGGACGGCGCCACGAAGCGGCTGTCCGGCCGCGCCCCCGACAACCGCCTGGTGCACTTCGACGCGAACCTGCGGGGTGCCGTCGAGGGCGCGGCGCCCGAGGAGCCGGTGCGCCCCGGCGACGTGGTGACCGTCGAGATCACCTACGCCGCCCCGCACCACCTGCTCGCCGAAGGCCCCGCCAAGGCCGTCCGCCGCACCCGCGCGGGCGACGCCTGGCAGAAGCGCCAGGGCGCCCCGGCCGAGCCGCCCAAGGGCGTCATGCTGGGCCTGCCGGGCATCGGAGCGCCCGCCCCGAGCCCGGCGCCGGCCGCGGCGGGCTGCGGCTGCGACTGAGCGCGTCCGGACGGCCCGTACGGACGGCTCCGTACGGGCCTGTGCCGCGCGGGCTCGTACGGGCTTCGGGTGGACGGCAGCGGGCTGCGGACGGCGTGAACGGGGGAGCGGCGATGGCCACTTGGGGCCTGATCGTGGAGACGATGGACGGCCGGAGCGAGCGTGCGCGCTGGGTGGCCGGAGTGATGGGCAGCGTGGAAGGCACCCGCGAGGAGGCCATGGCGGCGCTGGAGACGCACGTACGGCGCCACCTGCCGACGCGTCCGCGCAACGCCCGGCGCACCCGGCTGTTCCGGGACGGTGACGGCCTGCTGATGGTCGTGGACACCTCCTGGCGGGACTTCTACAGCCGCTTCACCGTGGCCGAGATGATCTTCGACAGCGATGCCCCGCAGCCCCCGCCGCCGGAACCGCCGGAGCCGGCGGTATCGAAGACCGAAGAGCCGGAGAACAGCGCTCCGGACGTCGACCGGTACGCGGACGGCATACCGGTCAAACCGTCCTGGCTGGGCCGCGACGACCTGCCCTGAGACCGCGTGCGACGACGACGAGCACGTACGCGCGCGCGTGGCCGTACGGCGCCGCATCCCCTTGTTAGGGTGCGCCCATGCTCGTAGCCGCCGCTGTCTGCCCCTGTCCGCCGCTGCTCGTCCCGGAGGTCGCCGCCGGGGCCGCGCCCGAGCTGGCGGAGCTGCGGGACGCGTGTGTGGACGCCGTCGCCGTGCTTGCCGCCGCCCGTCCCGAACGGCTCGTCGTCATCGGCCCCGCGGAGCAGGCGGGACGCGGTCCGCACCCCCAGGGCGCGACCGGTTCGTTCCGCGGCTTCGGCGTGGACCTCGACGTACGGCTCGGGCCCGGCGAGGCGTCGGGGGAGCGGCGGTTGCCGCCCTCGCTGGCCGTCGGCGCCTGGCTGCTGGAGCGTACGGGCTGGGCCGCCGCGCCGGTGGAGGGGCTGGGCGTCGGCGAACCGCTGGCGGGCGACCGCTGCCGGGACGTGGGCCGCGAGACGGCCGCCTCGGCCGAGCGGGTCGCCTTCCTGGTGATGGGCGACGGCAGCGCCTGCCGCACCCTGAAGGCCCCCGGCTATCTCGACGAGCGCGCCCAGGGCTTCGACGCGGAAGTCGCGCGCGCCCTGGGCGCGGCCGACATCGACGCGCTGGCCGCGCTGGACGAGGAACTGGCCTACGAACTGAAGGCTTCCGGCCGGGCCCCCTGGCAAGTCCTCGCCGGCGCGGGTACGGGCGCGGGGCTCAGCGGAGCGCTGCTCTACGACGAGGCGCCGTACGGGGTGGGTTACTACGTCGCGGCCTGGTCGTAGCGCGGCCAGCGGAGGCGGAGGCGCGGCGTGGATGGTCGACCGTAGCGCTGAGGCGTAGCGCGGCGCCGGTGACGGGCGCAGGGCCGGGGCGTCGTAGCTCGACGCGGGCGGCGGTAGAAGCGCCGCGGCACAGCGCGACGCGGGCGCGGAGTCGTACCGCCCCGCGTCCGCGCCGCGGAGGGATCAGGAAGGCGCCGGGCCGCCGGAGCCCTTCCCGTCGCTCTCGTCCTTCCGGGCGAGGCGGTCGAGGGCTTCCTTGGCCTTGCCGGTTCCGGTCTCGATCTGGCTGCTGTACTTGCCCTTGGTCTTGGAGTCGACCGTCTGGGCCGCCTTCGCCAGACCCTGCTCGATCTTGCCCCCGTGCTGCTGCGCGAGGTCACCGGCCTTGTCCTTCACCGGTCCGAGCTTGGCCTTCAGATTGTCTAGCAGGCCCATGGGCCACCTTCCCTCTCGGAGGACTTAACTGCGGGCGCCCTCACCGGCCTCGCTGTCGGCCGCCGCCTGCGCGGACTGCTGCTTCGGAATCTCCACCGCCTCGGCCGGGGCCTTGGCGCCGCCCGACTCCTCGGGCCGCTCCGTGCCGCTGTCGGCGCTCGCCTCCGCGGCCTCGTCGGCAGCCGTGACCGCGTCCGCGGCTTCGGCGGGCTCCGCGGCTTCCGACTCCGCCGTCAGAGTGGCGGTGGCCGCCTCCTCGGTTGACGCCTCGGCCGACTTCCGGCGAAACCTTGAAAACACGCCCATATCTGCTCCATAACCTTACTCGTGTGGGCGAAATCCCGCGTGGCCCTGAGCGTCCCCTTACGACGTCACCGGGGCACCGGCCCGTAAACCGGCTGTCGGAACCTCGCAACAGGCAACGAACCCGACAGCACCGCGTCACGTCGCTCATTCGAGGAGTGCGTCCAAGGTTTGCGAGACTGACCCGGTGAACAGCGCAGTTTCCGCACCGCGGGTCATCGCAGTCGTCGGTCCCACCGCGGCGGGCAAGTCCGACTTGGGCGTAGCCATCGCCCGCCGGCTCGGCGGCGAGGTCGTCAACGCCGACTCCATGCAGCTCTACCGGGGCATGGACATCGGCACGGCCAAGCTGACGGTGGAGGAGCGCCAGGGGGTGGTCCACCGGCTCCTCGACATCTGGGACGTGAAGGAAGCGGCCAGCGTCGCCGAGTACCAGCGGCTGGCCCGCGCCGAGATCGACCGGCTGCTCGCCGAGGGCCGCACCCCGGTCCTCGTCGGCGGCTCCGGGCTCTACATCAAGGGTGCGATCGACGTGCTGGACTTCCCCGGCACCGACCCGTCGGTACGGGCTCGCCTGGAGGACGAACTGGAGCGGGACGGCTCCGGGGTGCTGCACGCCCGGCTGGCCGCCGCCGACCCCGCGGCCGCCCACGCCATCCTGCCCGGCAACGGACGGCGCATCGTGCGCGCCCTGGAGGTCATCGAGCTCACCGGCCGCCCCTTCACCGCGAACCTCCCCGGCCACGAGGCGGCGTACGAGACCCTCCAGATCGGCGTCGACGTGGAGCGGCCCGAGCTGGACGAGCGGATCGCCCTGCGCGTCGACCGCATGTGGGAGGCCGGGCTCGTGGACGAGGTGCGGGAGCTGGAGCGCGCCGGGCTGCGCGAGGGCCGCACCGCCTCCCGCGCCCTCGGCTACCAGCAGGTGCTCGCACACCTGGCGGGGGAGTGCACCGAGGAGGCGGCGCGCGTCGAGACCGTACGCGCCACCAAGCGCTTCGCGCGCCGCCAGGACTCGTGGTTCCGGCGTGATCCCCGGGTCCACTGGCTCAGCGGCGCGGCCGGTCGGCAGGCGGAACTGGAAGCGCACGCGTTGGCGTTGGTCGAACGGACGGTCACAGCCTGATCACGTGATGGCATCGGGACGCTCCGGGCGGCCTTGCGGCCTCCGTGAGCGTGCCATCATCGAGCTCCGATCGAGCTGTAACGAGCCGTGAAATCCGAGTTGGGAGGGCGTGTGGCGATGGAGGCCGGCCCTCGCGACAGACCGCAGCCGCAGCCGAGGAACGAGCCGGAACCGCTGACCCCGGACGGCCCCGGCGGTATCGCCGACGACGGGCCCGGAGCCGTGGCCGACGACGGCCCCGAGGAGGGGGCCGGCACCGCCCCGGAGGCGTTCCGCGACCTGCGCCCCCAGCGCCGGCTGCGGATCTGGCAGCTCGCGCCGATAGTCATGCTCGCGACCCTCGGCTCGCTGATGTTCGCCTTCCCGCTCGCCTTCGAGTTCGGCGACGGCGGCCGGGTGGTCGCCATGCTCGGGCTGCTCATCAGCTGCTGCGCGGCCGGCTGGGGCGTGATGGCGGCCCGCCGCGTCGGATACACCTGGCCGGGCCTGCCGCCCCGAGGCTCCGGACGCCGCCCCGACTGGCGGTACGTGGCGCTGTACGCGGCCGTCACCGTGGCACTGGTCTCGCTGGCCGTCTGGCGCGTCGCCCGACTGCGATAAAGGCCCCGGAGCCTTTACCATCGACGTGTGAGCACCACGCGGATCGCCTTCCTCAAGGGACACGGAACCGAGAACGACTTCGTGATCCTCCCCGACCCCGACGGACAGCTGGAACTGTCCCCGGCGGCCGTCGCCCGGCTGTGCGACCGGCGGGCCGGCATCGGCGCGGACGGCGTGCTCCGGGTCGTACGGTCCGCGGCGCACCCCGAGGCGCGGCCGATGGCGGACGCCGCCGAGTGGTTCATGGACTACCGCAACAGCGACGGCTCCGTCGCGGAGATGTGCGGCAACGGCGTCCGCGTCTTCGCGCGCTACCTCCAGCGCGCCGGCCTCGTCGAGGCCGGAGACCTCGCCATCGCCACGCGCGCGGGCGTGCGCCGGGTGCACATCGCCAAGGCCGACGCGGATGGCCCGGACGGCGCGTTCGGTGACGTCACCGTGGCGATGGGCGCCGCACGGCTCCCGGGGGGCGAGGTCACCGTGGCGGTCGGGGACCTCCGCTGGCCCGCCCGCAACGTGAACATGGGCAACCCGCACGCGATCTCCTTCATCGGCGATCTCGCCGAGGCGGGCGACCTGCTCAGCGCCCCCGTGGTCAGCCCGGCCGCCGCCTACCCGGACGGCGCCAACGTCGAGTTCGTCGTCGACCGCGGCCCGCGCCACGTCGCGATGCGCGTCCACGAGCGCGGCTCCGGCGAGACCCGCTCCTGCGGCACGGGCGCGTGCGCCGTCATGGTCGCCGCCGCCCGCCGCGACGGCGTCGACCCGGCCGTGACGGGCCTCCCCGTCACGTACACCGTGGACTTGCCGGGCGGCCGCCTGCTGATCGCCGAGAACCCGGACGGGACCGTCGAGATGACCGGCCCCGCCGTGATCGTCGCGGAGGGGTTCCTCGACCCGGCCTGGCTGGACTCGGCGCTCGCTTCCTGACGCCCTTTCTCCGCCCGTGCCGCACCGGATCGCGCCCGTGTGCGGGCGAACACCGCGGAGCGCTGCACTTGTTCGCTCGAATGGGTGATCCGTTTCACTCTGGGCGAGAGCCGGTGAGCGCTGCGTGATGGGGTCGGTAGCATCAATCACCGGCCCGGAGGCGCCAGCCGACCGCCGGTCGACGCTGCCGGAGGTGCGCATGGGCGCAGAGGCCACGAACCACGCCGCTCTGGGCCGCAGGCGCGGCCGCCCCCGCATCGATCTGAGACGGCTCGGGCGCGCGGCGCTCAGCGGACCCGGATCGCGCGACGGGCTGCCCGACGCCATCGACCACGTCGCGAAGGTGCACCGCGGCCACCACCCCGGCGCCGACCTCGACGTGCTGCGCCAGGCGTACGTGCTCGCCGAGACCTCGCACCGCGGCCAGACGCGCAAGAGCGGCGAGCCGTACATCACCCACCCGCTCGCCGTGACCCTCATCCTCGCCGAACTCGGCGCGGAGACCACCACCTTGACCGCCTCCCTGCTCCACGACACGGTCGAGGACACCGAGGTGACGCTCGATCAGGTGCGGGAGCAGTTCGGCGAGGAAGTGCGCTATCTGGTCGACGGCGTCACGAAACTGGAGAAGGTCGACTACGGCGCGGCGGCCGAGCCGGAGACGTTCCGCAAGATGCTCGTCGCCACCGGCAACGACGTCCGCGTGATGTCCATCAAGCTCGCCGACCGGCTGCACAACATGCGCACCCTCGGCGTGATGCGCCCCGAGAAGCAGGCCCGCATCGCCGGGGTCACCCGCGACGTCCTCATCCCGCTCGCCGAACGGCTCGGCGTGCAGGCGCTCAAGAGCGAGTTGGAGGACCTGGTCTTCGCGATCCTGCACCCCGAGGAGTACGCCCGCACCCGCGACCTGGTCACCGCCCACGCGGCCCGTGCCGACCCGCTGGAGGCCACCGCCGGCAGCCTGCGCACCGTGCTGCGCGAGGCGGGCATCGCGGCGGAAGTCGTCGTCCGGCCACGGCACTTCGTCTCCGTGCACCGCGTGCTGCTCGGTCGCGGCCAGCTGACCGGCGCCGACTTCGGGCGGGTGCTGGCCCTCGTGGCGGAGGACGCCGACTGCTACGCCGTGCTCGGCGAACTGCACACCTGCTTCACGCCGGTCATCTCGGAGTTCAAGGACTTCATCGCGGTACCGAAGTTCAACCTGTACCAGTCCCTGCACACCGCGGTCGCCGGACCCGGCGGCGAGGTCGCCGAAGTCCTCATCCGCACCCGCCAGATGCACCGGGTCGCCGAGGCCGGAGTGATCGCCCTCGGCAACCCCTACGCCGCCGCCGAAGGGCCCGCCCGCCCGGCGCCGGACGGCGAGCGCGAGGACCCCACCCGCCCCGGCTGGCTCTCCCGCCTCCTCGACTGGCAGCGCGCCACCCCCGACCCCGACACCTTCTGGACCTCGCTCCGCGCCGACCTCGCCCAGGACCGCGAGGTCACCGTCTTCCGCGCGGACGGCGGCACGCTCGGCCTGCCGGCCGGGGCCAGCTGCGTGGACGCCGCGTACGCGCAGCACGGCGAGGCCGCCCACGCCTGCATCGGCGCCCGCGTCAACGGCCGCCTGGCGACGCTCAGCACGGTCCTGCGCGACGGCGACACCCTGCACCTGCTGATGTCGCGGGACGCCGCCTCCGGGCCCTCCCCGGACTGGCTGCAGCACGCCCGTACGCCCGCCGCGCGGATCGCCATCGCGTGCTGGCTGGCCGCCCACCCGGCGCCGGACCCGGCCGCGCCGCGCGTGCCGTCCGTACGGCCCGGCGGCCGGCTGCCCAGGCCGGGCGCCGAGAGCGGGGACCGGCCCGCGGACGGGGAGCGGCGGCAGGCGGGCCACCCCGCCGCCGTCACCGCCGGGCGGGACGCGGCCGTGCGGCTCGCCGGGTGCTGCACGCCCGTACCGCCGGACGAGATCACCGGCTTCGCCGTCCGCGGCGGCGTCGTCACCGTGCACCGCGCCCACTGCCCGGCCGTCGGCCGCATGGCCGCCGCCGGGCGCGCCCCGGTCGGCGTGCGCTGGGCCGGAGCGCGGGACGAGGAGACCCACGGCTACCGCGTCACGCTCCTCGCCGAGTCCTTCAGCCGCCCGCATCTGCTCGCCGACCTCACCGAGGCCATCGCGGCGGCGGGCGCGGCCGTCGTCTCGGCCGCCGTCGAGGCGCCCCGCGAACAGCGGGTGCGCCATACCTACACGCTCCAACTGCCCGCCGCCGCGCAGCTCCCGGAGCTGATGCGGGCCATGCGCCGGGTGGCCGGGGTCTACGACGTGACGCGCGCGGTACGGCAGGTGGCGACGGCCCGCCCGTAGCGGCGGGGGTCCGTACGCGCCCGGCCCACGGCGGTGATGCGCTCGTACGGGTGGGATCGGGCCGCGCCGCCCACCGCCGCCGCCCGCGCGCTGGTACCGGTTGATCCATGCCGCACACCCCCGGGGGACACGCCCCGAAACCGCAGGGGGCACGCGCCCCGGCGCGCCGCACCGCCCGTACGCTCCTCACCGCGGCCGCCATGGCCGCCCTCGTCGCGGCCGCGACGCCGTCCTCCGAGACCCAGCGGGGGATCGGCGACCGGCTCTTCCCGGCGCTCGGCAACCCCGGTTACGACGTCGCCGCCTACGACATCGCCTTCGACTACCACGGCAACGACCGGCCGCTGGACGCCGTCACCACCATCGACGCCCGCGCCACCGACCGGCTGAGCACCGTCAACCTGGACTTCTCGCACGGCGCCGTGCGCTCCGTCGACGTCGACGGCAGCCCCGCCCGGTTCGCCTTCGTAGGCGAGGACCTCGTCGTGACCCCCGCCCAGCCGGTGCGGCCGGGCGAGCACCTGCGCATCACCGTCCGGCACACCAGCGACCCGCGCGGCGGCGCGGGCGGCGGCTGGGTCCGCACCCGCGACGGCCTGGCCATGGCCAACCAGGCCGACGTCGCCCACCAGGTCTTCCCCTGCGACGACCACCCCTCCGACAAGGCGCTCTTCACCTTCCACGTCACCGCGCCCAAGGCCCTCACGGTCGTCGCGAACGGGCTCCCGGCCGGCCGTACGAGCCGGGGCGCGGCCACCACCTGGACGTACACCTCGGCGCACCCCATCGCCACCGAGCTGACCCAGGTGTCCATCGGCCGGTCGGCCGTGCTGCACCGGACGGGGCCGCACGGGCTGCCCGTACGGGACGTGGTGCCCGCCGCCGACCGGGACCGGCTCGGGAAGCGGCTGGCGAGGACGACGGAGCAGCTCGCGTGGCTGGAGGGGAAAGTGGGGCGGTACCCCTTCGAGACGTACGGGCTGCTGATCGCCGACGCGACCACCGGCTTCGAGCTGGAGACGCAGACGCTGTCCCTCTTCGAACGGCGGCTGTTCACCGACGCCGCCTACCCCGCCTGGTACGTCGACTCGCTCATGGTCCACGAGCTGGCGCACCAGTGGTTCGGCGACAGCGTCAGCCCGCGCCGCTGGTCCGACGTCTGGCTCAACGAATCCCACGCCACCTGGTACGAGGCGCTCTACGCCCAGGAGAAGGCCAAGAAGCCGCTGACCGAGCGGATGCGCGCCGCGTACGCCAAGTCGGACGCCTGGCGCGCCGCGGGCGGCCCGCCCGCCGCCCCCAAGGCCGCAGACCCCGGCAAGAAGATCAGCATCTTCCGCCCGGTCGTCTACGACGGCAGCGCACTCGTCCTCTACGCGCTCCGCGAGGAGATCGGCGCGCCCGCCTTCGCCCGGCTGGAGCGGGCCTGGGTCGTGCTGCACCGCGACTCCGACGCCTCCACGGCCGACTTCACCGACCTCGCCTCCCAGGTCGCGGGGCGCGACCTCAGCGGATTCCTGCACCCCTGGCTGTACGGGCCGAAGACCCCGCCCATGCCCGGCCACCCGGACTGGAAGACCGCCCGTAAACCCGCGTGACGCCCCCGGCCCGGCATGGGACCATCGACGACGTCGACGAAGCGGCCGGTCCCGGGAATCCGCCGGGCCTCCCGCGCGTTGGACCAGTTGAGATTTCCCTACACGTAAAGGATCAAATGACCTCCTCTTCTTCCCTTCCGCAGGACCGGCAGGATCGGCAGGACGCGCACGACAGCCCGGACGAGCAGAGCCGGCAGAGCCTCCCGGAGAGCCTTCGGGCCGACGCCCTGATGGAAGAGGACGTCGCCTGGAGCCACGAGATCGACGGAGAGCGCGACGGCGACCAGTACGACCGCTCCGAGCGGGCCGCGCTGCGCCGCGTCGCCGGACTCTCCACCGAGCTGGAGGACGTCACCGAGGTCGAGTACCGGCAGCTGCGCCTGGAGCGCGTGGTGCTGGTCGGCGTCTGGACGTCGGGCACCGCACAGGACGCGGACAACTCCCTCGCGGAGCTGGCGGCCCTCGCCGAGACGGCGGGCGCGCTCGTGCTCGACGGCGTCGTACAGCGCCGCGACAAGCCGGACCCGGCCACGTACATCGGCTCGGGCAAGGCCCAGGAGCTGCGGGACATCGTGCTCGAAAGCGGGGCGGACACCGTCGTGTGCGACGGTGAGCTGAGCCCCGGCCAGCTCATCCACCTCGAAGACGTCGTCAAGGTCAAGGTGGTCGACCGCACCGCCCTGATCCTCGACATCTTCGCCCAGCACGCCAAGTCCCGAGAGGGCAAGGCGCAGGTCGCGCTGGCACAGATGCAGTACATGCTGCCCAGGCTGCGCGGCTGGGGCCAGTCGCTGTCCCGGCAGATGGGCGGCGGCGGCTCTTCGGGCTCCGGCGGCGGCATGGCCACCCGCGGCCCCGGTGAGACCAAGATCGAGACCGACCGGCGCCGCATCCGCGAGAAGATGGCGAAGATGCGCCGGGAGATCGCGGACATGAAGACCGGCCGCGACATCAAGCGGCAGGAGCGGCGGCGCCACAAGGTGCCGTCCGTCGCCATCGCCGGTTACACCAATGCGGGCAAGTCCTCGCTGCTCAACCGGCTGACCGGCGCGGGCGTCCTGGTGGAGAACGCGCTGTTCGCCACGTTGGACCCGACGGTGCGCCGGGCCGAGACGCCCAGCGGGCGGCTCTACACGCTGGCCGACACCGTCGGCTTCGTACGGCACCTGCCGCACCACCTCGTCGAGGCGT
The DNA here is from genome assembly GCF_040654875.1 of Streptomyces sp. NPDC050610. Lineage (NCBI taxonomy): Bacteria > Bacillati > Actinomycetota > Actinomycetes > Kitasatosporales > Streptomycetaceae > Streptomyces > Streptomyces sp. NPDC050610. The sequence goes on along the minus strand of NZ_JBFAIV010000009.1, from coordinate 262,987 downwards.
TCCGCTCCACGATGGAGGAGGTCGGCGACTCCGACCTCATCCTGCACGTGGTGGACGGCTCGCACCCCGCGCCGGACGAGCAGCTGGCCGCCGTGCGCGAGGTGATCCGCGACGTCGGCGCGGTGGACGTGCCCGAGATCGTGGTGATCAACAAGGCGGACGCGGCCGACCCGGTCGCCCTCCAGCGGCTGCTGCGCATCGAGAAGCACGCCATCGCGGTGTCGGCGCGCACGGGCGAGGGCATGGAGCGGCTGCTCGCGCTCATCGACGAGCAGCTGCCCCGGCCCGAGGTCGAGATCGAGGCGCTCGTGCCGTACACGCACGGGGCCCTGGTCGCGCGGGCGCACGCCGACGGCGAGGTCATCTCCGAGGAGCACACGGAGACGGGCACGCTGCTCAAGGCGCGGGTCCACGAGCAGCTGGCCGCCGAACTCCAGCCGTACGTGCCCGCTTCCGCGTAGCGGCGTCCGCTCGTACGCGCGAGGAGCCCGGTCCCAACACCGTTGGGACCGGGCTCCTTCGTCGTCGCGCAGCGTGCGCAACGGTCAGCGGTTCGCGAACTTCCTGCTGATCGCGTCGTAGATGCCCTTCGCCTCCGGGCCGAGGTGCGGACCCGCCAGCCAGGTGCTCGTGGCCGGGCCGATCGAGGTGTTGGAGACGAGCGCCAGCTTGCCGTCCGCGCCCTTCGCGAACCAGCCGCCGCCGGACGAGCCGCCCGTCATGGTGCAGCCGATGCGGTACATCGTCGGCTGCTGGGCCCGCAGGGCCAGCCGGCCCGGCTTGTCGAGGCAGTCGTACATCTTCTGGCCGTCGAACGGCGGCGCGGCCGGGTAGCCCCAGGCGCCCATGCTGGAGATCTCCGGCACCTTCGGGGCGTCGAAGTCCACCGGGAGCGCCGTGCCGACCGTCTCCTCCAGCGACTTGCCGCTGCCGTTCTCCTGCTTCACGTGCAGCACCGAGAAGTCGTACGGCGCGCCCGCGCCGCCGGACTCCGCGCCCTGCGAGATCCACTGCGAGGACGTCTGCGCCCAGTCGGCCCACCACACGCCGTACGGGGCGACGTCCTGCACCGGCGCGCCGTTCAGCTGCGAGGCCGGCAGGCCCTTGTTGTTGTACGCGGGGACGAAGGCGAGGTTGCGGTACCAGCCGCCCTTCTTGCCCGCGTGCACGCAGTGCCCCGCCGTCCACACCATGTTGGACTTGCCGGGGTGCGCCGGGTCCTTCACGACCGTCGCCGAGCAGACCATGTGGCCCTGGGGGCTGTCGAAGAAGACCTTGCCGACAGGGGCCGCGTTGCGGGTGTACGGCAGGCCGACGGGCTTGGCCTGAACCGGCTGGGGCTCGGCGTCGGTGACGCCCTGGTCGTCCGAGAAGTCCTTCGTGCCGAGCGTCTTGTCGCTCGTGTGCGCGTCCTTCATCGTCTCGGGCTTCCAGTGGCCCTTGATGATCGGGTTGACGAAGTCCCGCGCCTCACGCAGCCAGTCGTCCTTGCTCCAGTTCTTCCAGGCCCCGTTCTTCCACTTGTCCAGGTCCTTCAGGGACGTCGGCAGGTCCTTGGGCAGCTTGAAGCCGCCGTCGCCGGAGTCGTCTCCCTGGGCGGCCGACGCGGAGGCGCTGGCGCTGCCTGCCGCCTTGTCGTCGGACGGGCCGCAGGCGGTGGCGGTCAGCGCGAGTACGGCGGCCAGCGCTGCCGAGGCCAGCACTGGGCGGCGGATGGATGACATGGAGTGGGCTCCCCGTGTTGATCTGGTTGCTCTGTCGTGCTGCCGGTCTGGTCGGTCTTTGGTTCTGAGCGTGATGTGAACTTGTCATGCCTGCCGGCACGTCCGTCCCGGCATCGGGACAGAGGCCCCCACTATGCCGGTGCGGTGGGAGACGGCCGCGAGCGGGTCCACGGTTCCGCGCCGCCAAGGATCTTGCTCCGGGCCGTGATCCGTGGCCCGCGGCGTCGTTGGTACATACGGGGGACAGCCGACCGGCGTTCAACAGCAGGTTCAGCAGCAGGAGGACACAGAGTCGTGGCCTTGACCCAGCTCCCGGTGACGCAACCGTCCGCGGCTCAGACACCCGCGGCTCAGAAACTCGCGGCTCAGACACCCACGGCTCAGAAACTCGCGGCTCAGACACCCACGGCCAAGGAATCCGCCGTCCAAGAAGCAGCCCAGGAAGGCGCCCACGAATCCATCCTGCGGCGCCAGTCGGCACGGGAGTCCGCCGCGCGTACGTACGCCCGCTCGCTGCCCATCGTGCCGGTGCGCGCACGGGGCCTGACGATCGAGGGCGCGGACGGCCGCCGGTATCTCGACTGCCTCTCCGGCGCGGGATCGCTGGCCCTCGGCCACAACCACCCCGTGGTCCTGGAAGCCATCCGCGGCGTGCTCGACTCGGGGGCGCCCCTGCACGTACTGGACCTGGCCACCCCCGTGAAGGACGCCTTCACCAGCGAACTGTTCGCCACCCTGCCGCCCGGCCTGGCCGGCTCCGCGCGCATCCAGTTCTGCGGACCGGCCGGTACGGACGCGGTCGAGGCCGCGCTCAAGCTCGTACGGACCGCCACCGGGCGCGACGGACTGCTCGCCTTCTCCGGCGCGTACCACGGCATGACGGCCGGGGCGCTCGCCGTCTCCGGGGGAGCGCACAGCGCGCGAGTGACCCGGCTGCCCTATCCGCAGGACTACCGCTGCCCGTTCGGGACCGGCGGCGAGGAGGGCGCGCGACTGGCGGCGCGCTGGACCGAATCCCTCCTGGACGACCCCAAGAGCGGGGTACGCACCCCCGCCGGGATGATCGTCGAACCCGTGCAGGGCGAGGGCGGGGTGATCCCCGCCCCCGACAGCTGGCTGCGCCGGATGCGGGAGATCACCGCGGACCGGGACATCCCGCTCATCGCCGACGAGGTCCAGACGGGGGTCGGGCGCACCGGGGCCTTCTGGGCGGTCGAACACAGCGGCGTCGTACCCGACGTGATGGTCCTGTCCAAAGCCATCGGCGGCAGCCTTCCCCTCGCGGTCATCGTCTACCGCGAGGAGCTCGACGCCTGGCAGCCCGGCGCCCACGCCGGAACCTTCCGCGGCAACCAGCTCGCCATGGCGGCCGGCACGGCGACCCTGAAGTACGTGCGCGAGAACGGACTGGCCGAGCGCGCCGCCCTGCTCGGCGAGCGGATGACGGCCCGGCTGCGGCGGCTGGCCGAGGAGTACGAGCGGATCGGCGACGTCCGGGGCAGGGGGCTCATGATCGGCGTCGAATTCGTCGATCCGGGCGGGACCGCGACCCGGGGCGGGGCCGAGGACGGGGCGCGTCCCCACCCCGCCGATCCCGTGCTCGCCGCGGCGGTCCAGCGGGAGTGCCTGCGCCGCGGGCTCATCGTCGAACTCGGCGGCCGTCACTCCAGCGTGGTCCGCCTGCTGCCGCCGCTCACCATCAGCGACGAGCAGGCGGAGGCGGTTCTCGACCGGCTCGCCGACGCCGTCGCCGCCGCTCAACGCCCCGGGCGGAGCGTCCCGGCGCCGGGGGGCCCGCCCAGCGAGGACAGCGGACCTCTCCCGGGCTGACCGCCTCCCGGAACGCAGCTCTCCGGGATTCCGGGATGGCGCCTTCCGAAACCGGCCTTTCCCGGACCGACCGCTTCCGGGCCGTCGCGACACGACGGAGCGGCCGGCCGCAGCAGCACAACGGACCAGCAAGTCGCAGCAGCACCGCAGATCAGCAAGCCATAGCAGTACGACGCAGTCGCAAGACCTGACAGCACATCGTGACGACCAGACGTGACGACATGACGACATCGCGAGGCAGATCTCAGTGAACGCATCTCCCGGAAACGGTGCGTCCGCCGCCGTGGCCCCGTCGGTACCGCGACAGGGCCGCCGCTCCGAAGCGGCGGCCCCGGATCGCTGCCACACCGCATCGGCCGATCCGCTCGAACAACCCGACCCGTACGGCGCCGCCGACGCCGCCGCCGTAGAGAACCTCCTGCGCTGCTGGGTGCGTGAGAACGGCACCGCGTGCCCGGACCGCGACACGCTGGACCTGCCGCTCACCGCGAGCGGCACCGTGCTGCACGTACCCGTGCGGTACTGGTCGGCCACCGGCTGGCACCGCTTCGGACCGACCGTGCTCAAGGACAGCCCGGCGGGGGCCCCGGCCGTCGACGCGGTCACCGTCGCCGCGCTGCTCGGCCGCGAGGCCGCGCACCGCGCCGCGCTGGAGGGCCGCGCCCCCGCCACCGAGGGCGCCGAACTCGTCGGGCGCGTCGCCGACTCCACCCGCCGCACCGCGGAGTTCATCGCGGAGCGGCGCGCGGCCCCCGCCGACCCCGCGACGGGCGACCTCTTCCTCACCGCTGAGCAATCGCTTCTCCTCGGCCACCCCCTGCACCCGACCCCCAAGAGCCGCGAGGGCCTCTCCGACACCGAAGCCCGCCTCTACTCACCCGAACTGCGCGGCTCCTTCCCCCTGCACTGGCTGGCCGTCCACCGGTCCGTACTCGCCTCCGACTCCGCCTGGACCGAGCGCGGCCGGGCCGTCACCGCCGCCCGCCTCACCGCCCGGCTGGCCGGACCCGGACTCGCACTGCCCGCTGAGAGCGCCGCCCTGCCGCTCCACCCGTGGCAGGCCCGCGAGGTCCGCAACCGCCCCGCCGTCGCCGAACTCCTCGACGCGGGGCTGCTGCACGACCTCGGCCCGCTCGGCGACCCCTGGCACCCCACCTCGTCCGTGCGTACCGTGCACCGGCCCGGCGCCATCGCGATGCTGAAGCTCTCGCTCGGGCTGCGCATCACCAACTCCCGCCGGGAGAACCTCCGCAAGGAGCTGCGGCGCGGCGTCGAGGTCCACCGGCTGCTCCGCAGCGGCGTCGCGGCGCGGTGGCGGGCGGCCTGCCCCGCCGGGCCCGGCTTCGACATCGTCCGCGACCCCGCCTGGCTCGCGGTGGACTCGCCCGACGGCGAGCCGCTGCCCGGCCTCGACGCCGTGATCCGGCACAACCCCTTCGGGCCCGGCGACGACGTCGTGTGCGTGGCCGGACTCGCCTCGCCCCGGCCCTGGCCCGGCCTGCCGGACCCGTCGGCCATGCGCTCCCGGCTCGCGTTCATCGTCGCCCGGCTCGTCGCGCGCACCGGCAGACCAGCGGGCGCCGTCGCAGCCGAGTGGTTCCTGCGGTATCTGGAAACGGTCGTACGGCCGGTGCTCTGGCTCGACGGCGAGGCCGGGATCGCCCTGGAGGCGCACCAGCAGAACACCCTCGTGCTCCTCGACCGCGACGGCTGGCCGGCCGGCGGCCGCTACCGCGACAACCAGGGCTACTACTTCCGCGAGTCCCGCCGGGCGGAGCTGGAGCGCAGACTGCCCGGCATCGGAGGCCGGAGCGACACCTTCGTGGCCGACGACGTGGCCGACGAACGCTTCGCCTACTACCTCGGCATCAACAACGTCCTCGGCCTGATCGGCGCCTTCGGCGCACAGCGCCTTGCCGACGAGCAGATCCTGCTGGCCGGCTTCCGCCGCTTCCTGCGGGACGCGGCCGCCGGCCCCGCCGCCACCCGCTCGCCGCTGCCGGCCCTCCTCCTGGAGACCGCCGGCCTGCGCTGCAAGGCCAACCTGCTGACCCGGCTGCGCGGGCTCGACGAGCTGGTGGGCCCGGTCGACACTCAGTCCGTCTACGTCACCATCGCCAACCCCCTTGTCACATCCGCCACTTCAGCCGCACCGGTGGCCTCGGCCAAGCACCGCATCATTCCTGGCGGACCCGCGTCGCCCCCCTCACCCCCTGCCTCCTCCGTGTCCGCCGCCCCAACTGCCTCCTCTGACGCGTCCGGCTCCTCTACTCCGCCCGCCCCTTCTGATACGTCCACCACCTCCGCCACTTCTCCTACGTCGGCCAACCCCGCCACACCCAGCGCCCCCGTCCCGCCTGCCGCAGGCTGACCGCGAGCCCCTGAGCACCGGCCATGCCCTCCGACCCCTGCCCACCCCGAAAGGAGAGCGCCGCCGTGCAGCAGCCCATCGACTCAAGCACCGGCACCACTACCGACCCCGACGCCGACGACACCATCGACCTGAACCTGTCCGAGGAGCTCGCCGCGGCATTCATCGCCCCCGAGCGCCCCGACCCCGGCGAGCCCCCTCGGCCCCCGGGCCGCCCCGACCTGCTCGACGGGCTCGCCGCATGGGGGCCCGTCGGCACCGACGCGGGCCCCTTCCAGCTCGTCCCCGTACGCCTCGAACGCGATCTGCGCCTCCTGGCCGACTGGATGAACGATCCGGCCGTCGCCGCCTTCTGGGAGCTCGCGGGCCCCGCCGAGACCACCGCGGCCCACGTCCGCGCCCAACTCGACGGTGACGGGCGCAGCGTGCCCTGCCTCGGCGTGCTCGCCGGGGCGCCCATGAGCTACTGGGAGGTGTACCGCGCCGACCTCGACCCGGTCGCCCGCTACTACCCGGCCAGACCGCACGACACCGGCCTCCATCTGCTCATCGGCACGGTCGCCCAACGCGGCCGCGGACTGGGCACCACGCTGCTCCGGGCCGTGGCCGACCACGTCCTGGGCCACCGCCCCTCCTGCGCCCGCGTCATCGCCGAACCGGACCTCCGCAACACCCCCTCCGTAGCCGCCTTCCTCGGCGCGGGCTTCCGCTTCTCCGCCGAACTGGACCTCCCCGGCAAGCGCGCGGCCCTCATGATCCGCGACCGCTCCCTGCGTGACGTCCTGTGACCCCACACCCGGCCCCCATGTGGGCCCCGCGCCTCATATCCCCGCCTGGCACGTCCAGGTTCCGTACCCGAGGAGTCCCGTCATGCCTCCTTCGCCCCGCCCCTCGCAGTCAGCCTGGCACCACGCGTCCCGCAACCTCCTGGCCAAGCTCCTCGCCGAGCTGAGCTACGAAGGCGTACTCACCCCCGAGCCGGACGGCGAGCCCCATGACGGGGCGGCCGCCTACCGGCTCCCCGTGACCGAGCGGGTCACCTACCGCTTCCGCGCACGCCGCGGCGCGTACGGACACTGGCGCGTGGAGCCGGACTCGATCACCCCGCACGGCGACGTGCTCCGATTCCTCGCCGACGCCCACGACACCGTGCTCGACCTGACCGGGGACACCACCGGCCACCTCGTCCGCGAACTCACCGCGACCCTCGCCGCCGACGTCCGACTGCACACCACCGCCCTCTCCGCACGAGCCCTCGCCGATCTGGGCTACGCCGACCTCGAAGGCCACCAGACCGGCCACCCCTGGCTCATCGCCAACAAGGGACGCTTCGGCTTCTCGGACTCCGACGCCGCCCGCTGGACGCCGGAAGCCCGCGTGCCCCAACGCCTGCCATGGCTCGCCGTCCACCGCGACCTCGCCCGCTACCGAGGCGTCCCCGCCCTCGCCACCCCCGATCTCCTCTACCGCGAAGAACTCGAACCCGGTACCCGCGCCGCCTTCGCCCGCACCGTCTCCGACCAGGGCCGCGACCCCGCCGACTACCTCTGGCTCCCCGTCCACCCCTGGCAGTGGGACGAGACCATCGCGCCCCTCTTCGCACCGCATCTCGCCGACGCCACCATCATCCCCCTCCCCACTGACAACGACCTCCGGCTGCCTCAGCAGTCGATCCGCACCTTCCTCAACACCAGCCGCCCGCACGCCCGGACGGTCAAGCTCCCGCTGTCCATCCTGAACACCCTCGTGTGGCGCGGCCTGCCCACCGAACGCACCCTCGCCGCGCCCGCCGTGACCGCCTGGGTGCACTCCCTCCGCGACGCCGACGACTTCCTGCGCGACGAGACCCGAGTGATCCTCCTCGGCGAAACGGCCTCCGTCACCGTCGAACACCCCTTGTACGACCGGCTCCCCGGCGTCCCGTACCAGTACAAGGAACTGCTCGGCTGCATCTGGCGCGAACCCCTCATGCCGCAGCTCCTACCGGGCGAGCGGGCCCGCACCCTCGCGGCCCTGCTGCACACCGACGCCGCCGGACGCGCCGTCACCACCGAGCTGGTGCACCGCTCCGGGCTGCCCCCGGCCGTCTGGCTGCGCCGCCTCTTCGCCGCCCTGCTGCCGCCCTTGCTGCGGTTCCTCTACCGCTACGGCACGGTCTTCTCCCCGCACGGCGAGAACGCCATCGTCGTCTTCGACGACCACGACATCCCCGTCCGCCTCGCGGTCAAGGACTTCGTCGACGACGTCAACATCAGCGCCCGGCCGCTGCCCGAGCACGACAGCATGCCCGCCGACGTCCGCTCGGTACTGCTCACCGAACCCCCCGCCTTCCTCACCCAGTTCATCCACGCGGGCCTTTTCGTGGGCGTCTTCCGCTACCTCGCGCCGCTCTGCGCGGACCAGTTGGGCGTACCCGAAGCAGAGTTCTGGACGCTCGTACGGGCCGAGATCCTGCGCCACCACGAGCGCTTCCCCGAGGGCAAGGAGCGCTACGAGACCTTCGATCTGCTGACGCCCCGCATCGCCCGGCTCTGCCTCAACCGCAACCGGCTCCATCTCGACGGATACCGCGACCGCCCGAAACGCCCGCACGCGGCCGTGCACGGAACCGTCTCGAACCCCCTGCACGCACCGTGACCGCCGCCCCCGGTCCGAGGGCCGCGTGGACAGCGATGTCAGTGCCGCACCGTAGGGTGTCAGGGCTATGACGACGAAGCCCTCCCTCCCCGATCTGCTGCACGCCGCCGTCACCGCCGTGGGCGGTACGGAGCGCCCCGGCCAGGTCACCATGGCCGAAGCGGTCGCCGAGGCCGTGGACGACAACGCCCACCTGCTGGTGCAGGCGGGCACCGGCACCGGCAAGTCCCTCGGCTATCTGGTGCCGGCCCTCGCACACGGCGAACGCGTGGTGGTCGCCACCGCCACGCTCGCCCTCCAGCGGCAGCTCGTCGAGCGGGACCTGCCCCGCACGGTCGACGCGCTGCACCCGCTGCTGCGCCGCCGCCCCGAATTCGCGATGCTCAAGGGCCGCTCGAACTACATGTGCCTGCACCGGCTCCATGAGGGGGTGCCGCAGGAGGAGGAAGAGGTGCTCTTCGACCCGTTCGAGTCGGCCACCCCGACCAGCAAGCTCGGCAAGGACCTGCTGCGGCTGCGCGACTGGTCCTCGGACACCGAGACCGGCGACCGCGACGACCTGACCCCGGGCGTCTCCGACCGCGCCTGGTCCCAGGTCTCCGTCACCTCCCGCGAGTGCCTCGGCGCGAGCAAGTGCGCGTACGGCGCGGAGTGCTTCGCCGAGGCCGCCCGGGAGCGCGCCAAGCTCGCCGACGTCGTCGTCACCAACCACGCGCTCCTCGCCATCGACGCCATCGAGGGGGCGCCGGTGCTGCCCAGCCACGAGGTGCTGATCGTCGACGAGGCCCACGAGCTGGTCTCCCGTGTCACCGGCGTCGCCACCGGCGAGCTCACCCCGGGCCAGGTCAACCGGGCCGTCCGGCGCGCCGCCAAGCTCGTCAACGAGAAGGCCGCCGACGCTCTGCAGACCGCCGCGGAGACCTTCGAGGGCCTCATGGAGCTCGCTCTGCCGGGCCGCCTGGAAGAGATCCCCGAGGACCTGGGCTACGCCCTGATGTCGCTGCGTGACGCCGCGCGCACGGTGATCTCGGCGATGGGCGCCACGAGGGACAAGTCGGTCCAGGACGAGGACGCCGTCCGCAAGCAGGCGCTCGCCGCCGTGGAGAACGTCCACGGGGTCGCCGAGCGGATCGTGGAGGGCTCCGAGTACGACGTCGTCTGGTACGAGCGCCACGACCGGTTCGGGGCCTCCCTGCGGGTGGCTCCGCTCTCGGTCTCCGGGCTGCTGCGGGAGAAGCTCTTCAGCGAGCGCTCCGTGGTGCTCACCTCGGCGACGCTCAAGCTCGGCGGCGACTTCAACGGGGTCGGCGCGTCTCTGGGGCTAGCCCCGGAGGGCACCGGGGGCGACGACGTGCCGCAGTGGAAGGGCATCGACGTCGGGTCGCCGTTCGACTACCCCAAGCAGGGCATCCTCTACGTCGCCCGGCACCTCTCCCAGCCCGGCCGGGAGGGCAGCCGCACCGACATGCTCGACGAGCTGGCGGAGCTGGTGGAGGCCGCCGGCGGCCGGACGCTGGGGCTGTTCTCCTCGATGCGGGCCGCCCAGGGCGCGGCGGAGGCGATGCGCGGCAGGCTCGACGTGCCGATCCTGCTCCAGGGCGAGGAGACGCTGGGCGAGCTGATCCGCACCTTCGCCACGGACGCCCGTACGTGCCTGTTCGGCACCCTGTCGCTCTGGCAGGGCGTCGACGTCCCCGGAGTGAACTGCCAGCTGGTCGTCATGGACCGGGTGCCCTTCCCGCGCCCCGACGACCCGCTGATGAGCGCCCGGCAGAAGGCGGTGGAGGAGGCGGGCGGCAACGGTTTCATGGCGGTCGCCGCGACCCACGCGGCGCTGCTGATGGCGCAGGGGGCCGGCCGGCTCGTACGGGCCTCCGGGGACCGGGGCGTGGTGGCGGTGCTCGACCCGCGGCTGGCCACGGCCCGCTACGGCAGCTTCCTGCGGGCTTCGATGCCGGACTTCTGGTACACGACGGACCGCAATCAGGCGCGCCGCTCACTGGCCGCCATCGATGCCGCCGCGAAGGCGGCGGACGTGTCGCAGGCGGCGGGGGAGTAGTCCGCTACGGGCCCGCCGCCCGCGCGGCGGTGGGCTGGGACAGGCCTGGCCCCGTCAGCTCAACACAGGGCCCCGGAACCGGCGCAGTGGTTCCGGGGCCGGTCTCTCGGTGCGTCCTCACACACGCCGCAGCACCGCGACCACCTTGCCCAGGATGGTCGCCTCATCACCGGGGATGGGCTGATAGGCGGCGTTGTGCGGGAGCAGCCACACGTGGTTGTCCTCGCGCTTGAAGCGCTTGACCGTGGCCTCGCCGTCCAGCATGGCGGCCACGATGTCGCCGTTCTCCGCGACCGGCTGCCGGCGCACCGTCACCCAGTCGCCGTCGCAGATCGCGGCCTCGACCATGGAGTCGCCGACGACCTTGAGGACGAACAGCTCGCCGTCGCCCACCAGTTGGCGGGGGAGCGGGAAGACGTCCTCGACGGACTCCTCGGCCAGGATCGGGCCGCCCGCCGCGATCCGGCCGACCAGCGGCACGTACGACGCGGCCGGCTTGCCGGTGGTGTCGGTGGGCTGGCTGCTCGGCTGGTCCGAGCCGCGCACCTCGTACGCCCGCGGCCGGTGCGGGTCGCGGCGCAGGAAGCCCTTGCGCTCCAGCGCCATGAGCTGGTGCGCGACGGAAGAGGTGCTCGACAGCCCGACCGCCTGGCCGATCTCGCGCATGGACGGTGGGTAGCCGCGGCGCTGGACGGAGTCCCGAATGACCTCGATCACGCGGCGCTGCCGGTCCGTGAGTCCCGAACTGTCGGCCCGGATTCCGGGAGGCCGGCCGGGTAGCGAGCGGGTGGGCTTCTGCCCCTCGGGATTCATGTTCCCCTCGTTGAGCGGATACGCCGTATCGAGTCGGCTCTGGGAGCGGTCCTGGGCGGTGATGGTCGCGCTGCCTGCGGTGGTGGTCACGTCGGCCCCTCTCGAAATGTTCTCCCTAGTTGGACAACGGTAGTTGCTTTCGAAAGGTTGCGCCAAACACACGTTCGAGTGAAATTTGGCAAATTGGCTGACGTGATCACGGGAATGGGTGTACGGCCGTGTGGTAATTCACCCCAAGGCGGCACTCTCCGCCGCGAAGCTCATAACCTGGGGCGGAAGCCGTCAGTCCGGACGTCCGAACCGGCGGTCCGCGAGCGGCGGGCGAGTCCCGTCGCGTCGGGCCCCAGTGTGGCACCCTCGCCCCCGTGGAGCCGTGACCGGGTTGCTTCCCGTACTCTCTTGGATGCCGCCGAGGCGCGACACGCGCCGGGCGCGGTTGACTGCCAGACACCAGATCTAGTGGTTTGATGGGCGTCAGCCACCTACAAGTTGTGGTCCCCGGTCAATCTTGGTCGAGGGCATCGCCTATGCTTGGGGCTGCTTCGGGGGATCCGTAAGGACCCGCCGGAGCCCTTGGTCGTGCACCGATTTTCGAGGGTGAGGAGGGTAGAGAGCCATGCACTGCCCCTTCTGCAGGCACCCCGACAGCCGCGTCGTCGACAGTCGGACCACGGATGACGGCTGCTCGATCCGCAGGCGTCGTCAGTGCCCGGACTGCTCCCGCAGGTTTACGACCGTGGAGACCGCGTCACTGATGGTGATCAAGCGGAGCGGGGTCACCGAGCCGTTCAGTCGCAACAAGGTCATCTCCGGAGTACGCAAGGCGTGCCAGGGCCGGCCGGTCACCGAGGACGCCCTGGCCCAGCTCGGCCAGCGGGTCGAAGAGGCGGTCCGCGCCACCGGCAGCGCGGAGCTGTCCACCCACGACGTGGGACTCGCCATACTCGGCCCGCTCAAGGACCTCGACCTCGTCGCGTACCTTCGGTTCGCGTCCGTGTATCAGGCGTTCGACTCGCTTGAGGACTTCGAGTCCGCGGTCACCGAGCTCCGTGAGCAGCGGTCCACCACGGACGCGGGCGGGCCCGCAGGGGACCTGGAAGTCCCCGCGCCCGCCGCGGCCGCCGACTGAGCGGCCACCAAACAGACCTGTCCGGGGCGCGCCGCGCACCCGGGCGAAAGACAGACACCGCGCCACGGAAGAAATGGGCGCATTAGGGCGTTTTGCCCGTACAGGGAGGCGGAATGACAGAGACGGCGAGTGGCCCGGCACGTGGCTCCCGTTCGAAGGGAACCAAGGCGAGCAAGGGTCTGCGTATCGAGCGCATCCACACCACCCCCGGCGTGCATCCGTACGACGAGGTGGTCTGGGAGCGCCGTGACGTCGTCATGACCAACTGGCGCGACGGCTCGATCAACTTCGAGCAGCGTGGCGTCGAGTTCCCCGACTCCTGGTCGGTGAACGCGGTCAACATCGTCACCAGCAAGTACTTCCGCGGCGCGGTCGGCTCTCCCGACCGCGAGGCCAGCCTGAAGCAGCTCATCGACCGTGTGGTGCGCACGTACCGCGAGGCCGGCGAGCGGCACGGCTACTTCGCCTCCCCGGCGGACGCCGAGATCTTCGACCACGAGCTGACCTATGCGCTGCTGCACCAGGTCTTCAGCTTCAACTCGCCGGTCTGGTTCAACGTTGGCACCAAGCAGCCGCAGCAGGTCTCCGCCTGCTTCATCCTCTCCGTCGACGACTCCATGGACTCGATCCTGGACTGGTACAAGGAAGAGGGGATGATCTTCAAGGGCGGCTCCGGCGCCGGCCTGAACCTCTCCCGCATCCGCTCCTCCAAGGAGCTGCTCTCCTCCGGCGGCAACGCCTCCGGCCCGGTCTCCTTCATGCGCGGCGCCGACGCCTCCGCAGGAACGATCAAGTCGGGCGGCGCCACCCGCCGCGCGGCCAAGATGGTCGTGCTCGACGTCGACCACCCCGACGTCGAGGCCTTCATCGAGACCAAGGTGAAGGAAGAGGAGAAGGTCCGCGCGCTGCGCGACGCCGGCTTCGACATGGACCTGGGCGGCGACGACATCACGTCCGTCCAGTACCAGAACGCCAACAACTCGGTCCGCGTGAACGACGAGTTCATGAAGGCCGTGGAGACCGGCTCGAAGTTCGGCCTGCGGGGCCGTATGGACAACGAGGTCATCGAGGAGGTCGACGCCAAGTCGCTCTTCCGCAAGATGGCCGAGGCCGCCTGGGCCTGCGCCGACCCGGGCATCCAGTACGACGACACCATCAACCACTGGCACACCTCGCCGGAGTCGGGCCGCATCACCGCGTCCAACCCCTGCAGCGAGTACATGCACCTGGACAACTCCTCGTGCAACCTCGCCTCGCTCAACCTCATGAAGTTCCTGCGCGACGACGACCAGGGCAACCAGTCGTTCGACGCCGAGCGCTTCGCCAAGGTCGTCGAGCTGGTCATCACCGCGATGGACATCTCCATCTGCTTCGCCGACTTCCCGACCGAGAAGATCGGCGAGACCACCCGCGCCTTCCGCCAGCTGGGCATCGGCTACGCCAACCTCGGCGCCCTGCTCATGGCCACCGGCCACGCGTACGACTCCGACGGCGGCCGCGCCCTGGCCGGTGCCATCACCTCGCTGATGACCGGCACTTCGTACCGGCGCTCCGCCGAGCTCGCCTCGGTCGTCGGCCCGTACGACGGCTACGCCCGCAACGCCGACGCCCACAAGCGCGTCATGAAGCAGCACGCGGACGCCAACGGCACCGCCAAGCGCGTGGACGACCTGGACACCCCGGTATGGGCCGCGGCCACCGAGGCGTGGCAGGACGTCATCCGGCTCGGCGAGAAGAACGGCTTCCGCAATGCGCAGGCATCCGTGCTCGCGCCGACCGGCACCATCGGCCTGATGATGGACTGCGACACCACGGGCGTCGAGCCGGACCTGGCCCTGGTCAAGTTCAAGAAGCTCGTCGGCGGCGGCTCCATGCAGATCGTGAACAACACGGTCCCCAAGGCGCTCAAGCGGCTCGGCTACGCGCCGGAGCAGGTCGAGGCGATCGTCGCCCACATCGCCGAGAACGGCAATGTCGTCGACGCCCCCGGCCTCGACCCGGCCCACTACGAGGTCTTCGACTGCGCCATGGGCGACCGGTCGATCTCCGCCATGGGCCACGTGCGGATGATGGCGGCGGCGCAGCCGTTCCTGTCCGGCGCGATCTCCAAGACCGTCAACGTCCCCGAGGCGGCCACCGTCGAGGAGATCGAAGAGGTCTACTACGAGGGCTGGAAGCTCGGCCTCAAGGCCCTGGCGATCTACCGCGACAACTGCAAGGTCGGCCAGCCGCTCTCCGCCAAGAAGAAGGAGGCGGCCAAGGCCGAGGAGCCCGTTACGGAGAAGGTGGTCGAGTACCGCCCGGTCCGCAAGCGCCTCCCCAAGGGCCGTCCCGGCATCACCACCTCCTTCACGGTGGGCGGCGCCGAGGGCTACATGACCGCCAATTCCTACCCGGACGACGGGCTGGGCGAGGTCTTCCTGAAGATGTCCAAGCAGGGCTCGACCCTGGCGGGCATGATGGACGCCTTCTCGATCGCCGTCTCGGTGGGCCTGCAATACGGCGTGCCGCTGGAGACCTACGTCTCCAAGTTCACCAACATGCGCTTCGAGCCGGCCGGCATGACGGACGACCCGGACGTGCGGATGGCGCAGTCGATCGTCGACTACATCTTCCGCCGCCTGGCGCTGGACTTCCTGCCCTTCGAGACGCGCTCCGCGCTCGGCATCCACTCCGCGGGCGAGCGCCAGCGCCACCTGGAGACGGGTTCGTACGAGCCGAACGACGACGAGGTGGACGTGGAGAGCCTGGCCCAGTCCGCGCCCCGCCACGTCGAGGCGCCCAAGGACGCGACGTCCGCGTCCGAGGTGGTCGAGGTCACCGCGGCCCCGGCCCCGAAGCAGGCGCACAACAGCACCGAACTGGTGGAGATGCAGCTCGGCCTCAACGCCGACGCTCCGCTCTGCTTCTCCTGCGGCACCAAGATGCGCCGCGCGGGCAGCTGCTACCTGTGCGAGGGCTGCGGTTCGACCAGCGGTTGCAGCTGATTCGCAGCCGCGTCGGGCGGCACACCGCCCGATGTGACGTGTGATGGGTAAGGGGCGTCGGCCAATGGCCGACGCCCCTTACCCATGGCCGATCGCATGGCTGCTGGCGCCGCTTACACTCCTGCGATGACTACCGAACGGATCAGCCCGCCCCTGACCGGCGGCGAGCGGGAGACGCTGCGCGCCTATCTCGACTTCCACCGCGCGACCCTCGCCATGAAGTGTGACGGCCTCGGCGACGAGGAACTGCGCCGTCAGTCGATGCCCCCCTCGACGCTCTCACCGCTCGGGCTGGTGCGGAACATGGCCGAGGTGGAGCGCGTGTGGTTCCGCCGGGTGATCAACAAAGAGGATATCCCCTGCGTATGGTCCGCCGAGGGCGACTTCCAGGAGGCCTACGACGCGAGCGGAGCCACGCGGTCGGTAGCGTTCGACGCCTGGCAGACGGAGGTCGAGCACGCGCGGCGGATCGAGCGGGAGGCGGAATCCCTCGACATCACCGGCTATCAGCCACGGTGGGACGAGCATGTGTCGCTGCGACTGGTAATGCTGCATCTGATACACGAGTACGCCCGGCACAATGGTCACGCCGACTTCTTGAGGGAGGGAGTCGACGGGACTGTGGGTGCTTAAGTCTTCAAGCGCTGAAGGCTGAAGGGCTTTGAAGATCCGGGGCCCGGTAAGGGTGAGGAGGCCCAGAGATCGGAAAATCGAGGGCAATGCTGTCGACGGGGTGGCCGGATTGAGCGGACCGGCCACCACATCGTTACGTCTTCCCAGGTCAGCGCCGCGTTAGAGGTTACTGCCGCCCATCGTCGCAGCGAAAGAGGTCGGGTCGGCGTCGAACCCTCGGGCGGACTCGTGGAATTTCCATTTTCCCGAAGCGTCCCGGGTGAATTCGGCAACCGTGGAAGCGGTCGATTCGGGTACTGCGGAGAAATCGTTTTCCGACAATACCGTATACCCCTCAAGGATTTCTATTCCGGTGTTCGTGACGTCGCCGAACGTCTTCCGGCCCTCGCGCTGCTGAATGGCCACGCCCACGACCACTCGCGTATATACGGGCGCCAGCCGGTCGAGCTCCAGCGTCATCACCTCATCCGACCCGAAGCCCTGGCCGGTCCGGCTGTCCCGGTTGAGGGTGATCGTGCCGTCCGGCGACCGGCTGTCGAAGTGCACGAGGTACGCGGGCTTGCCGTGCGGGGTGTCCGCGGAGTAGGTCGCGGCGATGATGTCGAGGTCGTTGGCGGGTGAGCCGGAGGGGCTCGGGTCCCATTTCAGCGTCACCTTGACCTTCTCGATGCCTTTGTTGAGGCCGCTCATTGGACGTCCCTTCCTCGTAACTGCCCAGGACCCAGCGCTGGTTGACCATGTTGCCACTCCTGTCGCGGCGGGGAGCCCGGACGGCTTCGGCGCCCCAAGGCGTGATACGGGCCACTGCCAGCGCCGTACGATGGCGCCGTGCTGGTCAAGTGGATTCGCTGCACCGTGGTGGACCGCCGCGGTTTCGAGCGAGGGCAGCGGAAATGGGCGGGATTGCTAGGGGAACCGGGGTTCCGGGGTCAGGGCGGAGGTTGGAGCAGGGGGCGCCCGCACGTGGCGCATCTCTTCGCGTTCTGGGAGAGCCGGTCGTTCTACGACTCGTTCATGGCGCGTTCGCACGACAGGCTGGCGGCCGCGCAAGCAGGCACGTACAAAGACCTGCAAGTCCGGCTTTTCGAGCACCAAATCGATGTGAAAGTCGGGTTCCGGCCGCACTTCGCGGACGCGGACGTGGTGCGCGTCGCGCACTGCCGGGTCCACGAGGAACGGGTGGAGCACTTCACCCTGATGCAGGAAAAGGTGTGGAACCCGGCGATGGCCGGCTCCCCGGGCATGCTGCGGGGATCGTTCGGCCAGGCCCCCGGCGGCGAGTTCCTGGTGCTGTCGATGTGGGACTCCCAGGCCGAACACGGCAAATACCGCACGGACCGGGTCGAGCGGCTGGCGTCGAGGACGCAGATCGAAGCGGACATGACGGCGATAGCCGGGGACGTCGTCACCATCGAGCCCTCCTGGACCGTCTGACGCCTCCCGCCCCTGTGGCACCCGTCCGCGGGCTGTATGAGGCAGGCCGCCGCCACTCGATCTAGGCTGGAGTGCATGGCACGGCCCCGGCGCATAGTCCTCATCCGGCACGGAGAATCGGAGGGGAATGTCGACGACACGGTGTACGAACGAGAACCCGATCACGCTCTGAGCCTGACGGAGGCCGGGCGCAAGCAGGCCGAGGAGGCCGGCACGGAGCTCCGCGCGACTTTCGGCGACGAGCGCGTGTCCGCGTACGTCTCGCCCTACCGGCGCACTCACCAGACCTTCCAGTCGTTCCACCTCGACGCCTCCCGGGTCCGGGTCCGCGAAGAGCCGCGGCTGCGCGAGCAGGACTGGGGAAACTGGCAGGACCGCGACGACGTGCGCAAGCAGAAGGCGTACCGCGACGCGTACGGGCACTTCTTCTACCGCTTCGCCCAGGGCGAGTCCGGGGCCGACGTGTACGACCGGGTCGGAGCCTTCCTGGAAAGCCTGTGGCGCAGCTTCGAGGACCCCTCCCACCCGCCGAACGTCCTGCTCGTCACCCACGGGCTGACCATGCGACTCTTCTGCATGAGGTGGCTCCACTGGAGCGTCGCGGAATTCGAGTCCCTGTCGAACCCCGGCAACGCCGAGTCCCGCGTCCTGCTCCTCGGCGACGACGGCCGCTACCACCTTGACCGCCCCTTCGAGCACTGGTGCACCCCGGAGCCGTACGGCATCGCGGGTTAGAGTCGCTGCGATGACCGCTGACCGTTCCTCCCGCTCCCGCGCGAGCCTCCGCGGGCTGACCCTGGGCGACGCCCTCGGCTCCCAGTTCTTCGTGCCCGCCAACTACCCGTCCCTCAAGCGCCGCGAACTGCCGCCCGCCCCCTGGCAGTGGACCGACGACACCGAAATGGCCTGCTCAGTGGTGGCAGTCCTGTTCGAGTACGGACGCGTCGACCAGGATGCCCTGGCCCGCTCCTTCGCCGTCCACCACGACTTCGACCGCGGTTACGGCCCCGCGGTGAACCGGATGCTGCGTCTGGTCCGCGAAGGCGGCGACTGGCGCGAACTCGCCTCCGGCCTCTTCCAGGGCCAGGGCTCCTGGGGCAACGGCGCGGCCATGCGGATCGCCCCGCTGGGCGCCTGGTACGCGGATGATCCGGAACAGGCCACGCATCAAGCGGAAATCTCGGCCTACACCACGCACCAGCACCGCGAGGCCGTGGCCGGGGCGATGGCCGTGGCCGCCGCGGCCTCCCTGGCCGCCGCCCCCGAGCCGCCGAGCCCGGGCGACCTGCTGGACTCCGTGGTCGATCTCGTACCGCGCAGCGCCGTCCAGGCCGGACTGCGCCGGGCCCGCGGCATGCTCGACTACGACGACGCACACACCGTGGCCGCGGTCCTCGGCTGCGGCCGCCGCACCAGTGCCCACGACACCGTGCCCTTCGCCCTGTGGGCCGCCGCCCGCAACCTCGATTCCTTCGAGACGGCGTTCTGGACCACCGCCCAGGTGGGCGGGGACGTGGACACCACCTGCGCCATCGTCGGCGGGGTGGTCGCGGCAGGGGAGCGGGGCGCCCCGCCGGCCGGGTGGCTGGAGCGCGTGGAACCGCTGCCCGACTGGCTCCCGACCGCGGAAAACTGACCGCCCGAGCCCGCGAACGCGTCGATCAGGTCACGTTCCCGCCCCCGGGGCCGGATCAGACCGGTACCGGGGGCGGACACCACGGCTCAAGGGGCGTACGCTTGCTCGCGCCATGCCGTACGAACCGCCCACCCACAGCGTCGAGCGCTCGCTCCGTGCCACCACCGGAGCCAAGACCGTCGCCGGAGTCGACGAAGTCGGACGCGGCGCCTGGGCCGGCCCCGTCACCGTGTGCGCCGCCGTCACCGGACTGCGCCGCGCCCCGGCCGGACTCACCGACTCCAAGCTGCTGACCCCCAAGCGCCGCACAGCGCTCGCCACGGAGCTGCGGACCTGGGTCACCGCGCACGCGCTCGGCCACTCCTCTCCGCAGGAGATCGACGAGTTGGGCATGACGGCCGCCCTAAGGCTGGCCGCCGCGCGAGCCCTGGAGGCGCTGCCCGTACGGCCCGACGCGGTGATCCTCGACGGCAAGCACGACTACCTCGGAGCACCCTGGCGCGTGCGTACGGTCATCAAGGGCGACCAGTCCTGCATCGCCGTGGCCGCGGCCTCCGTCATCGCCAAGGTCACGCGGGACGCGATGATGGCCGAACTCGGCGTCGACCACGCGGATTTCGCCTTCGTCGACAACGCCGGATACCCCTCGCCGGTGCACCAGGCCGCCTTGGCCGAGCTGGGCCCGACCCCGTACCACCGATTGTCCTGGTCGTATCTGGACGCGCTGCCCCGATGGCGGCACCTAAAGCGGGCCCGCAGCGCCCCGGAAACTGCTGCTCTGGAGGCCAGTGGCCAGCTCGGTTTCGATTTCTGAGCGGCCCGACCGCCACCCGCCGACGCGACCCGCACCGGCGTTTGATTAACATCAGCCCATGCCTCTCATCCCCGAGGAGCCTCAGATTCACGAGAGTGTCCCGGGTCCCCGCGTTACTCCGGCCGCCGGCCGCACCGCGCCGACCCCCCGTCCTGTCCCTGGTCCTGGCCCCCGTCCGGCCCCGAAGCGGCCCGGTGTTCCGGGCCCGAGCCGGAGTTCGGCCACGGCCCCGTCCCAGCGCACCCCGCGCGATGCGGCGGTGAACGCTCCGGCCGCCGAAGCCGCCACCGCCTCCCAGGCCGCCACGACCGCTGTGGCCGACGCGGCCGCCCCGGCCGCTTCCGCGGCACCGCAGATCCAGCTGATCCCCGCCTCCGTGGAGGGAGCGCTGGACGCGGCCGACGAAGCCGTCGACCTGCTGCTGGACTCCGGTCGGGCACCCGGCGAGATCCTGGTGCTCACCACCGGAGACCCGCACCCGTGGGCGGCGCACGAGCTGTCCTTCGGCGAGGCGTCCTACTGGGCGCAGCACGACGCCGGTGACGATGTCTTCTACGCGGTCGCCGCCGCCGAGCGGGCCACGACCCGCCCGGTCGTGGTGGTCGCCGTCAACGGCGGTGCGGACGAAGTCGTGTCCGGCGCGCTGCCGACCGCGATGGCTCGCGCCGGTGTGCTGCTGATCATCTGCGGCGACCCGCAGCGCATCAACGCCGTGATCTCCACGAGCGTCTAGTACGCGGCAACCCGTATCAGCGGATCGTCGGTCGGCCGTCCCCGAACCAGGAGGCGGCCGGCCGATGCTTTCGTATACGGACCACGGCCCCCATACCGCTGCTCAGCGGACGGCCGTACCGCGCAGCGCCTCCGGAACTCCACTCCCAGAGGCCACCGGCTCGCTCAGGTCCTCTGCATCCTCCCCTTCGCTGCCTTCGTCGCCCCAGTCCCTCCCGTCCCCGCGGGATCCGTCCTGACTCGCGGTGGAGTGGGAGTGCGGCCGCTTACCGCCCCGCCCCTCGCCCAGAACCTGCCACCCGGTCCTGGTGAGCGTGATGTACGCGCCGCAGCGCAGCCCGTGCAGCGTGCAGGCGTCCCGCAGCCCCCACAACCACGCACCGTCCTCCTCCGTCCAACGGGCCTCGCCCTCGCGGCAGTAGAGCAACACGGCGGTGCGGACTGGAGCTCGTAGCCGCAGATCGTGCGGGATGATCCTCCGCAGCTGAGTGAGGAGCGCGTTGCGGAACTCCCAGCCGTCCGCCTCGGCGGCCCGCCGGGCGAACGACGCGCTGGCCGCCAGGTGCTGCTCCGGGTCGAGGACCGCGACGACTGCCGTGCGCGGGATGGGCAGATGACGCGAGTGGAGGCTGGTGACGAGTTCGCGGGGATTGCGCAGCAGGGGTATGCCTGCCGCCGCCCACTCGGCGGGTTCGAGCATCCTGCCCAGCCGGGACGAGGAAGCGGCGGACGGGGGCGGAGCGAAGCCGAAGGTCACCTTCCTCCCTTCGTCTGTGCGCACACGGTCCGGATGAGGCGTCCGGCACGGGCACGCGCCGCCCCGCGGCTCCAGCGGGTTGTGAATGGGCAGGGGCGGGGAACGGGGTCAATTCTCGCGGCCGTGTCGGCGGGCGGCAACGAGCAATCCGCGCCTGTGCCCGGTATTTGACGCCGCGCTCCCTACACTCCTTCCCGAACCGCGGGCCCGCCACGCGCGTTCACCCCTGTACCGCGAGGACCAGGGGGAAGACCCCTGGGGCCCCGGCCCGGCGCAGCAGCCGAGCGGCCACCGCGAGCGTCCACCCTGTATCGGACAGATCGTCCACGAGCAGGACCGGGCCCCCGGCCCCGGCCAGCGCCTCGGCGAGCGCGGGCGGCACGGTCAGCGCGCCGTCCAGCGCCCGCAACCGCTGGGCGCTGTTGGTGCGCGGCACATGGGTGTCCGCTTCCGTGTCGCGGTACACGACGCTGCCGAGCAGCGGCATCCTGCCGATCGTCGCGATGCGCTCGCCGAGTGTCCGGATCAGTTCGGGCCGGGTGCGCGAGGCCATGGTGACGACGCCCACCGGCCGGTCCGGCGCGTCCGGTGCGCCGGACGCCCAGCCACCCGGGCCCTTGGCCCAGTCGGCGAGCACGGTGACCACCGCGTCGGCCACGTCGTCGGGGACCGGGCAGTCCGGGGCCTGGGGAGCGAGCAGCGGCCGCAACCGATTGCCCCATCCGATGTCGGAGAGACGCCCGAGCGCCCGCCCGGTGGCGGCCTGTTCGCCGGCCGGAATGCGGCCCTTGAGTTCGATGCCGACCGCAGGCATCCCCGTCGGCCACATTCGCCGGGGTTCGAGCTCGGCACCGGGCCGTCCGAGTTCGCCCCGCGACGCGTCCAGCGAGGCGTCGGAGACATCGGTGGCGAACCGTGCCCCCGCGCAGTTGTCGCACCGGCCGCACGGCGCCGCCTGCTCATCGTCCAACTGCCGCCGCAGGAACTCCATTCGGCAGGCCGTCGTCGCGGCGTACTCGCGCATCGCCTGCTGCTCGGCCTCGCGCTGCCGCGCCACCCACGCGTACCGCTCGGCGTCGTAGGTCCAGGGCCGGCCGGTGGCGGTCCAGCCGCCGCGCACCCGGTGGACCGCGCCGTCCACGTCGAGGACCTTGAGCATGGTCTCCAGGCGCGACCGCCGCAGGTCGACGCGTGGTTCGAGAGCGGGCAGGGACACCGGCCGGTCCGATGCCGCGAGCACGTCGAGCGTGCGACGCACCTGCTCTTCGGAGGGGAAGGCCAGCGAGGCGAAGTACTTCCAGATGGCCTCGTCCTCCCGGCCGGGCAGCAGCAGCACCTCGGCGTGCTCGACCCCGCGACCGGCGCGGCCGACCTGCTGGTAGTAGGCGATGGGGGAGGAAGGCGAGCCGAGGTGCACCACGAAGCCGAGGTCCGGCTTGTCGAACCCCATGCCCAGGGCGGAGGTGGCGACCAGGGCTTTGACGCGGTTCGCGAGCAGATCCTCCTCGGCCTGGACCCGGTCCGCGTTCTCGGTCTTTCCCGTGTACGAGGCCACGGTGTGACCTCGGCGGCGGAGGAACACCGTCACCTCCTCGGCGGCGGCGACCGTGAGGGTGTAGATGATCCCGGAGCCCGGCAGCTCGTCGAGGTGGTCGGCGAGCCAGCCCAACCGGTGTGCGGCGTCGGGCAGTTGCAGAACGCCCAGGCTCAGGCTCTCCCGGTCCAGCGGTCCGCGCAGCACGAGGGCTTCGGCGGCCCCCTCGCCCGTGCCGAGCTGTTCGGCGACATCGGCTGTGACGCGCGCGTTGGCGGTGGCGGTCGTGGCCAGGACGGGGACGCCGGGCGGCAGCTCGGCGAGCATGGTGCGCAGCCGGCGGTAGTCGGGCCGGAAGTCGTGGCCCCAGTCGGAGATGCAGTGCGCCTCGTCGACGACCAGCATCCCGGTGGCCGCGGCGAGCTTTGGCAGGACCTGGTCGCGGAAATCGGGGTTGTTCAGCCGCTCCGGGCTCACCAGCAGGACGTCCACCTCACCCGCGGCGACCTCCGCCTGGACGGTGTCCCACTCCTCGGTATTGGCCGAATTGATCGTGCGCGCGCGAATCCCCGCGCGCTCGGCCGCCTCCACCTGGTTGCGCATGAGCGCGAGGAGCGGTGAGACGATCACCGTCGGTCCGCTGCCGCGCCGTCGCAGCAGCGCGGTCGCGACGAAGTACACCGCGGACTTGCCCCAGCCGGTGCGCTGCACGACCAGCGCCCGGCGATGGTCCGCGACCAGCGCTTCGATCGCCCGCCACTGGTCTTCGCGCAGCTTCGCCCGGCCTGTCGTGTCTCCGACGAGACGGGACAGGACGGTGTCGGCTGCGGCGCGGAGGTCTTCGTTGCTCATGCCCCCATGCAACACGAGGCCACCGACAATGCGCGAACGAGTCGCGAGACCTGTGGATAACTTTCATCCACAGAATAAGTAAGACAATCTGCGACTTATCCACAGGGCTGGCGAGGCTTGACAAATGTGCGGGACGGTCTGGCCATGACGAAGCGCAACGAATCAACTCGCCGTTCCGCCGCGCCGACCGAGCAGCAGATCACGCTCCGCAGCGCCGCCGAACTCGCCGACGCCCTGCCGTTTTTGGTGGGTTTTCACCCGGATGACAGCGTGGTGATGGCCGCACTGCACGGTGAGCGCGGCCGCCTCGGCGGCCGGCTCAGGCTCGGCCTCCCCCGTACCCGCGAGGAGTGGCCGGACGTGTGCGACCAACTCGCCGAGACCCTCGTGACCAACTGCGAAAAGCGCGGAACCCGACCCGACGGCATCGTCCTGTTCTTCTGCCAGGACCCCGCGCCAGGGGAGTCCGGAAGGGCCGTGATGGAGCGGCTGCGCCCGCTCGCCCAGCGCTTGCGCATCGCGTGCGGCGAGCTTGAGGTGCCCGTGTACGAGGCACTGTGCATCTCGGACGGCCGCTTCTGGTCCTACTGCTGCCCCGACAGCCGCTGCTGCCCGCCGGAAGGAGTACCGATGGCACTGCCCGGCACCTCGGCGATGGCCGCCACCGCCGCCTATGTCGGCATGCGGGTGCGCGGCACACTCAAGGAAATGGAGGCGCGACTCGCACCGATGACCGGGGAATCCGTACCCCAGCAGGAACGCGCGCTGGACGCCGCGGGAGGCCGGCTCCTACCGCGGATCCTCGACGGCGGGGGCTGTGAAGCGGTGCGAGAGGAGACGCTGGACGTCCTGCGTCTGGTCCTGGGCCGATTCCGGGACACACCGCCTCTCGCGCACCCCATGAAGTCCGACGCGCACGACGACACGCTACTCAGCCACGACGAAGCCGCCACGATCATCATCGGGCTGCAGGACAGGACTACGCGGGACCAGGCGGCGGAATGGATGGAAGGACCGGACGGCCAAGCCGCGCTGCGAGTCTGGCGCGCCCTCGCCCGCCGCTGTGTGGGTTCCTACACCGAGTACGGCGCGGCACCGCTCGCGCTCGCGGGCTGGGTCGCGTGGTCGGTCGGCGAAGGGCCGGAGGCGAGGGTGGCGTTCAGCCGAGCCCTGCGTATCGACCCCGACTATCTCTTCGCGCATCTCCTCTTCCAGGCGTGCAATGACGGGCTGGACCCCGAGACGCTGCGAAACTGCCTGCGCAAGGAGCGCGCCGACCGCGCGGTGCACACGGCGGTCCACGCCGAGCTGGAGCGTGCGGCCACCGCTGACGAAGCCTCCGCGAACGGGCGTCGTCGTCGGCCGCGGCCCAAGGGCGGGCCTGCGACCTCCGCTCGTACGGCCGTTCCCCGTGCGACGGCTGCTCGTACGACTGGGCCCGCCCGCACGACGGCCGTCGGCCGAGCGGTCGGAGCGGCTCGTGCGGCTGGGTCCGGTGGTACGACCGGGCCTGCCGGGCCCACCGGACCCGGGAAAACCGCCGGGGCCGCCGGCAAGCCGCGTGTACGAGGCAAGGATGGACAGCGCGGCGCCCGCAGCGCCCAGTAACACCTCACAGATCCGTCCACCGTGTCCTGCGCGACGACCGCGCCGTTCATATCAGTGGCCGCGATCCTCATCAGGTCCGACACGTCCCCAGGGAGCGCACCCAGTGCAAGGCATGGTCCCCATCGGTCAGCCGGCCCGCCGTCCCACCGCACCGGCTCGGCCCGGCGCGAGTCGCGCGGAACCACAACCCGTACACACGGCGCTGATCTGTGTGGCCATGCCGTCCCTGGCCATCTCCGCCGAACACGGCCAGCTCTCCGGCCAAGGACTCCACGGCTTCTACCGTTCGGGCCGAAGGGTCCTGGCCCGGTGTCGTCTGCGTGTCGCGGGAGCGGAGCCGCTGCCCGTGCAGGCGCGGCTCCTCGGCTCGGACCAAGTCCGATTCGTGGGCACGGTGCGCACGATGGCCGATTCAGGACCGGACCCGTCCGTCACCGTGGAACGGCTGCGCCACGCCGACGGCACCGAACGCATCACGGTGCACAGCACCGCCGGCCGCGTTCTCAGGCTCCCGATCGAGGTCTCCCTGGGCACCGACCTGGCCGAGCTCGGCGCGGCCGCCGCCGGGCATACCGGGCCCGAACTCCCCGCCTGCGTACACGACAGCGGCATGCGCTGGTCCACGCCGGGCCTGCACGCGGTCGTCACGGCCGAACCTGCGCCCAAGGACACGCTGGCATCGGCGGGACTGCTCTGCTGGGAGCTGGAAGTGCCGCCCGGCGGATCGCGGAGCATCCAACTCCAGGTACGGCTGGAGTGGTCCGATCAGACGCGGATCGGGCCGCCGCGGGGGCCTGCTGCCGGGGCCGCCCCACGAGGACGCGGCGGCGCTCCGCTCTGGGGGCCTACGCGAGTCACGGGCGACGACACAAGGGTTGAGACTCTGCTCCGCATCGCCGTGGACGATCTCGGGGCGCTGCTCTTGCGCGACCCCCGCCGGCCAGGCGACGCCTACCCCGCGGCGGGTGTTCCCTGGCGCTGCGGCCTCGCCCCCGCAGAAGCGCTATGGGCGGCCCGTATGACACTGCCGCTGGGGGTGCGCCTCGCCGCCGGGACACTGCGCACCCTGGCCCGTACGCAATTGGGAGGGCGGGGGCCGGAGGGCGGCCGCATCCCCGGTGCGATGCGGCATGCCGGGCCACATCTGCCACCCAGTTGCACGGGTGTCGAGGCCACCCTGCTGTTCCCCACGGTCCTGGCCGAGGCCCGCCGGTGGGGCCTGCCCGACAAGGACGCCGAACCACTGCTGTCGGTGGCCGAACGCTGCCTGCTGTGGCTGCGCAACGCGGTGGGGGACCGCGGTTACCTCGCGGACCCGTCGCCCGGCGGTCCGTACCGCTGCGAGGCACAGGCGCACGCGCACCGGGCGGCGCTGCTCGGTGCGGACCTCCTGGACGCGTACGGCCGTCCAGGAGCATCGGGCTGGCGGGAATGGGCGGCGGATCTGCGCCGCCGCTTCCGCGAGGAGTTCTGGGTCGAGGACCGGGGTGGCGGGCGGCCGGCAGCGGTTCGGATGCCCAACGGCAGCGCGATGACGCGACTGGGGGCGACGGCCTCCCACCTCCTCGACACGGGCCTGCTGGGCGAGGGCGCCTACGCGGTGGGGCTGCTCGACAAGGTCCAGACGGGGCAATTGGCCCGGCTCCTCGGCGGCCCGGCCCTCGACTCCGGGTGGGGGCTGCGCACCCTCGCCGCCAGGGAGCCCGGATACAACCCGTTCGGCCATCGGAGCGGTGCCGTGCGCGTCCATGAGACGGCCGTGGCCGTCGCCGGGCTGGCCGCCGCCGGATACGAGAAGGAAGCGGGCTCCTTGCTGTGCGGAGTCCTCAACGCCGCCGCCACCTTTGCCCATCGGCTCCCCGAGATGTACGCGGGCGAACAGCGCACCTCGGGGAGCGCCCCACTGCCGCACCCGGCCGCGTGCCGTCCGGCCGCGGTCGCCTCGGCGGCGGCAGTACGGCTGCTCACGACGCCCGCGGGGGTGCTCCCGGACGTACCGGCCGGGACCGTGGCGGTCCGTCCGATGCACACCGCTCCACTCGGTGCGTTGCAGTTCACGGGGTTGCGCGTGGCAGAGCAGCCCTTCGCCGTACGCATCAGCAGGCTCGGCCTGGGCATGGTCGAGGAAGCCGCCGACGGTCTGCAATTGGGGGGCTGAACGGTATGCGCCTCGTACAGTCCGATCAGCCGCCAGAGGACGACGCTCAGGGGCCTGTTTATCGTCAAGCAGACGACTATGATCGCGTCATGCCCTACGACCCGTCGGCCTTCCCGCCCTTCGCTGTAACTGTCGACCTGGTCGTGCTCACCGTGCGCCGGCACGCACTGTGTTCCCTGGCTGTCCGCCGTGGTGAGCCGCCCTACCAAGGACGCTGGGCCCTTCCGGGCGGCTTCGTGCGCGTCGACGAGGACCTGGGTGCCGCCGCCGCGAGAGAGCTGGCCGAGGAGACCGGGCTGCTCGCGCAGGATCCCGCGGGCACCGTGCCCGCCAATGCCGCGCACCTCGAACAACTGGGGACCTATGGCGACCCCAAGCGCGACCCCCGGATGCGGGTGGTGAGCGTCGCCCACCTGGCGCTCGCCCCGGACCTTCCCGCGCCCCGGGCCGGGGGAGACGCGCGCAGTGTGCGCTGGGCGCCGGTGGACGATCTGCTCGATCAGGAGAGCGGATTCGGCCGGGACGGGGAGCAGGCGGCCCCGCTCGCGTTCGACCACGCCCGCATCCTGGCGGATGGTGTGGAGCGGGCCCGGTCCAAGATCGAGTACTCGTCGCTGGCCACTGCTTTCTGCCCGCAGGAGTTCACGGTGGGAGAACTGCGCCGGGTCTACGAGGCGGTGTGGGGCGTCGCGCTGGACCCTCGCAACTTCCATCGCAAGGTGACCGGCACGCCGGGCTTCCTGGTGCCGACGGGCGGGACGACGACACGTCAGGGCGGTCGGCCGGCGCAGCTTTTCCGGGCGGGAGGTGCGCCCCTGCTGAATCCTCCGATGCTGCGGCCTGACGCCTGACGCCCCGATGGCGGGCCTGAGGGGTGCCGGCCGGAGGTGAGGCGGTGCAGCCGGTGCGGCGGAGAGGTTGCGCGGGGCTCCCGGGGTGGGGCGGGAGTGGGCGGTGCGGGTGGGGGATCGGACACGGGTAGCGCCGGGAGGCGCTGACTACGCAACAAATGGGGCATAACGGGTTACCGTGCCGGGGTATGTACCCCCGCCCTTCCGTATGCGCCGCCAAGCGGTCTCACGCCCCGCGAGAGAAGCCATGATCCAGGCCATCGGGCTGACCAGTGTCCCCCGCCGCAACCAGTCACCAGCCGTCGACGACCTCACCTTCGAGGCGCACTCCGGACGCGTCACCGTGCTGCTCGGGTCGGACGGGGCCGGCAAGACCAGCGCGCTGCGTCTGCTGCTCCGCCTCGACCCGGGGCGCGGCGTCGCCCTCTTCAGAGGGCGC
Source organism: Streptomyces sp. NPDC050610 (assembly GCF_040654875.1). Lineage (NCBI taxonomy): Bacteria > Bacillati > Actinomycetota > Actinomycetes > Kitasatosporales > Streptomycetaceae > Streptomyces > Streptomyces sp. NPDC050610. The sequence continues at coordinate 233,989 of NZ_JBFAIV010000009.1, read as the reverse complement.
CCGCTGCACATGATCCCGCACCCTGCCCGCGAGATCGGTGTGCTCCTCGGCGACAGTCCCGGCCACCCCGGCCGGACGGCCCGTGGTCATCTGCGGATGCTGAGCGCGGCCGTCGGGGTGCCCGGCGACCGGGCCGACGACGTCCTCGAAGTCGTCGGACTCAGCGGCCTGGCCGATCAGCGGCTCGGCGACTTCTCGCTCGGTATGGACCGGCGTCTCGGCCTCGCCGCGGCGCTGCTCGGCGACCCGCACACCCTGGTGCTCGACGAGCCCGCGCAGGGGCTCTCGCCGCGCGAAACCGCCTGGTTGCACGGTCTGTTGCGGGGTTACGCGGACCAGGGCGGCGTCGTGCTGATCACTTCTCGTGAGCCGAAGGAGGCCGCGCGGATCGCGGACCGGGTGGTCACCGTCGAGGCCGGTTGTCTGCTGGCGGATCAGGAGGCCGCGGACTTCGCCCGGACCCGGCTGAGGCCCCGGGTCGCCGTGCGGTCACCGCTCGCGGGGCGGCTCGCCGCACTCCTCACAGATGAGTCGCACGGCTCGGACCGGCCCATCGAGGTAGTGCGCGAGGGCGGGAGCCGCATCTCTGTGTACGGCAGTACGTGCGCGGCTGTGGGGGAGGCCGCGTACCGGAACGGCATCGTGGTGCACCGACTCGCCGAGGAGAGCGGTGACACCGCCCCGGCGGCCCCTCTCCAGCGGGCCGACGGCCGCCGTGCGGGCTGGGGCGAGGCGCCCGCAGCGGCATCAGCGGCGAGTGCGGAAGAGGAAGGGGGAGAGGCGGGGGACGTTTCGGTACCGGTCGGTGCGGGTGGCGGTGCCGAGCGGCCTGGAGGGGTGGGCGTGGAGTCCGTACCGGCGGCGCCTGCGTTCGGTCGGCTGCCGCCTCCGGGGCCTGTGCAACCGTTCCGCTACGAGCTGCTCCGGGCTGTCGGAGCACGCCCTGGCTGGGTGGTCGCGGCGCTCTCACTGACTGCCTCGCTCCTCATCTCCGTGCTGATCGCCCGTAACGGGCGCCCTTCGGAGCTTCCCCTGCTCACTGGCTGGCCGGCCGTCTTTCCGCTGCCGCCGGCCGCGGTGGGAGCCGGGCTGCTCGGCGCCTTCGCCTTTGGCCAGGAGTTCCGTTACCCCGCGCTCTCCCCGGACCAGGGCGCTCTCCCGCGCCGCCTTGGCCTGCTGGGCGCCAAGCTCGTGGTCAGCGCCGTCACCGCACTGCTGCTCGCGTTCGCTGTCCTCGTGCTCGACGGGTTCGCGCTGCGTTTCCTCTACGGGGCTGACGGCGCTGCGCTTCCCGCTGACTGGCCCGCGCTCATCGCGGGTTGGGCCGGGCTCGTTGTGGGGTGCGCCTGGGCCGGCCTGTTGGCCGCGGGCGTCTTCCGGTCCGCGTTGATGGGGCTGGCCGCCGTTCTGGCGGTGCCGGTGGTGATGGTGCCAGTGGTGCGTCAGGTGCTGGGCAGCCCGTCGGCCCGATCGATCATCGGGCTGCCGGACCGGCTCCGGTCGGTGACCATGATGCAGTGGCCGACCGGTGTCGATCATGGAGTGTCGGCCGCCTTGCGACTGCTCGCCCGCCCCGTGGGCTGGGCGCTGGCGCTCTCGCTCGCCGTGCTGCTCTGCGCATATGCGCTGACCACGCTCCGGGGCCGACCGCAACGATGGCGCGGCGGGGGGCGGTCACATGATCGACCGGCCATCCCGGAGGGGCGCCCGATTGTGTCCGATAAGGCGTCAATTATGAGGTAATGCGCGATCACCCTTTCGTGTGCTTTTCACCAAAGAACTCAAGGGTTTCCGGGGCGTCGCCGACAAAGGATGCGTGAGTACCCTTGCGCACACCATGATGACCGCGGCTCGCCCTGCCGACACCGGCCTCGCAGCTCCGGGCGAGCTTGACCGCTACTCCTACGCGGGCGGCCCCGGCGCCGACCGCGCCGGCGCACCGTCCTGGGACGGGGGCGACGCGGAACTGGGCCGGGGCGGCCGCAGGGCCGCCGGCAGCCGGGGCCGCGGGCTGCACGGCCAACTCGTCCAGCAACTCGGCCAGATGATCGTCTCCGGGGACCTGGGTGCCGACCGTCCGCTGGTCCCCGAGGAGATCGGCCAGCGCTTCGAGGTGTCCCGTACCGTCGTTCGCGAGTCGTTGCGCGTTCTTGAGGCCAAGGGGCTGGTCAGCGCCCGGCCCAATGTCGGCACCCGGGTCCGGCCCGTCAGCGACTGGAACCTCCTCGACCCGGACATCATCGAGTGGCGGGCCTTCGGGCCGCAGCGCGAGGACCAGCGCCGCGAGCTGTGCGAGCTGCGCTGGACCATCGAGCCGCTCGCGGCCCGGCTCGCGGCGGGCCACGGACGTGAGGACCTCCAGCAGCGCCTCGCCGACATGGCCGAGATCATGGGCCACGCGCTGACCCAGAACGACTCGCTCACCTTCTCCCGCGCGGACACCGAGTTCCACTCGCTGCTGCTGCAGGTCGCGGGCAACCGCATGCTGGAGCACCTCTCCGGCATCGTCTCCTCCGCCCTGCACGTCTCGGGTGGTCCGGTCGTGGGCTGCGATCGCCCCAGCGAGGCCGGGGTCGGCCACCATCTGCGGATCGTCGAGGCGATCGGCGCGGGGGACCCCGCCGGCGCCGAGGCCGCGATGCGCCAACTGCTCACCGTTCACCCCGAGGTCGAGCGCGTGGTGCCGGCGCCGCGCGAGCACTGACCGTACGGGCTCCATGAGCGGTACCGGCGCCGCCGGACCCTGGCCCGGGTCCGGCGGCGGGGAGCGAACTGTCCTCGTATGAGACGTCCCGTCCTGATGTGCGGTGTGACTCGGGCCACGATGATTGGGCGTAACGCTCTTTGAGGCAGTGCGATGACTAAAGAGGTGGCAGCAGAGGAGGGAATACGGCTCTCGTCCGAGACGCTGTACAACTCCGCACTCCCGCCCGCGCCGTCGGTTCATCCTTGCCGTCGGTCGTCGGCTCCCATCCATTGTGGACGGGGCCGGAAGCCATTTCCATCGTTCCGAGAGGTTGTTCGTGTCGGCCAGCACATCCCGTACGCTCCCCACGGAGATCGCCGAATCCGAGTCTCTGTTGGCGCTCATCGAGCGGGGAAAGGCTGAGGGGCAGATCGCCGGCGATGACGTGCGTCGGGCCTTCGAGGCTGACCAGATTCCGTCGACCCAGTGGAAGAACGTTCTGCGCAGCCTCAACCAGGTCCTCGACGAGGAGGGTGTGACGCTGATGGTCAGTGCCGCAGAGGCGCCCAAGCGCACCCGCAAGAGCGTCGCAGCGAAGAGCCCGGCGAAGCGCACTGCCACCAAGACGGTGGCCGCCAAGACGGTCACGGCCAAGAAGGCCACCACAGCCGCCACCTCGTCCGCCGCCGCGGACGAGGTCGCGGTCGGCGAGACCGACGACGCCATGGCATCGCCCGCGAAGAAGGCCGCCGCCAAGAAGGCCGTGGCGAAGAAGACGGTGGCGAAGAAGGCCACCGCGAAGAAGACGGCCGCGAAGAAGACCGCCGGCAAGAAGGACGTCGACGAGATCCTCGACGACGAGGTCGAAGAGGTGCCGACGCCCGGCAAGCCCGAGGAAGAGGAAGAGGGCGGCGAGAACAAGGGCTTCGTCCTCTCCGACGACGACGAGGACGACGCCCCGGCCCAGCAGGTCGCCGTGGCCGGCGCCACCGCCGACCCGGTCAAGGACTACCTCAAGCAGATCGGCAAGGTCCCGCTCCTCAACGCGGAGCAGGAGGTCGAGCTCGCGAAGCGCATCGAGGCGGGGCTCTTCGCCGAGGACAAGCTGGCCAACTCCGACAAGCTCGCGCCGAAACTCAAGCGCGAGCTGGAGATCATCGCCGAGGACGGCCGCCGCGCCAAGAACCACCTCCTGGAGGCCAACCTCCGTCTGGTGGTCTCCCTGGCCAAGCGCTACACCGGCCGCGGCATGCTCTTCCTGGACCTCATCCAGGAGGGCAACCTCGGTCTGATCCGCGCGGTCGAGAAGTTCGACTACACCAAGGGCTACAAGTTCTCGACGTACGCGACCTGGTGGATCCGCCAGGCGATCACGCGCGCCATGGCCGACCAGGCCCGCACCATCCGTATCCCGGTGCACATGGTCGAGGTCATCAACAAGCTCGCGCGCGTCCAGCGCCAGATGCTCCAGGACCTGGGCCGTGAGCCCACCCCGGAGGAGCTGGCCAAGGAGCTCGACATGACCCCCGAGAAGGTCATCGAGGTCCAGAAGTACGGCCGTGAGCCCATTTCGCTGCACACTCCGCTGGGTGAGGACGGCGACAGCGAGTTCGGCGACCTCATCGAGGACTCCGAAGCGGTCGTGCCGGCCGACGCGGTCAGCTTCACACTCCTCCAGGAGCAGCTGCACTCCGTGCTCGACACGCTCAGCGAGCGCGAGGCCGGTGTGGTGTCCATGCGGTTCGGTCTCACCGACGGCCAGCCGAAGACCCTCGACGAGATCGGCAAGGTCTACGGGGTGACGCGCGAGCGCATCCGCCAGATCGAGTCGAAGACCATGTCGAAGCTGCGCCACCCGTCGCGCTCCCAGGTGCTCCGCGACTACCTGGACTGAGCCTGACGTCGCGAAGCGCCCCTGATCGCCGAGTTCCATGATCAGGGGCGCTTCGCTGTGCCGCTGGGCCCTGCGGTGTCGGGATGCGACGGCGGCCGTACGGAGTGACGCTGGGTACGCACTACACTCCGCACGGTCAGGAGGTCGTATGCGTTCTCTCATTTCTGCGCTGCTTGGTGCCCTCGCGCTGGTGGTGGCGGTTCCGAGTCCGGCGTTGGCGGACCGGATAGTCGTCGGGGGGCAGCAGGTGCAGGTCGCGGACGCCCCCTGGGTGGTTGCTCTGGCCAGTCGGAGCCGATTCGGTGCGGCGCGTTCGGGGCAGTTCTGCGGCGGTGTGATGGTCTCGCCCACGGCGGTGGTCACCGCCGCGCACTGCCTGGGCCGGGAGGTGCTCGGCGTGGACCGGCAGGACGTCCAGGATCTGCGGGTTCTCGTGGGGCGCGAGGATCTGAGGGGCACGAGCGGGCGCGAGATCGCGTTGAAGGGGGACTGGGTCAACCCGGACTACGACTCCGTGAGCAATGCCGGAGATGTGGCGGTGCTCACGCTGGCGGAGCCGGTGCCGGCCTCCGACGTCATTCGAATGGCCCCGAAGGGCGACCCCGGGTACCGGGCGGGCGCCACGGCCTCGGTCTACGGCTGGGGTGACACCACGGGCAAGGGGAGGTACGCCTCGACCCTGCACGCGGCCCAGGTGCGGGTCCTGGAGGACGAGAGGTGCCGGCGCGCGTACCCGGGCAGCGCCGATGGCACGTACCGGCCCTCGTCGATGCTCTGTGCGGGGCAGCCGGGGGGCGGGCGCGATGCCTGCCAGGGGGACAGTGGCGGCCCTCTGGTGGCCCGTGGGCGGCTTATCGGGCTCGTGTCCTGGGGCAGCGGCTGCGGGGAGCCCAAGAGCCCCGGTGTCTATACGCGGATCTCAGCGGTCGCCCCGCTGGTGGCTCAGCGCGACTGAACCACGCCGTGGGTGGGTCCGGCCCTGAAGGGGGCCGGACCCACCCACGGGTGTGCCGGGACACGAGAGCGGGCGGCGTTCCCTGGGTCGGGATAGCCGCCCGCGGCTGTCCGGCCTGGCCGGACCTCGCTCGTCGTGGATGCGATGTGTCAGCGTTCCTCGTCGGACGCGGACGCGGACGCCGGGGTAGCGGTCAGCCGCTCCGTCTCGTCCTGTATTTCCGCGGCGATCTTCTTGAGTTCTGGCTCGAACTTACGCCCATGGTGAGCGCAGAACAGCAGTTCACCGCCGCTCATGAGAACGACGCGCAGGTAAGCCTGGGCGCCGCAGCGGTCGCAGCGGTCTGCGGCCGTCAGCGGGCTCGCGGGGGTCAGAACAGTAGTCACGTCGCCTCTTCTCTAGCTCGACGAGCTGTCGTACCAGGGTCAACATCCAACCAGGCCGAAAACGTTCCCGCTGCCGGCTTTTCCTCGAAACTTCCTTCCGAGGGGTCGGATCTTGACGGTTTGGCGGCGAATGAGCCGTAGTGCGTTGGCTTACGGTTTCACGTCGCTTGTCGGTATGTGTCCTCCCGGCTGGGTTGCCGGCTTGTTGAAGAGGACGTGCCCGGAGCCTAAATGGTTCATGCCTCCAAGGGAACGTGATGTGGGCGTCACTCCATTGAGGGATCGAACGTACGAGCGACTCTGGACTACCATGGGCGTTCTCATGGGTGGCGGCACAAAGGCTCTATCAGGCGTCGGTACCCTCTGAACGGCGACCGAGCCAACCTCTGAACCCGGACTCGGGTCAGACAGAAATTCAGCGAGGAGCGAACCGCGTGACCGCCGATACGTCCGTGCCGTCCACCGCATTGCTGACCGGGGCAGACCGGGACGAATCCAACTACACCGCGCGGCACCTACTCGTCCTTGAGGGCCTGGAAGCCGTCCGTAAGCGCCCCGGCATGTACATCGGGTCGACCGACAGCCGCGGCCTGATGCACTGCCTCTGGGAGATCATCGACAACTCCGTGGACGAGGCCCTGGGCGGCTACTGCGACCGCATCGAGGTGATCCTCCACGACGACGGGTCCGTGGAGGTCCGGGACAACGGCCGCGGCATCCCCGTCGACATCGAGCCGAAGACCGGCCTGTCCGGTATCGAGGTCGTGATGACCAAGCTGCACGCCGGCGGCAAGTTCGGCGGCGGGTCCTACGCCGCCTCCGGCGGCCTGCACGGCGTGGGCGCCTCCGTCGTCAACGCCCTCTCCTCACGGCTCGACATCGAGGTCGACCGCAACAGCAAGACCCACTCGATCAGCTTCCGCCGAGGCGTCCCCGGGATCTTCACCGAGTCCGGACCGGACGCGCCCTTCGACCCGGCGAACGGCCTCCTCAAGGGCAAGCGGGTGCCCAAGACCCGTACCGGCACCAGGGTCCGCTACTGGGCGGACCGGCAGATCTTCCTCAAGGACGCGAAGCTCTCCCTGGAGACGCTGTACGGGCGCGCCCGGCAGACCGCCTTCCTGGTGCCGGGGCTGACCCTCGTCGTGCGCGACGAGCGCGGCCTCGACGGGGAGGGGAAGACCGAGGAGACCTTCCGCTACGACGGCGGCATCAGCGAGTTCTGCGAGTACCTCGCCCAGGACAAGGCCGTCTGCGATGTGCTGCGCCTCAGCGGCCAGGGCAGCTTCAAGGAGACCGTTCCGGTCCTCGACGACCGCGGGCATATGACCGCCACCGAGGTCACACGTGAGCTCGGCGTGGACATCGCGCTGCGCTGGGGCACCGGCTACGACACCACGATCCGGTCCTTCGTGAACATCATCGCCACCCCCAAGGGCGGCACCCACGTCTCCGGCTTCGAGCGCTCCCTCACCAAGACGGTCAACGAGGTGCTCCGCTCCGCCAAGCTGCTGCGGGTCGCGGAGGACGACGTCGTCAAGGACGACGCCATGGAGGGGCTCACGGCGGTCGTGACCGTACGGCTGGCGGAGCCGCAGTTCGAGGGGCAGACCAAGGAGGTGCTCGGCACCTCGGCGGCCGCCCGGATCGTCGGCAACGTGGTGGCCAAGGAGCTGAAGGCGTTCCTGGCCTCGACCAAGCGGGACGCCAAGCAGCAGGCGCGGTCGGTGATGGAGAAGATCGTCGCCGCGGCCCGTACGCGCATCGCGGCGCGGCAGCACAAGGAGGCGCAGCGGCGGAAGACCGCGCTGGAGTCGTCCTCCCTGCCCGCGAAGCTGGCCGACTGCCGCAGCGACGATGTCGACCGCAGCGAGCTGTTCATCGTCGAGGGGGACTCGGCGCTGGGCACCGCGAAGCTCGCGCGGAATTCGGAGTTCCAGGCGCTGCTGCCGATCCGCGGCAAGATCCTCAACGTCCAGAAGTCATCCGTCTCGGACATGCTCAAGAATGCCGAGTGCGGCGCGATCATCCAGGTGATAGGGGCCGGTTCGGGACGTACGTTCGACATCGACGCCGCGCGCTACGGCAAGGTTCTGCTGATGGTCGACGCCGATGTCGACGGCGCCCACATCCGGTGCCTGCTGCTCACTCTCTTCCAGCGCTATATGCGCCCGATGGTGGAAGCCGGGCGGGTCTTCGCCACCGTGCCGCCGCTGCACCGGGTCGAGCTGGTGAACCCCAAGAAGGGGCAGGAGAAGTACGTCTACACCTACTCGGACAGCGAACTGCGGCAGACGCTGCTGGAGTTCGACCGCAAGGGGACGCGCTACAAGGACAGCATCCAGCGGTACAAGGGCCTCGGTGAGATGGATGCCGACCAGTTGGCCGAGACCACGATGGACCCGCGCCGACGGACCCTGCGGCGGATCAACATCAGCGATCTGGAGGGCGCCGAGCAGGCCTTCGACCTCCTCATGGGCAATGAGGTGGCGCCCCGGAAGGAGTTCATCACCAACGCGGCGTCCACTCTGGACCGTTCCCGTATCGACGCCTGAGGTGCTTGAGGCGTTTGAGGTGTTTGAGGTGCCTGGGACGTCTGAGGCGTCTGAGGTGTCTGCGTCCGGTCCATCTCCGGGTGGAGAGGTGATCTCCACCCGGAGCCGACCCGTGTGCTGATCCGCCGGCCGCCGGGCCTCCGTAGTTTCGGGAGCGTTGTCCGCTCCTGCCCCTACGGAGGCTCTCGCCATGTCCGGTCTGGTCGATGCCGCGGTGGTCGCCGCGGTTCTCGTGCTGGTGCTGCTGCGCCAGTTCGCGCCGCAGCGAGTGGCTTCGGACGTGCGGCGGTGGTGGGTACTGCCCGCGGTGCTGATCTTCATGGCGGTACGGAAGCCGGGGCTGGTCGACCACGCGCACGAGGCCGTCTCGGTGGTGCTGCTGGCGGCCGGGGTGCTGGCCGGGCTGGCGACGGGCGCGGGCTGGGCGTGGACCACGCGGGTATGGTCCGACGCGTCGGGCGCGCTGTGGGCCCAGGGCGGCAAGGCGTCGGCCCTGGTGTGGGCCGGTGGGGTCGTGCTGCGGCTCGCCCTGCACGCGGCCGGGGCGGCGGCCGGGGTCCGCCAGGCCGGGGCCGCGACGATGCTGACCGCGGCGGCCATGCTGCTGGCCCGCAGCGGCCTGGTGGTCTGGAAGGCCCAGGGGATGCGCCAGGCGCACCGTGTCCCGGCCGGTGGGTGAGTGCGCCGTGCCGGTGGGCGAGAGCGCCGCCGCGACGGAAGGACCCGACGTGCCCGTCGAGAGCTGGACCGCCTGGCCCTACCGGGAGTCGCTCTCCCAAGAGGGGGTTCCGCGCCACCGGATCGCGATGAACCGGTGCGTGAGGTTCACGCTGGTCGTTCTGATCGCCTGGAAGGCGTTCCAGGAGGGCGCTTTCCACGGGTGGGGCCTGCTCGTGCTGGCCGGCGGCGTCGTGGTCTTCGCGGCCGTGGCGCGGAGCTACTTCCGGTCCACCCTGGCGCACCGGCTGCTGCCCTCCCTGGGGCTGTTGGGGCTGCTGTTCGCCCTGTGCATCGTGATGCAGCTGTTCGGGGCGCACAGCCCTGCCCGGTCGCTCTGGGCCGTAGGCGCGATCCTCGCCGTGGAACGGCTGCCGCTGGCGTACGCGCTGCCCGTCGACGCGGCCTACATGCTGGCGTACGGGCTGGTGAGCGAGGACCGGCCGGTGGTGACCGCGGGGACCTGCGTCGGCCTCACGCTGGTCGGTTACGCGCTCCGCCTCGACGCGGAGGCGCGCGGCACCGGCTTCCGGCTGCTGGCGCAGGAGCGCGCCGCGCGGGTGGCGGAGGCCGAGTCGGCGGCGCTCGCCGAGCGCGCCCGCATCGCCCGCGAGATCCACGACGTCCTCGCCCACAGCCTCTCCGCGCAACTGGTGCACCTGGAGGCCGCCCGGCTGCTCATCGAGCGGGGCGAGAGCGACGAGCGGATTCTGGAGCGCGTCGTCCTGGCCCGCGGCATGGCCCGCGAGGGGCTGGCCGAGACGCGGCAGGCGCTCTCGGCGCTGCGGGGCGAGATGGCCCAGGTCGGGGACTTCCTGCGGGAGGTCGCCGACGCCCATGGGGTCGCCGCCGAGGTGGCGGGCGAGCCGCGGCAGCTGCCCGCGGAGGCCGGGCTGGCGGTGCGCCGAGTCGCGCAGGAGGCGCTGACGAACGTCCGCAAGCACGCTCCGGGCGCGCCGGTCCGGATGAGATTCGCCTATCTGGACGGCGAGGTGGAGCTGGAGATCCGGGACGGGGGAGCGCGGCGGGCGGCCGGCGGGCTCGCGTCCACCGGTTCCGGGTACGGTCTCCTGGGGATGCGGGAGCGCGCCGAACTGCTCGGCGGCACCTTGGAGGCCGGTCCGGCGGGGCCGGGACAGGAGGGGTTCGTGGTACGGCTGCGGGTACCCGGGTGACGCGCGTGACAGGGGGCGGCGTGGCAGAGGACGGCACGTCGCGGACGGCGGCGCGGGTCGTCGTGGCCGATGACCAGACCGTGGTGCGCGAGGGCATCGTGATGCTGCTGGGGCTGTTGCCGGGCATCGAGGTGGTCGGTTCGGCCGGTGACGGCGAGGAGGCGCTGCGGCTGGTCGCCGAACACGCCCCGGACGTGGTGCTGATGGACCTGCGCATGCCGCGCTGCGACGGCGTCGAGGCGACGCGCCGGATCCGCGCCGAGCACCCGGCCACGCAGGTCGTGGTCCTGACGACCTACGCCGACGACGACTCGCTCTTCCCGGCGCTCCAGGCCGGTGCGCGCGGCTACCTCACCAAGGACGCCGACGGCGACGAGATCGTACGGGCCGTGGCACATGTCATGTCCGGCGACGCCGGGCTGTCGCCGCAGATCCAGCGGCGGCTGCTGGAACGGCTCGCCACGTCTGCCCCGGAGCCCGCCGCGCCCGTGCGGCCCCGCGAGCTGCCGGACGGGCTGACCGCTCGTGAGGCCGAGGTGCTGGCGCTGGTCGCCGACGGGCTCTCCAATGCCGAGATCGCCGGTGGCCTGTATGTCTCCACTGCGACGGTGAAGACCCACATCAACAACCTGTTCGCCAAGACGGGGGTGCGCGACCGGGCGCAGGCGGTGCGGTACGCCTACCGGCACGGGATCGCGAAGCCGCCCGGCGCGCCGGGCGGCTGACGGGGGCGGTAGCCGCCGCCCGTCGCGTGATCGGTCGGCCGGCGGGGCAGTGGCGCGCGGGACGGCCGGTCGCTTCAGGGGCGCAGGGTGATCTTGCCGAACACGGGGGCGATGCGAGGCGCTCATGCGCGCGGCTCGACCTGGCCGATCCGGAGGACCTGCGTCCGCGCCTGGCCCAGGACCTGCTCATGGCCGCGTTCCACTGCGCCGTGGAGCAGTGGGCGAAGCAGCCCGGGCCGAAGACCCTGGCCGGCCTGCGGTCCCGGCTGGACACCACACTTGACGCGGCGTCACAGGCCGCTACGTACACCGGTGCGGCTGCGGTTGTACCTGGTGGCGGGCAGGCGTGAACGGTGGTCTGCCCGAAGTCCGGTGTGCGGAGGCGTGGCGGCCAGGGGCGCTTCCGGCGTGTGTGGTCGGTGCGTTCGGACCGAAGCGCGGCCGTCCGGTTCTCTGAGGACACGGGCGGTCCCACGGCTCGGGTATCAGAAGCCCCTACGCCGCCGGGCTGCCCTCCGTCCAGCTGTAGCGGTGCTCGGGGCGGCCCGTCTCGCCGTACCGCAAGGTGAGGCGCAGCCTTCCCGAGCCCTCCAGCTGTTTGAGGTAGCGCTGCGCCGTCGAGCGGCTCAGTCCTGAACGTTCGGCGACTTCGTGTGCCGACAGGGGCAGGGAGGCGTCCGACAGGACTCGGCGGATCAGGTCGGCGGTCGGTGCGGAGTGGCCCTTCGGCAGGGGGACGCTGGTGCTGGCGGTGCGCAGGGTGCCGAAGATGCGGTCGACCTGGTCCTGGCCCGCTTCCTGCGCGCCGTCGAGAGTGCGGCGCAGTTGTGCGTACGCGTCCAGCTTGACGCGCAGGCCGGCGAAGGTGAACGGCTTGACGATGTACTGGAGCGCCCCGAACCGCATGGCCGTCTGCACGGTGGCGATGTCGCGGGCCGCCGTCACCATGATCACGTCGGCGAGGTGGCCGGACTGCCGGAGGCGGCGGACCAGCGACAGCCCCGTCTCGTCCGGCAGGTAGTGGTCGAGCAGCACCAGGTCGACGCCGCCACGCTCCAGCAGCGCCAGCGCCTGGGCCGCGTCGTGCGCCGTGCCCAGGACATGGAAGCCGGGCACCTTGGACACGTACGCGGCGTTGATCCGGGCGACGCGGAAGTCGTCGTCCACGACCAGGACCTCGATCATCGGTTCACTCCTTCGAGTACACGCAGCGCCTCCGGCAACTCCACCGTGAACACCGCCCCGCCGCCCTCGCGACAGGTCACCTCCGCCGTACCCCCGTACCGTTCGGCGAGCCGCCGCACCAGCGCCAGGCCGAGGCCCCGACGCCGGTGCGGGGGCGGCTCCTTGGTGGACCAGCCGTCGGTGAAGACCAGGTCCCGCGCCGCCGCCGGGACGCCGGGGCCGTTGTCCGAGACGCGCAGCCACAGGGTGGCGCCCTCGGCCCGCAGCTCCACTTCGACGAAGGGAGCGTCGCCCGCCTCCCGCCGTACGCGCGCCCCGGCCGCGTCCAGCGCGTTGTCGACCAGGTTCCCGAGGACCGTGACCAGGTCGCGCGGGTCCACGACCCGGTCCGGCAGATCGGTGGCCGGCGAGATCCGCAGCGCCGCGCCGCGCTCCGCGGCGATCGCGCTCTTGCCCACCAGCAACGCGCTGACCAGCGGTTCGCGTACGCGCTCGGTCACCTGCTCGGCGGTAGCGCGATGGGCGCAGGCCACCTCGGCGACGAACTCCGCGGCCTCCTCGTGCAGCCCCAGTTCCAGCAGCCCCACGATGGTGTGCAGCCGGTTGGCGTGCTCGTGGTCCTGGGCCCGCAGCGCCTCGGTGAGGCCGCGCGTGCCGTCCAGCTCCCGCCCCAATTGCTCCAGTTCGGTACGGTCGCGCAGCGTCGCGACCGTACCCCCGTCCGCCGTGTCCATCCGGTTGGCGACCAGGACCCGGCCGCCGCAGACCGTGAGCAGGTCCGTACCCGCCACCCGGCCCGCCAGGACGTCCGTCGTACGGCCCGGCGGCAGGACCTCGTCGAGGGGACGGCCGGTGACGCGGGCGTCCGGCGACAGGCCGAGCAGCCGCTGCGCCTCGTCGTTGACGAGCCGGACCAGGCCCCGCCGGTCGAGCGCGACGACGCCCTCGCGGATGCCGTGCAGCATCGCCTCCCGCTCGTCGAGGAGCGCGGAGATCTCGGACAGCTCGATGCCGTGGGTGCGCCGCCGCAGCCGCCGGGAGGCGACGAGGGCCGCCAGGGCCCCGACGCCCAGGGCCGCGCCCGCGTATTCGAGGATGCCGGGGACGGCGTGCAGGAGCAGGGCGCGCACGCTGTCGTAGGCGATGCCGACCGAGACCGCGCCGACGACGGCGCCCGCGGAGTCGCGCAGCGGGACCTTGCCGCGGGCGGAGCGGCCGAGCGTGCCGCGGTCGATGCCGGTCCACTCGTGCCCGGCCAGCGCCTCTCCCGGGTCCGTGGAGACGCGTCGGCCGATCTCGGCGGGGGTGGTGTGGGAGTAGCGGATGCCGTGCGCGTCGACGATCACCACGTAGCTGGCGCCGGTCGCGAGCCGGACGCGTTCGGCCGCGTCCTGCGCCGGGCCGTCGACGGAGGGCCGGGTGGTCAGCAGGGCGTGGGCGATGCCCGGCCGGGCGGCGGTGGTCTGGGCGATGGCCAGGGCGCGGCGCGCCGCCTGGGTGTCGAGCTGGTCGCTGAGCGGGGCGAGGAAGAGGCCGGCGGCGAGGACGGTGACGCCGGTCGTGATCAGCAGCTGTACGAGCAGGACTTGGGCGAAGACGCGGCGGGGCCACCGGATGCGCATTCGTGTCCCTTCCCTGCCGTCGCCGCCCCGGTACGGAGCCCTGTTCTCCAGCGCGCACAGCACGTACGCGCGCTGTCGCGGCCTGCCCGTGGTCCGCCCGTTCCTCCGGTCGCCGCCGTCCCGTGCCGCATGTGCTGTTGTAGCGCGAGCAAAACGAGCAGAACAGGGTTTGCGCGCTCAAGCCGCACAGCGCGCACAAGACTCCCGTCGCACCGCGGGCCGCGCCTAGCCTCCAGCCCCAGTCGCCCCGCACGGGACCGCGGGGCAGGGAGGTGAGCGATGACCATGAACAGCGACCCGGGCCCCGGCGCCGCCCCGGCCATCGAACTGCGCGGCGCGAGCAAGGTGTTCCGTACGCCCTCGGGCGCCGGTCACACGGCCGTACGGGATCTCGGTCTGGCCGTGCGGCAGGGCGAGTTCGTGGCCGTGGTGGGCCCGACGGGCTGCGGCAAGTCGACCACGCTCACGCTGGTGAGCGGATTGGAGGAGCCGACCGAGGGCGAGGTGCTGATCGGCGGCGAACCCGTGACCGGAATCCGGCCGGAGGTCGGCTTCGTCTTCCAGCAGGACGCCGTCTTCCCCTGGCGCACGGTGCTCTCCAACGTCATGGCGGGTCCGCGCTTTCGCGGCGCGTCCAAGGCGGCGGCCAAGGAGCGGGCCCGCGACTGGCTGGACCGGGTGGGCCTCGGCGCCTTCGAGGACCGCTATCCGCACCAGCTCTCGGGCGGTCAGCGCAAGCGCGTGGCGCTCGCCCAGACATTCGTGGGCGAGCCGCGGATTCTCCTCATGGATGAACCGTTCTCGGCGCTCGATGTGCAGACGCGGGCGCTGATGTCGGACGAACTGCTGGAGCTGTGGGGCGGCGCCGCGGCGCCGGACGCCGCCGCCTCGGTCGTCTTCGTCACCCACGACCTGGAGGAGGCGATCGCGCTGGCCGACCGCGTCGTGGTGATGACCGCGGGCCCCGCCACGGTCAAGGAGACCTTCGCGGTCGATCTGCCGCGCCCGCGCCGGGTCGAATCGGTGCGGCTGGAACCGCGGTTCATCGAGATCTACCGGGAGATCTGGTCCTCGCTCGGCGAAGAGGTCCGCATCACCCGCGAGAGGGGGGCCGGCCATGCCGCCTGAGCCGTTGGATTCGCTTGCCGGGGCCGCGTCCGAGCCCGCAGCATCTGTGTCCGAGTCCGTATCCGGGCCCGCGTCCGCCGCTGTTCCAGGGAAGGGTGGTGCGGGCGGTACGGGCCGTACGGAGGCCAGGGCGCGCGCCGCCCGTACCCGTCGGCTGACCGTCCACTCGGCGCGCGTGCTGCTGCTGGTCGCGGTGATCGCCGCCTGGGAGGCCATGGCCCGCAACGGCGTCATCGACGCCTTCAACTTCTCGATGCCGTCCAAGATCTGGGACCAGATCGTCCAGTGGGTGCAGCACGGCACCGCGCAGGGTTCGCTGGGGGAGCAGATCTGGTACACGCTCTACGAGGCGCTGCTCGGCTGGCTCATCGGCGTCGTCGGCGGCGTGCTGCTGGGGATCGCGCTCGGCCGGATCTCCTTCCTCGCCGACGTGCTCGGCCCGTACATCAAGGTGCTCAACGCGCTGCCGCGGATCGTGCTCGCGCCGATCTTCCTCATCTGGTTCGGCCTCGGCCCGGCCTCCAAGGTCGCCTCGGCCGTGGTGCTGGTCTTCTTCCCCGTCTTCTTCAACGCCTTCCAGGGCGCGCGCGAGGTGGACCGCAATCTGGTCGCCAATGCCCGCATCCTGGGCGCGAGCAACCGGCGGGTGACGCTTCAGGTGGTCCTTCCTTCCGCGACCTCGTGGATCTTCACCAGTCTGCATGTGAGCTTCGGCTTCGCGCTGATCGGCGCGATCGTCGGCGAGTACATCGGCGCGACGAAGGGGATCGGGCTGCTGGTCTCCGCCTCCCAGGGCACGTTCAACGCGGCCGGGGTCTACGCGGCGATGGGCATCCTCGCCGTTGTCGCGCTGCTGGCCGAGGGGCTGCTGACCTTCGCGGAGAAGCGGCTGTTCCGGTGGAAGCCGGGCGGCTCCGGCGCCGATCGCTGACCGCTGACCGCGCCCCCGGGCCGTCGGAAGGCACCGCCTCCGGGCGCCCCGGCCGTCGGCAAGGCACCGCCTTCAGACGCCCTGGGCCGCGAGGAAGGCTCCGCCGCCAGACGCCCGGGGCCGCAGAGGAAACCTCACTTCCAATCTCCCCTCAAGGACACGATGATGCGCACTCTCAGCAGGATCTCCGCGGCCGTCGTCGCGGGCGCGCTGTGCCTGACCCTCGCCGCGTGCGCCAACGACGCGCAGGCGGGCGGCGGTTCGGGCGGTGGTTCCGGCGGCTCGGGCGGCGGCAAGGTCAAGATCATGGTCGGCGGCCTGGACAAGATCATTTACATGCCGGCCATGCTCACCCAGAAGCTCGGCTACTTCGCGGCGGAGGGCCTGGACGTCCAACTGCTCACCGAACCCGCCGGCGTGCAGGCCACCACCTCGCTGGTCGCCGGTGACGTACAGGGCGTCGTCGGCTTCTACGACCACACGCTCGACCTGCAAGTGAAGGGCAAGCATGTGGAGTCGGTGGTCCAGTTCGCGCGGACGCCCGGCGAGGTGGAGGTGGTCTCCAAGAAGGCCGCGTCCCGCCTCAATTCCCCGAAGGACTTCAAGGGCAAGAAGCTCGGGGTGACCGGCCTCGGCTCGTCCACCGACTTCCTGACCAAGTACCTGGCCGTCAGGAACGGCGTCGACGTCAACGAGATCACGCCGGTCGCCGTCGGCGCGGGCCAGACCTTCATCTCCGCGCTCCAGCAGGGCTCGATCGACGGCGGCATGACCACCGACCCGACCGTCGCGCAGGTCCTGGCCAAGGACGCGGGCAAGGTGCTCGTCGACATGCGCACCCCCGAGGGCTCCCGGGCCGCGCTCGGCGGCCTCTACCCCGCGGCGAGCCTCTACATGGACACCGACTGGGTCCAGGGCCACAAGGCGACCGTGCAGAAACTCGCCAACGCGTTCGTCAAGACGCTGAAGTGGATGCGGACGCACACGCCCGAGGAGATCGCGGCCAAGATGCCCGCCGACTACGCGCAGGGCGGCAAGGAGCTGTACGTACAGGCGATCAAGAGCACCCTGCCGATGTTCACCGAGGACGGGGTGATGCCCGCCGACGGCCCGAGGACCGTGCACGAGGTGCTCAAGGCCTTCAACCCGACCCTGAAGAACGCCTCGGTGGACCTGGAGAAGACCTACACCACGGAGTTCGTCAAGAAGGCGGGCTGAGGGCTGCTTCGGTGCTCCTCGTGACCGGAGTGCCCGGGGCGACCGGCGCAATCGGCGTGCTCGGCATGCTTGGTGCGCTTGGTGTGCTCGATGTGCTGAGCGGGGACTTCTCGTCCGGTGGTCGCTTCTCGTCCGGTGGCGACTTCTTGTCCGACGGCTTGTTCCGCGGCGACCGCGAACACACCCGTCACGTCCATCCGGGCCGGCGAGCCGAGCGCCCTGCCGCAGCTCTCGGGCCGGGGCGGTTCCGCGGCTCCCTGTTCGACCGCGACCCACCACTGACGGCCGTCCCGGTGGCCGACCGTCACGGTCCACGAGGGCGCCGCGCCCTCGGTCCGTACGACCGTGAACGCGTCGGCGCCCTCCTCACCGGTCAGCTCCCGGACCGCCAGCTCGGCGGCCTGCGCCGGGCGTTCCCACGCGGAGCGGCCGCGGCAGCCGTCGGTGACGACCCGGCCCTCGCGCACCGCCTCCACGGCCTCCTTCACGGCGGCCGCGGTGACCCGCCCGTACGCGTACCCGTACGGCAGCACGACGAGCGTCGGCGAGAAGCGGTGGCCGCCGATGTGGGTGATCTCCCAGACCTCGGCGGTGTCGGAGGCCGCCAGTTCGGCGGCGAGCGGGCGGCCCAGGAGGGCGCAGCAGCGGTCCCGTTTGCCGTTGGTGCACACGAGCACGAGCGGGTCGCCGAGGTACGCGCGCCAGTCGTACGGGCCCCGCAGCCCGCGCTCGTCGCCGGCTCCGAGCGCCGCGAAGTCCAGCTCCGTCAGGTGCGCGGGGTCGGTGATCTCGGCCGTACGCACCCAGGAGCGGCCCGGCAGGGTGTGGGCCACGTAGATCCGTCGGGCGGCCGGTTCGCGGCAGTCCGCGGTACGGGCGGGGCGCCGGATCAGGGCGACGCGCACCCCGTGGAGCTCGGCGGCCTTCTCCAGGGAGCGCCCGAGGGCCGGTTCGAGGCGGCTGGACGTGAGGGCCTCGGCACCCCAGGGGCCGGGCTGTTCGATCAGCAGCCAGGTCCGGGCGGTGGCCGCGGTACCGGCCAGCGGCTCGGACAGGTCAAGGGAAGCTGTCGCGCACGTGCTCACATAGGTAAGCCTAACCTGACCTGCCGGGCGGGGCTTACCACTTGGTGAAGGTCGCGCGGGGTGGGACGCGGGCCACGTTGATCACGGCCTCGATCAGGCTGGGCACGACCTCGGCCAGAGACTCGCCGCCCGGCCACGCGGGCTCGCCGCCCAGCCGCGCGGCTTACGCCCGCTCCGGGCCGTAAAAGACTCACGATCCCGGCCGCTCTGACCGCGCCGGCGTCCTCCCGCTCCCTGTGGCAGCGCCCCTCACGGCAGCGGCTGCGGCGGCCGCGGCCCGCGGTAGTGCCCGCTCGGGCGCATGCGCATGGGGCGTTCCTCGTACTCCTCCAGGGCGTGCGCGATCCAGCCCGCCGTGCGGGCGACGGCGAAGACGGTCTCGCCCGCTTCCACCGGCATCCCCGCCGCGACCGACAGCGCGCCCAGCGCGAGGTCGACATTGGCGTGCAGCGAGGCGTGCCGGGCCGTGGCCGCCACCACGTCCTGGGCGGCCGCCAGCGCCTCGGCGGCCCGCGGCACCTCCGCCAGCAGGCCGAACAGCGCCTGCGCGCGCGGGTCTTCGCCGGGGTAGATCCGGTGGCCGAGCCCCGGCACCCGGCGGCCCGCGCGCAGATGGTCGGCGACGACCGCCGCCGCGCTGCCGCGCTCCAGCACCTCGGCGAGCATGCGGTGCGCGAGCCCGCTGGCCGCGCCGTGCAACGGGCCGTCGAGCGCCCCGAAACCCGCGGAGACGACGGCGTACGGGTGCGCCCGCGCGGAGGCGGCGACCCGGACGGCGAGCGTGGAGGCGGCCAGATCGTGGTCGATCAGCAGCACGAGCGCCGCCTCCAGGGCCCGTAGCGACGGCTCGTCGGCGGGCTGCGCGGTCAGCCGGAGCCACAGCCGGCGGGCGAGCCGACCGCTGTCCTCACCTGTGTCCCCGGCCGCGGCCTGTCCGGCGGCTTCGCTGCCCTGTGCGTCCGCTGCTCGCCCGGCAAGTCGACCGCCCGTCGCGGCAGCCGCCCGCCCCGCAAGCCGACCGTCTTCCACCCGACCGTCCTCCCCCTGACCACCTGCCCCTCGATCGCCCTGCCCCTCCCCGTCCGCCGTTCGCCCAGCGGCTGCCGGCAGTGCGTCGACCAGGGTCGGTATGAGTCCGCGCGCGGCCCCCAGCACCGCCTCGGGGGAGAGGTCGAAGCGCAGCGGATCGGCCGCCGCGGCGGCGATGGCCGCCACCCGCAGCCGGTCCATCGGGCCGCTGTGCGCGGGCAGCGCCGCCACTGACCGGCGCGCCGCCGCCAGCGCTTCGGCGGGGGCCGGGAAGCGGGTGCCGGCGCGCATCCGGCCGGTCCACAGCCAGTCGGCGACCTCTTCGTAGGCGTACCGCGTGGCGAGTTCCGTCGCGTCCACGCCGCGGTAGTAGTAGTGGTCGGCGTCGATGAGCGTGATGCCGGTACGGACCGCCGGGTCGCCCCCGGCCGCCGACTCGCGCCGGCCGCCGCGCCGTACGAGCGCGTCGACCTCCTTCGCGTCGAAGGTGGAGCCGCGCCCGCCGGGGCGGCGGCGACTGGTCAGCTGGCCCCGGCTCACGTACGCGTAGACCGTCTCGGGCTTCACTCCGAGCCGTTCGGCCGCCTCCCGTGTGGTGAGCCGCTCACGGCTCGCCCCATCAGCCCCATCCACCCCGTCCGCCACTTGATCCACCATGCGTCACACCGTATCGATAGCGGTTCGACATTGATTCAATCAATATTGACAGCGAATGAGTCAAGCATAGACAGTCGCATCAATAGAGGAAACGGACGAGGGAGACCGAACATGCCGACCACCGCGGCGAACGCGCCGATCGACGTACCCCGCGGACTCGCGGGCGTCGTCGTCACCGAGACCGCGCTGGGCGACGTCCGGGGGCGCGAGGGCTTCTACCACTACCGCCAGTACTCGGCCATCGAGCTCGCCGAGAACCGCGGCTTCGAGGACGTCTGGCACCTGATGTGCCACGGCGCCCTCCCCGACGCCGAGCAGCGCGCCGCGTTCGCGGCCGAGACCGCGGCCCTCCGCCACCTGCCCGCCGACGTCCGCGACGCACTGCCCGCCATCGCCCGGTCCTGCGCGCTCACCGGCCCGCTCGCCGGGCTGCGCACAGCTCTCTCCCTGCTCGGCGCCTCCTCGGGAGGCCGCCCGCTGTACGACATCGACGCCGGCCGCCGCCGGGCGGACGCGCTCGCCGCGTGCGCGGCCGTGCCCACGCTGCTCACCGCGCTGCACCGGCTGGGCCAGGGGCTCGCGCCCGTGGAGCCGCGCGACGACCTGTCGTACGCGGCCAACTACCTCTACATGATGACCGGTTCCGAGCCCGACCCGGAGCGCGTACGGGCCGTCGAGCAGTACCTGGTCTCCACCGTGGACCACGGCTTCAACGCCTCCACCTTCACCGCCCGCGTCATCGCCTCCACTGGCGCGGACCTCGCCGCCTGCCTCGTCGGAGCGGTCGGCGCTCTTTCCGGCCCGCTGCACGGCGGCGCGCCCAGCCGGGCCCTGGACACCCTCGACGCCATCGGCACCCCGGAGCGCATCGACCCCTGGATCCGCGAACGCGTCCTGGCGGGGGAGCGGATCATGGGCTTCGGGCACCCCGTCTACCGCACCGAGGACCCGCGCTCCCGCATGCTGCGCGGCATCGCGGAGCGGTTCGGCGGCCCCCTGGTCGAATTCGCCGTGCACGTCGAGCGACGCGTCCTGGAGATCCTCGCGGAGCTCAAGCCGGGCCGCGAACTGCACACCAATGTGGAGTTCTACGCGGGCGTCGTCATGGAGCTGTGCGGCGTGCCGCGCGCGATGTTCACCCCGACGTTCGCGGCCGCCCGGGTCGTCGGCTGGAGCGCCAATATCCTGGAGCAGGCGGAGGACACGAAGATCATCCGCCCGGCGGCCCGCTACGTCGGCCCGCCGCCGCCCCAGCCGGTGCCCGCCGTGCGCTGACGACGATGGAGACGCCCCCTTGGCCACACGACAGATCCCGGTCATCGTGCTCGCGGGATTCCTGGGATCCGGCAAGACCACCCTGCTCAATCACCTGCTGAGCAGGGCCGGGGGCAGCCGGATCGGGGCGGTCGTCAACGACTTCGGCAGCGTCGAGATCGACGCGATGACCGTCGCCGGACAGGTCGACTCGATGGTCTCGCTCGGCAACGGCTGCCTGTGCTGCGCCGTCGACACCAGCGAGCTGGACGACTACCTCGACCGGCTGGCCCGCCCGGCGGCGCGCATCGACGTCATCGTCATCGAGGCGAGCGGCCTCGCGGAGCCGCAGGAACTCATCCGCATGATCCTGGCCAGCGAGAATCAGCACATCGTCTACGGCGGGCTCGTCGAGGTCGTCGACGCGGCGGAGTTCGCCCGTACCCGCGCCGCGCACCCCGAACTCGACCGCCACCTCGGCCTCGCCGACCTCGTGGTCCTCAACAAGGCGGACCGCGTCGCGGAGGAGGAGCGTACGGCGCTGCTCGCCACGCTGGCCGGGCTCGCCCCCGGCACGCCCGTCATCCCGGCCTCGTACGGGCGCGTCGACCCCGAGCTGCTCTTCGACCGCCGCCCCCGCGAGGACCGCCTGGAGGCGGTACGGCAACTGTCCTTCGAGGACCTGACTGCTGACGATCACGACGAGCGCGACCACGACGACCACAGCGGGCACCTGCACGCGGCGTACGACAGCCTCTCCTTCGTCACCGACGCGCCCATGAACCCGCGCCGCCTGATGGACTTCCTCGACAGCAGGCCGCCCGGGCTCTACCGCATCAAGGGCTTCGTCCGCTTCGAAGTGCCCGGCAGCCGGCAGAAGTTCGCCCTGCACGCGGTCGGCGACTTCCTGCGCTTCTACCCGTCGCCCTGGGCGCGTGGTGAGGAACGGCTCACTCAACTGGTGCTGATCGGCTCCGGCGTCGACACCGAAGCCCTCCGCAAGGAGCTCGAAGCCTGCCAGGACACGGAGGCCGCCGCCCAGGCCGCGGGCGAGCAGACCATGTGGGGCGTACTGCGGTACGTACAGGCCCCGGAGGAACAGCGCGCGCCCGAGGCCCACGAGGAACAGCGCGATCCCGAGGAACGGGCGGACGCCTGGTCGTAGCAGCGGGCGGCCGCCGTGCAGTTCCACGACAGTGGCCGGGCTCCCTCACGGGGAGCCCGGCCGCTTCTGTCCGCTGCTGCCGTCCGTCCCCGCGCCTACACCGGCCCGGCGACCACCGCGACCGCCTTGGGGACCGGGACGCCGGAGCCGTCGCGGCGCGGGTCGATCTCCGGGAGCTCCACCGGGGCGCCGTTCGCGGCCGCGGCCCGCGCCGGGGTCGCGCCCGCCCAGGCGGTGACCAGGCAGTCCTCGCCCTTGAGGAACCGCTGGCAGCGGACGCCGCCGGTCGCCCGCCCCTTGCGCGGGTACTGGTCGAACGGCGTCAGCTTCGCGCTCTGCAAGGAGTCGTCCAGCGTGCCGTGCGAACCCGCGACCGTGAAGACCACCGCGTCCGCGGCCGGGTCGATCGCGGAGAAGGAGATGACCTTCGCGCCCGCGCTGAGCTTGACGCCCGCCATGCCGCCGGCGGGCCGGCCCTGCGGCCGCACCTGTCCCGCCGGGTAGCGCAGGAGCTGCGCTTCGCTCGTGATGAAGACCAGGTCCTCCTCGCCGGTGCGCAGCTCCACCGCGCCGACGATCCGGTCGCCGTCCTTGAGGCCGATGACCTCCAACTCCTCCTTGTTCGCCGGATAGTCGGGGACCACGCGCTTGACCACGCCCTGCTCCGTGCCGATCGCGAGGCCGGGGGAGGACTCGTCCAGCGTGGTGAGGCAGATCAGCCGCTCGCCGTCGTCCAGGGACAGGAACTCCGAGACCGGTGCGCCGCCCGACAGGTTCGGCGCGACCGCCGTGTCCGGGAGCTGCGGCAGGTCGATCACGGGCAGCCGCAGCAGCCGGCCGGCCGAGGTCACCGCGCCCACGTCGGCCCGTGCCGTCGCCGGCACCGACGAGACGATCACATCGTGCTTGACGCGCTTGGCGTCCTCGTCGAACGACAGCTCGCCGCCGTTGGCCGTACGGGCCAGCAGCCCCGTCGAGGAGAGCAGCACCCGGCACGGGTCGTCCGCGACCTCCAGCGGCACCGACGCCACCGTCGCGCCCCCCGAGGCCAGCAGCACCGTGCGCCGGTCGGTGCCGAACTTCTTGGCGACGTCGGCCAGTTCCGAGGAGACCAGCTTGCGCAGCTCCGCGTCGGAATCGAGGATTCCGGTGAGCTCGTCGATCTCGCCGTTGAGCCGGTCGCGCTCCGACTCCAGCTCGACCCGGTCGAACTTCGTCAGCCGCCGCAGCGGGGTGTCCAGGATGTACTGCGTCTGGACCTCGGACAGCCCGAACCGGGCCATCAGGGCCTCCTTGGCCTGCGCCGCGTTCTCGCTCGACCGGATGAGGCGGATGACCTCGTCGATGTCGATGAGCGCGACCAGCAGCCCCTCGACCAGGTGCAGCCGGTTGCGGCGCTTGGTGCGCCGGAACTCGCTGCGCCGGCGGACCACCTCGAAGCGGTGGTCCACATAGACCTCAAGGAGCTCCTTGAGGCCCAGCGTCAGCGGCTGGCCGTCCACCAGCGCCACATTGTTGATGCCGAAGGACTCCTCCATCGGCGTCAGCTTGTAGAGCTGCTCCAGGACGGCCTCCGGGTTGAAGCCGTTCTTGATCTCGATGACCAGCCGCAGGCCGTGCTCGCGGTCGGTGAGGTCCTTGACGTCCGCGATGCCCTGGATCTTCTTCGCGCCGACCAGGTCCTTGATCTTGGAGATGACCTTCTCGGGACCGACCGCGAACGGCAGCTCCGTGACGACCAGGCCCTTGCGGCGGGCCGTCACATTGTCGACCGAGACCGTGGCGCGGATCTTGAAGGTGCCGCGCCCCGTCTCGTACGCGTCCCGGACCCCGGTCAGGCCCACGATCCGGCCGCCGGTGGGCAGGTCCGGCCCCGGTACGTACTTCATCAGGGTGTCGAGGTCGGCGCCCGGGTGCTTGATCAGGTGCCGGGCGGCGGCGATGACCTCGCCCAGATTGTGCGGCGGCATGTTCGTCGCCATGCCGACCGCGATGCCGGACGTGCCGTTGACGAGCAGATTCGGGTAGGCGGCCGGGAGGGTGACCGGCTCCTCCTCGCTGCCGTCGTAGTTCGGTGCGAAGTCGACGGTGTCCTCGTCGATCGAGTCCGTCATCAGCGACGACGCCGCCGCCATCTTCGCCTCGGTGTACCGCATGGCGGCCGGCGGGTCGTCATTGCCGAGGGAGCCGAAGTTGCCGTGCCCGTCGACCAGCGGCACGCGCATCGAGAAGGGCTGCGCCATGCGCACGAGCGCGTCGTAGATCGAGGCGTCGCCGTGCGGGTGGAGCTTGCCCATCACCTCGCCGACGACGCGGGCGCACTTCACGTGCGCGCGCTCCGGACGCAGGCCCATCTCGTTCATCTGGAAGAGGATGCGGCGGTGCACCGGCTTCAGCCCGTCGCGCGCGTCGGGCAGGGCGCGCGAGTAGATGACCGAGTAGGCGTACTCAAGGTAGGAGCCCTGCATCTCGTCGACGACGTCGATGTCGAGGATGCGCTCCTCGAAGTCGTCCGGCGGCGGGGTCTTCGTGCTGCGGCGGGCCATCGCGGCTGCGGCTCCTTCATGTACCGGTGCGGGGTGGTGACGCCGACCATTGTGGACCGCCCCACTGACAACGCCGACCGCGACCCGTCCGTAGGAGCGTTCCTCGACGGGAACTTCGCCAGATGTCGGCACGCTTGCATACAGTGACAGGACCGATTTGAACGCGGGACATCACGCGGGTCATCACGCAGCGAAGGGACGTACATGCCCATGGGTCACACGGCCACGCAACAGGCCGGTTCCAGCGGCCTGACAGCGACCGAGCACCGCCTGGCCAATGGCCTGAGGGTGGTCCTCTCCGAGGACCACCTGACCCCGGTCGCCGCGGTCTGCCTCTGGTACGACGTCGGTTCCCGCCACGAGGTCAAGGGCCGTACGGGCCTGGCTCACCTCTTCGAGCACCTGATGTTCCAGGGCTCCGCGCAGGTCAAGGGGAACGGCCACTTCGAGCTGGTCCAGGGCGCCGGCGGCTCCCTCAACGGGACCACCAGTTTCGAGCGCACCAACTACTTCGAGACCATGCCGGCCCATCAGCTGGAGCTCGCGCTCTGGCTGGAGGCCGACCGGATGGGCTCGCTGCTCACCGCGCTCGACGAAGAGTCCATGGAAAACCAGCGCGACGTCGTCAAGAACGAGCGCCGCCAGCGCTACGACAACGTGCCCTACGGCACGGCGTTCGAGAAGCTGACGGCCATGGCCTACCCGGAGGGCCACCCCTACCACCACACGCCCATCGGTTCGATGGCCGACCTGGACGCCGCCTCCCTGGAGGACGCCCGGGCCTTCTTCCGCACGTACTACGCCCCGGGCAACGCGGTCCTCTCGGTCGTCGGCGACATCGACTCCGAGCAGACCCTCGCCTGGATCGAGAAGTACTTCGGCACCATCCCCTCGCACGACGGCAAGCAGCCGCCCCGGGACGGGACGCTGCCCGACACCATCGGCGCCGAGCTGCGCGAGGTGGTCGAGGCGGAGGTGCCCTCCCGCGCCCTGATGGCCGCCTACCGCCTCCCGCACGACGGCACCCGCGAGGCGGACGCCGCCGACCTCGCCCTCACCGTCCTCGGCGGCGGCGAGTCCTCGCGGATCCACAACCGCCTGGTCCGCCGGGACCGTACCGCCGTCGCCGCCGGCTTCGGGCTGCTGCGGCTGTCGGGCGCGCCCTCCCTCGGCTGGCTGGACGTCAAGACGTCCGGCGGGGTCGAGGTGCCGGTCATCGAGTCCGCGGTCGACGAGGAGCTGGCCCGGTTCGCCGCCGAGGGGCCGACCCCGGAGGAGATGGAGCGGGCCCAGGCCCAGTTGGAGCGCGAGTGGCTGGACCGGCTCGCCACGGTCGGCGGCCGCGCCGACGAACTGGCCCGGTTCGCCGTGCTGTTCGGCGACCCGCAGCTCGCGCTGTCCGCCGTGGGGCGCGTGCTGGACATCACCGCGGAGGAGGTGCGGGCCGTCGCCGCGGCCCGGCTGCGCCCCGACAACCGCGCGGTTCTCGTCTACGAACCGACCGAGCCCGCGGAGACCGAGTCGGCGGACGCCGAGCAGGCGGCCGACGGAGCCATCGAAGACACCGCGAAGAACGCCGAAGAGCAGGAGGCGGGCCAGTGAGCGACGCCGTGGCCACCACCACCATGCAGTTCCACCCGCAGCCGCAGCCCGGCGCCCCCACGCCGTGGGCCTTCCCGGCCCCCGAGCGCGACCAGCTGCCCAACGGCCTCACGCTGCTGCACTGCCACCGCCCCGGCCAGCAGGTCGTCGCCGTGGAGGTCAACCTCGAAGCGCCGCTGGAGGCCGAGCCGGCCGGGCTCGACGGCGTCGCCACGATCATGGCGCGCGCCCTGTCCGAGGGCACCGACAAGCACTCCGCCGAGGATTTCGCCGCCGAGCTGGAGCGCTGCGGCGCCACCCTCGACGCGCACGCCGACCACCCGGGCGTCCGCGTCTCGCTGGAGGTCCCGGCCTCCCGGCTGCCCAAGGCGCTCGCCCTGCTCGCCGACGCCCTGCGGGCGCCGGCCTTCGCGGACAGCGAGATCGAGCGGCTCGTGGGCAACCGCCTCGACGAGATCCCGCACGAGCTGGCCAACCCGGCCCGCCGGGCCGCCATGGCGCTCTCCAAGCAGCTCTTCCCCGCGGGCGCGCGCATGTCGCGCCCCCGCCAGGGCACCGAGGAGACCGTCCGCGACATCGACGCCGCGGCCGTACGGGCCTTCTACGAGGCCCATGTACGGCCCGCCACCGCGACCGCCGTGGTGGTCGGCGACTTCACCGGCGTCGACCTGGCCGAGGCGCTCGCCGACACGCTCGGCGCGTGGACCGGCGGCACCGCCGAGCCGTACCCGGTGACGCCCATCACCGCCGACGACACCGGCCGGGTGGTGATCGTGGACCGCCCCGGCGCCGTCCAGACCCAGCTGCTCCTCGGCCGGATCGGCCCCGACCGGCACGACCGCGTCTGGCCCGCCCAGGTCCTCGGCGCGTACTGCCTCGGCGGCACCCTCACCTCGCGCCTGGACCGCGTCCTGCGCGAGGAGAAGGGCTACACCTACGGCGTGCGCTCCTACGCCCAGGTGCTGCGCTCCTCCGAGGCCTCGGCCCTCCAGGGGCCCACAGGCGCCTCGCTGCTGGCCATCAGCGGCTCGGTGGACACCGAGTCCACCGGACCCGCGCTCGCGGACCTGTGGACCGTGCTGCGGACGCTGGCCGCCGAGGGGCTGACGGACGCCGAGCGCGACATCGCCGTGCAGAACCTCGTCGGAGTCGCCCCGCTGAAGTACGAGACGGCCGCGGCCGTCGCCGGGACGCTCGCCGACCAGGTCGAGCAGCACCTCCCGGACGACTTCCAGGCCCAGCTGTACGCGCGCCTCGCGGAGACCGGCACGGTGGAGGCCACCGCGGCCGCCGTCAGCGCCTTCCCGGCCGACCGGCTCGTCACGGTCCTCGTCGGCGACGCCGCGGAGATCCTGGAGCCGGTCAAGGCGCTCGGCATCGGAGAGGTGACGGTCGTCTCCGGCTGAGGGGAACGCGACGGCCGCGAGGGTCTTGTCGCGAAGGTCCCATAACGGGACGAGTGGGGCGCGAGGGGTCTATGGGGCCCTCGCGCCCCGCCGTTTGTCCGGTTTATCGGAGTGGTTGCGTGTCTGCCGTGTGGCGTAGGGCACAAAATCGCGGTTCTGTTTGCCGATTGAAAGAAGGCCCGTTTAGCTTCATGGCGGTTGTCCGTCGTATATGAGTCGCAGCCGCGGCCCCGGACAACCATCGCCGAGTCCCCAATGGCGTGAGCCAGGGGAGCCGGGGACCCACACGTCCCTGGGGTGAATCGGGCCCCTTCCCGGAGGGACCCGTAGGAGACCTTCCTGCTCCGAACCCGTCAGCTAACCCGGTAGGCGAGAAGGAAGGAAAGGATCAGCCGTACCTATGGCGTTCACCCGTGCCACCGGGAAGCACCGTCGTCCGAGCCGCGCCGTGCGTGTCGGCGCCAACGCGGCGGGGGTCGCGACCCTGGCCGCCACCGGCGTCGTCGCCGGCCTCGCCTCCCCGGCCCTCGCGTCCGGCGGCGACCCCGCTCCCAAGATCGAGGACACCGGCCTCACCCAGGCCGTCGTCATGAGCAACGACGTGGCCGACAGCATCGGGGCCCAGGCCGAGTCCCAGCAGCACGCCGCCGCCGAGGCCGCCGCCAAGGCGAAGGCGGAGGCCGCAGCCAGGGCCAAGGCCGCCGAGGCCAAGAAGCGCGCGGACGAGGCCAAGCGGAAGGCCGACGCGGAGCGCGCCGCCAAGGCGAAGGCCGCCCGCGACGAGGAGCGCAAGCGCCTCAACGCCTTCGTCCTGCCGGTCGACGGCTCGTACGTCTCCACCGCCTACAAGGCGTCCAGCGGACTGTGGTCCTCCGGCAGCCACACCGGCGTCGACTTCCACGCCGGAATGGGCACCCCCGTGCACTCCGTGGGCGCGGGCACCGTCGTCGAGGCCGGCCCGGGCGGCGCGTACGGCAACAACATCGTCATCAAGATGAACGACGGCACGTACACGCAGTACGGCCACCTCTCCTCCATCGGCGTCTCCGTCGGTCAGCCGGTCACCCCTGGCCAGCAGATAGCCCTCTCGGGCGCCACCGGCAACGTGACCGGCCCCCACCTGCACTTCGAGGCCCGTACGTCCCCGGAGTACGGCTCGGACATCGACCCCGTCGCGTACCTGCGCGCGCACGGCGTCAGCCTCTGATCCCGCGCGCCTCACGCGCGCAAAGCACCGCCGAAGACCCCGGACCGCATGGCCGGGGTCTTCGGCGTGCGCCGCGGGAGAGCCGGCCGGTGAATCGGCGGCGGCGGGGAGCCCCACGAAGAAGGGCCGCGGCGACCGTGATCGGTCGCCGCGGCCCGTCGCGCGGCCGTGCCGCGCCGGTGAACCCGAATCAGACGGTCTCCGGGAGCTCCTCAAGCCCCTCGGCGACCAGCTTCGCCAGGCGGTCGAGCGCGGCCTCGGCGTCGTCGGCCTCGGAGGCGAGAACGATCTCCTCGCCGCCCTGGGCGCCCAGGCCCAGCACCGCGAGCATGGAGGCGGCGTTGACCGGGTTGCCGTCGGCCTTGGCGATCGTCACGGGGACGCCCGAGGCGGTCGCGGCACGGACGAAGATCGACGCGGGGCGGGCGTGCAGCCCCTCGGCCCAGCCGACGGTGACGCGGCGCTCAACCATGGTGTTGCCCTTCAAGTCGTCATTGGTTGTCTAGACCAGTCTCTCACGGTGCCCGGTCGCTCCTGCGGTGACGTCCGGCACCGTGCCGCCCCCCTGCTCCCTCCTCCATTGTGCCGCCCGGCCCGTCCGCACCCGCCTCCACCTGCCGTGCTCCCTCGTCCGCCGCGCCCCTGCCCACCTTGCCCCGACCCTCCGGTGTACGCGAGCGGAGGGTCTGTCAGTGCCCGGTCGTACGCTGGCCCCATGCACACGCCGTCGGAGCACGCCGCGTACCCGACCCACTGGGAAGCCGATGTCGTGCTGCGCGACGGCGGCACGGCGCAGATCCGGCCCATCACCGCCGCGGACGCGCAGCGCCTGGTCAGCTTCTACGAGCAGGTGTCGGACGAGTCGAAGTACTACCGCTTCTTCGCGCCCTACCCGCGCCTGTCCGACCGCGACGTCCACCGCTTCACCCACCACGACTACGTCGACCGGGTCGGCCTGGCCGCCACGGTCGGGGACGAGTTCATCGCCACCGTCCGCTACGACCGCATCGACGCGCGCGGAATGGCCGCCACCGCCCCCGCCGACGAGGCCGAGGTGGCCTTCCTCGTCCAGGACGCGCACCAGGGCCGCGGCGTCGCCTCCGCCCTCCTGGAGCACATCGCGGCCGTCGCCCGCGAGCGCTCCATCCGCCGGTTCGCCGCCGAGGTGCTGCCCGCCAACACCAAAATGATCAAGGTCTTCACGGACGCCGGGTACACCCAGAAGCGCTCCTTCGAGGACGGCGTCGTCCGCCTCGAATTCGACCTGGAGCCCACCGACCAGTCCCTCGCCGTCCAGCGCGCCCGCGAGCAGCGCGCCGAGGCCCGCTCCGTGCAGCGGCTGCTCGCCCCCGGGGCGGTCGCCGTCGTCGGCACCGGCCGGGAGCCCGGCGGCGTGGGCCGCGCCGCCCTGCGCAACCTCCTGGAGGGCGGCTTCACCGGCCGTGCGTACGCGGTCAACCGCGCCTTCCCGGCGGGCTCCTCGCGGCTGCGGCCGGAGGGCGTGCCCGCCTACCGCTCGGTCGGCGACATCGAGGAGACCGTCGACCTGGCCGTCGTGGCGGTCCCCGCCGAGCAGGTGCCCGGCGTCGTCGCCGACTGCGGGGAGCACGGCGTGCAGGGCCTCGTCGTCCTCTCCGCCGGGTACGCCGAGAGCGGCCCCGAGGGCCGCGACCGCCAGCGCGAGCTGGTCCGCCAGGCCCGCTCGTACGGCATGCGCGTCATCGGCCCCAACGCGTTCGGCCTCATCAACACCGCCTCCGGCGTCCGGCTCAACGCCTCGCTGTCGCCCGAGATGCCGGCCGCCGGGCAGGTGGGGCTGTTCTCCCAGTCCGGCGCCATCGGCATCGCGCTGCTGTCCGGACTGCACCGGCGCGCGGCCTCGCTCGCGGGCGTCTCCACCTTCGTCTCCGCCGGGAACCGCGCCGACGTCTCCGGCAACGACTTCCTCCAGTACTGGCACGACGACCCGGACACCGCCGTCGTCGTCATGTACCTCGAATCCATCGGGGACCCGCGCAAGTTCACCCGCCTCGCCAAGCGCACCGCCGCCGTCAAACCGGTCGTCGTCGTCAAGGGCGCCCGGCACGGCGGCACCGCGCCCAGCGGCCACGCGGTGCCCATGACCCGCATCCCCGACGCCACCGTCTCCGACCTGTTCCGCCAGGCCGGGGTCATCCGCGTGGACACCGTCACCGAGCTCGCCGACACCGGGCTGCTGCTCGCCGCCCAGCCGCTGCCCGGCGGCCCGCGCGTCGCCATCCTCGGCAATTCCGACTCCCTCGCCCTCCTCACCTACGACGCCTGCCTCACCGAGCGGCTCCGCCCGCTGCCGCCGCGCGACCTCACCACGGGGGCGGGACCGGCCGACTTTCGCGCGGCGCTCGCCGACGCCCTCGCCGACGACCTCTGCGACGCCGTCGTCGTCACCGCCATCCCCTGGGTCGGCGACGCCTCGGCGGCACAGCTCGCGGCAGCCCTGCGCGAGGCGCTGGCCGCCGCCCCGACGGCGAAGCCGGTGGCCGTCGTCCACCTCGAAATACCGGGCCTGGCCGAGGCGCTGGCCGCGCCCCAGGAGGACCCGGAAGCCGCGCCGGGCCCCGCCGCGGGCGGCATCCCCTCCTACCCCGCCGCCGAGCGGGCCGTACGGGCGCTGGCCCAGGCCGCGCGGTACGCGCAGTGGCGCAAGGGGGCGGCCGCCCCCGGGCGGGTGCCGGAGTTCGAGGACATCGACGAGGCCGGAGCCGCGGCCGACATCGACGTGCTGCTCGCCGCGCACGGCGAGGCCGCGTACGGGCGCGCCGCGCGGGCGAGCGGCGACGGCCCCCCACTCGGCGAGGCCCCGGCCGCACCCGCCCCCCGCTCCGTTCAGCTGTCCGCCGCGGACACCCAGCGGCTGCTGGCCCGGTACGGCATTCCCGTGCTGCCCGCCCTCCCCGCACCCGGTCCCGACGAGGCCGTACGCGCCGCCGGGCGGCTCGGCTACCCCGTCGCGCTCAAGCCCACCGCGCCCCATCTGCGCCACCGCGCGGACCTCGGCGGGGTCCGCCTCGACCTCGGCGGCGAGAGCGAACTGCGCCGCGCCTACGCCGAGCTGACGGAACTGCTCGGCAAGCCGGAGGAGCTGCGGCTCGTCGTGCAGTCGATGGCCCCGCGCGGCGTCGACACGGTCGTCCGGGCCACCATCGACCCCGCCGTCGGCGCCGTGCTCTCCTTCGGGCTGGCCGGAGCCCCCTCCCTGCTGCTCGGCGACACCGCGCACCGGCTCGTACCGGCCACCGACCGGGACGCCGCCGAGCTGATCCGCTCCATCCGGACGGCCCCGCTCCTCTTCGGCTGGCGCGGCACCACTCCCGTGGACACCAAGGCACTCGAAGAACTCCTGTTGCGGGTCTCCCGCCTCGTCGACGACCACCCCGAGGTCGTCGCCGCCGACCTCGAACCCGTGGTCGTCGCCCCGCACGGCCTCCAGGTCCTGGGCGCGACACTGCGCCTCGCACCCCCGCCCGTCCGCACCGACCTGGGCCCCCGCCGACTGCCCGCCTACTGAGACCCATACGCCCCGTAGGATGGGCGTATGGCGAAGACCGGTACGACGACCCAAGGGCTGCGCGCGGCGATCGAGCGCAGCGGCTACTACCCGGCCCTCGTGGCCGAGGCGGTGGAGGCCGCCGTGGGCGGTGAGCCGGTCGTGTCCTATCTGGTTCATCAGGAGACGACCTTCGACTCCAACGAGGTCCGCCGGCATGTCACGGTCCTCGTGCTGACCGACACCCGCTTCATCGTGAGCCACACCGACGAGCAGGCGGCCGACGGCACCTCGCCGTCGCCGTACGCCACCACCTCCACCGAGTCCGTGAAGCTCGGCCGGATCTCCTCGGTGGTGCTCAGCCGCGTCGTGGCCAACCCCGAGTCGTACACCCCCGGCACCCTGCCCCGCGAGGTCGTCCTGACCATCGGCTGGGGCGCGGTCGCCCGCCTCGACCTGGAGCCCGCCGCCTGCGGCGACCCCAACTGCGAGGCCGACCACGGCTACACCGGCTCCTCCACCGCCGACGACCTGAGCCTGCGCGTCAGCGAGGCGGGGGACGGACCCGACACCGTGCGGCAGACCCTGGCGTTCGCGCAGTCCCTGTCCGAGGCGACGGCGGCGACCGGCCGCTGATGACTGATTACGCCTCCGGCCCCGCCACCTCCTGGCAGGACCCGCACCCGCTCGACCCCCGCTCCGCCCCCCTCCCGCGCTACGGCGCGGGCGCCCTCTCCGACCTGCTGCCCGCCGTCGCCGCGGGCCTGGAGGTCCCCGGCATCACCTCCGGCCTCCACCTGGAGCCCGCCGACCGCGCCTGCGTCTTCCTGATCGACGGCCTCGGCTGGGAGCTGCTGAAGGCCCACCCCGCCGAGGCCCCGTTCCTGCACTCGCTGCTGGGCAGCTCCATGAACGGCACCGGGCAGCCGATGACCGCGGGCTTCCCCGCCACCACGGCTGCTTCCCTGGCCTCCGTCGGCACCGGACTGCCGCCCGGCGCGCACGGCCTCCCCGGTTATACGGTCCGCGACCCGGCCACCGGCCAGTTGATGAACCAGCTGCGCTGGCAGCCCTGGACCGACCCGTACGTGTGGCAGCCGTACCCCACGGTCTTCCAGCTCGCTGACGCCGCGGGCGTGCACACCTGCCAGGTGTCCGCCCCCGACTTCCAGCACACCCCGCTGACCAAGATCGCGCTCAGCGGCGGGACCTTCCACGGCCGGCAGCTCGGCGAGGACCGCATGGACCTCTCCGCCGACCGGCTGGGGGCAGCCGACCGCTCGCTCGTCTACACCTACTACAGCGAGGTCGACGGGGCCGGCCACCGCTTCGGCGTCGACTCGGACGAATGGCGCGGCCAGCTGATGTACGTCGACCGGCTCGCCCAGCGCCTCGCCGAGCAGCTGCCGCCCCGCTCCGTCCTGTACGTCACCGCCGACCACGGCATGATCGACATCCCCTTCGACGCCGAGTCGCGCATCGACTTCGACGAGGACTGGGAGCTGAGCGCGGGCGTCTCGCTCCTCGGCGGCGAGGGCCGCTGCCGCCATGTGTACGCGGTGCCGGGCGCGGCCGGGGACGTGCTGGCCTGCTGGCGCGAGGTGCTCGGCGAGCAGATGTGGGTGGCGGGCCGCGACGAGGCGATCGAGGCGGGCTGGTTCGGGCGGCCCGGCGACGGCGTGGACGAGCGGGTGCGCGGCCGGATCGGCGACGTCGTCGCCGCCGCCCGCGACGACATCGCCATCGTGGCCTCGCGGACCGAGCCGAACGAGTCGATGATGGTCGGCCTGCACGGCTCGATGACCCCCGTGGAGCAGTTCGTTCCGCTCCTCGAAGTACGCACCTGAACCTCCGTTCCCCCGCATCTCGCCCCCGCACGACCGAAAGGCCCTCGCCTCCTCATGTCCGAGCTGGTGTTCTTCAGCGGAACGATGGACTGCGGCAAAAGCACACTCGCTCTGCAGATCGAGCACAACCGCTCGGCCCGCGGCCTGCAAGGGATGATCTTCACCCGCGACGACCGGGCGGGGGAGGGCAAGCTCTCCTCCCGGCTCGGCCTGGTCACCGAGGCCGTCGAGGCCGCGGACGGCTTCGACTTCTACGCCTACGTCGTCGCCCACCTCTCCGCGGGCGGCCGGGCCGACTACGTCATCGCCGACGAGGCCCAGTTCCTCGCCCCCGAGCAGATCGACCAGCTGGCCCGCGTCGTCGACGACCTCGCGCTCGACGTCTTCGCGTTCGGCATCACCACCGACTTCCGCACCAAGCTCTTCCCCGGCTCCCAGCGGCTCGTCGAACTCGCCGACCGGATCGAGGTGCTCCAGGTGGAGGCGTTGTGCTGGTGCGGCGCACGGGCCACCCACAACGCCCGTACCGTCGCCGGCCAGATGGTCGTCGAGGGCGCGCAGGTCGTCGTCGGCGACGTGGACGGGGCGCAGGACACCGTGGGGTACGAGGTGCTGTGCCGCCGCCACCACATCCGCCGCATGACGGCGGCGGCCGCCGGGGCCGGGGCGCTCTCCCCGGACGTCCTGCCGGTGGACGCCGAGGCGCGCCGCTGACGCGGCGCCCCCGCGCCCGGCCCGCCCCGTACGGGCGCGAGCCCGGGCCCGTACGATCCTCCCCGTCCCGGCCCTCCGCTCAGCCGGCCTGCGGGACCGGCGTCGCGCTGCGGAGCAGGGAGAAGACCGCCCCCTCCGGGTCCGCGACCGTGGCCAGCCGGCCCGGTGCGGCGTCACGGGGCGGGGCCAGCACCCGGCCGCCCAGCTCGGTGACCCGGCGGGCCGCCGCGTCCGTGTCCGCCACCTCGAAGTACGTCATCCACCGCGGCCCCTGGTCGCGGGGCAGGGCGCTGCCGACTCCGTGGATCGCGGCGACCGGCGCACCGTCCACGGTCAGGTTCAGATAGTCGAAGTCCGCCGCCACCACGGCCTCGGTCTCATAGCCGAAGACGGACTCGTAGAACTTGGCGATCATCGTGGTCTCGCAGGTCAGCAGCTCGTGCCAGACCGGTGTGCCGGGGACGCCCGCGCCCTGCGCGCCGAGGTGGCGGCGCCCCTCCCAGACGCCGAACGTCGCGCCGGACGGGTCCAAGGCGATGGCCAGCCGGCCCTCCTCCTCCGCTTCGAGGGGCCCGACGCCCACCGTGCCGCCGCAGCACCTGATCCGCTCGGCCGTGATGTCGGCGTCGTCGCTCGCGAGATACGTCGTCCAGGAGACCGGCAGCTGCCGGTCGGGCGGCAGCTCGCCGATTCCGGCCACGGGGCGGCCGTCCAGTTCGGCGCGCACGTACGGCCCGAGCTGCCCCGGGCCCGAGTGGTACGTCCAGCCGAACAGGCCGCTGTAGAACTCCTGGGTCGCGGCCAGGCTGTGCACCATGAGGCTGGTCCAGCATGGCGTTCCAGGGGTGCGCCGAGTCGCTTCCTCGGTCATCGTCACTCTCTCCTAGACCATCGTGGTGGCCGTGTCGCCCGGGCCGGTCTGCGGCGCGCGGGGTGGTACGGGGACGGGGCAAGTCCAGA
This sequence comes from Streptomyces sp. NPDC050610, assembly GCF_040654875.1. Classification (NCBI taxonomy): domain Bacteria; kingdom Bacillati; phylum Actinomycetota; class Actinomycetes; order Kitasatosporales; family Streptomycetaceae; genus Streptomyces; species Streptomyces sp. NPDC050610. Next base: position 197,814 of record NZ_JBFAIV010000009.1, on the reverse strand, counting down.
TGTTCGCACCGCCTGTCGTGGCGTGCGCCCCGGCCGCGCCGGATTTGGCGGGTTCCCCCCCCGGAGCCTGCCCGAATCGGCATGTCGCATCCGTTTCGGCGCCGTTGCCGTCCGGTATCGGCCCATCGCCGCCGCGGGACCGGAACGCCGGACGCGGGCGCCGGTCACTGCGCGAGGATGGGCCTTATGAATGCCATCATCACCGCATCCGAACTCGCGAGCGAGTCGGCGGCGGCTCAGCCACCGGTTCTCCTGGACATCCGCTGGCAGCTCGGCGGCCCGCCCGGCCGCCCGGAGTACGAGGCCGGGCACATCCCCGGAGCCGTGTACATCGACCTCGACGGCGAACTCGCGGGCCCGGCGGGGGAACGGGGCCGCCACCCGCTGCCGGACGTCGCGGCCTTCGGCGCCGCGATGCGCCGCGCCGGGGTCGGCGCCGACCGCGCGGTGGTCGTCTACGACGGCGGCCAGGGATGGGCGGCTGCCCGCTGCTGGTGGCTGCTGCGCTGGACGGGGCATACGGACGTACGCGTCCTGGACGGCGGCCTGGCGGCGTGGACGGCCTCCGGAGGCGCCCTCACCGCCGAGGCCCCGGCCCCCGAGGCGGGCGACTTCGAACCGGAGCCGGGGGCGGCGGGGCTGCTGGCGGCCGACGACGCGGCGGCGCTGGCCCGCCGGGGCGTCCTGCTCGACGCGCGGGCGGGGGAGCGCTACCGGGGCGAGGTCGAACCGATCGACCGGGTCGGCGGCCACATCCCCGGCGCGGTGTCCGCGCCCACGGCGGAGAACGTGGCGGAAAACGGCCGGTTCCACCCGGCCCCCGAACTGGCGGCCCGCTTCGCGTCCCTGGGCGCGACCGGCGAAACCGAGGTCGGCGTCTACTGCGGCTCGGGCGTGTCGGGCGCTCATGAGGTGCTGGCCCTGGCGGTGGCCGGCATCCCGGCGGCGCTGTACGTCGGCTCCTGGAGCGAATGGTCCGCGGACATCGCCCGCCCGGTCGCCACGGGGGCCGAGCCGGGCTGACCGGGCCCGCCGCTCGGGCCGGGGGCCGCGCCGCGGGCGTCGCCTTCGGCCCGTGCTCCGGCCGTAGCGAGTCCTGTCACGTTCGCCCCACCCGCCCCTCGCCCGGGGCCTGAGCCGTCCGGCGGCACCGGGCGGGTGGGCCGGACGATCACAGGCGCAACGATTCCGCAGTCGGCAAGCCAGAGAGCGGTGGCCTGTTACTCCTGCTTTTTGCGGCGGGTGCCGAAGACGATCTCGTCCCAGCTCGGGACGGCGGCACGCCGCCCTGGTCGGACGCCGTCGGCCTCGGCCTGCCGGTCCGTGGTGCCCGTGAGCCGGTCCCGGTGGCCCCCCACCGAACGCGGCATCAGCACGTCCGCGTAGGCCGATCCGGCGCTGGCCGCCGGGGCGGGCGGCTCGACCGCCTCCGGCTCGTCCTCGTCCGGCTCCTCCGACGTGTCGCCGGTGGGCTGCTCCGGCACGATCATGTCGCCCCGGAAGCTGGGCACGGCCTCCAGCAGGCTGGTCAGGGAGTCGCGTTCCCTCGGCGCGTCCTCGGCGGGCGGCTCCGGCTCGGGCTCCGGGGCGGACGCCGACGACTGCCGGTCCAGCGCGCGGTCGAGCGGCCGGTCCCGGGGCAGCCGGGCGATGCGCGGCACGAAGGGGAAGCTCGGCTCGGGCGTGTCGTCGCTCTCGCCGATCAGGACCCGGGCCTCGTCGTCCATCGCCTGAACGATCCGCCGGGGCGGGTCGTAGGTCCAGCTCGCCGAGCGCATCTCGCCCGCGACCCGGTAGACGAGGAGGACCTCCCAGGTGCCGTCCTCGCGCCGCCAGGAGTCCCACTGGGCGGTGTCCTTCTCGGCGCCGCGCAGCAGCAGCCGCTCCGAAACGGCCTCGCCGAGCTGCGGTCCGGTGTTCTCGCCGGGGCGCCGTACGGGCGTCTTGCGGGCCCGCTCGGCCATGAAGGCGCGCTCCGCGAGCACGGGGCCCTCGAAGCGGCGGACGCGGTCGACGGGGATGCCCGCCATCTGCGCGACTTCCTCGGCGGAGGCTCCGGCCCTTATACGGGCCTGGATGTCGCGCGGGCGGAGGTGGCTCTCCACCTCGATCTCGATCTGGCCGAGGCGGGCGCGGTCGTTGCGCACGGCGGCGCGCAGCCGCTCATCGATCGGAAGCGTGTACTCCGTGCTGTCCGCAGCCTTGAGCACCAGCCGTGTGCCGTCGTTTGAGACGGCCACGACACGCAGTTCGGGCATGGGGACCTCCCGGGTGGTGCCTGCCGACGTCACGTGCGTCGCTGCTTCCGCTAGTCGAGTGTGGCCTGCCCGGGTGCAGCCTGCCACAACATTGCCGAGTTGACCGGCGTGTCGGGTCGGGGACCCGATGCGCCGTTATGCCACGGTTACCGGTTCGCCACTCTCGGTGACCGTGTCGTTTTCCCTGTACAGCCGCTTCCCGTGCCGTATTGCGTCCTCCGGAGGAGGGCCTTCCGGGGCCCTCTCCCGTGAGTCCGGGCAGCCGGACGGGATACCGGGCCAGGGCTCGCCACAGTACTCCATTCGGGCCACCTGGGTGGATCGGCGCGCCATGGAACCTCTCGCGGGGCAAGGGAGTTGATCGCCGGCCCGTTCACCCCTGGGGGTGGTGTGAGTGGCGAGGTTCACACAATCACCTAAATCGGAACTGATCGGATCGCCCATAAGTCCCTTCTCTATGCAGGGTGGAGCGAATGGGCAAGCAGAGGCTGGAGATGCAAGTAAAGGACGAAAGCGAGGAAAAACCGCAAGGCAAGCGGCTGGATCTCAGTGTCGCCCAGGTGGCCGGCAGCGGTCTGGCCGCCGTGATCGCCGCGCTCCTCGCGGGCAAGCTCGGCGTCTACGGAACGATCATCGGTGCGGGCGTGGTGAGTGTCGTGGCCACCACGGGCGGCACGATTTTTCAGCATCTCTTCCGGCGAACGGGTGAACAGATCCGTGATGTGACGGTGCTGGCGAAGCCGAAGGCGCGCCAAGTCCCCGTCACGGACACGGACGGTGACCGCCGGCGCGATGATTCCTCCGGGGACGAGCAGGCGACGACCATGCTCCCGGCGGTCGGCCAGGGCGAGCACGACGGCGACGCCCACCCCGATGCCGACCCGGACCGTACGCAGCTGCTCAAGCGGGCCGAGGCCACCCAGATGCTGCCGCGCGTCGAAGCGACGCAGATGCTGCCGCGGGCCGAGGACCCCACCCAGTTGCTGCGGCAGGCCAAGGGCGGGGACCAGGCGTCCGGTCCCGGGGAGGTCTCTTCCGAGGAGTTCACCGCGTCCACCACGCACGGCACGCGGCTGCGGCGCTGGAAGAGCCCGCTGCTCCACGCGGTCGTGATCTTCGTGCTCGCGATGGTCACCGTCACCGTCGTCGAACTGGCCACGGGCTCCACGCCGGACGGCAAGAGCGGCACCACCTTCCAGCAGATCTTCCGCTCGAACGACTCCGGGAACCACGCCCCGTCGAAGCCGACCGGCACCCCCGGCACCGGCCAGTCCTCCGAGGGCGGCACCTCCGGCAACGGCTCGACGCAGTCCCCGGACACCGACCAGTCCGGCGGCGGCAGCGACAGCGGCAGCGGCGACAAGCCGTCGCCGCACTCGACGCCCTCGAACCCGGCGGGCGGCGACTCGACGCCCACGCGGCAGCCGACCCCCACCCCCTCGCAGTCGCAGGGCGGCACGGACCAGGGCGGCGCGGACGGCGGCACGGGCACCGGCAAGGACAAGGGCAAGGGCAGCGGCCAGAACGACGACAAGCCCGGCAGCGGGAACCAGAACCCCGACCCCGGCGCGCCGCAGAACGACGCCGCGGCGGCCGGCGCCCAGGGCGCCGAGTCGGGCTCGTAGCGGCAGCTCAGGCTCGTAGCACCTGGCCGCCGGCTCAGGCTCCGAGCACGCGCCGCAGGTAGTCGTTGCCGAACAGGCGCTGCGGGTCCAGCCGGTCCCGCAGCGCCGTGAACTCGCCGAAGCGCGGATAGACCCCGGCCAGATACGCGGCGTCGCGGCTGTGCAGCTTCCCCCAGTGCGGCCGCCCGCCGTGCGCCGTCATGATCTGCTCGGCCGCGGAGAAGTAGGCGTGGTGCGGGGTGCCCCGGTACTGGTGCACCGCGATGTAGGCCGTGTCGCGGCCGGCGGCGGTGGAGAGCGGGATGTCGTCGGCCGGGGCGGTCCGTACCTCCACCGGAAAGCTGATCCGCAGGCGCGAGCGCTCGACCATCGCCTTCAACTCGCGGAGCGCCGCGACGGCCGCCTCGCGCGGCAGCGCGTACTCCATCTCCACGAAGCGGACCCGGCGGGGGCTGGTGAAGACCTTGTACGGGATGTCGGTGTACGTACGGGCCGAGAGCGCGCGGCTGGAGATCCTGGCGACGGGCGGGATGGTCGCGGGCGCCGCCCGGCCCAGCGCGCAGACGGCCCTGAAGAGGGCGTTGGAGATGAACTCGTCCTCGATCCAGGCGCTCAGCGGCGAGGGCGGCGCGGCCGGGCCCGGACTGCGGTTGTTGCGCTTGGTGTTGCAGTTGCGGGTGTGCGGAAACCAGTAGAACTCGAAGTGCTCGTTCTCGGCCACGAGCTGCTCGAACTCGGCCGTGACCCGGTCGAAGGGCATCGGCTCCTCGCGGGCCAGCAGCCAGAACTCCGGTTCCACGGCGAAGGTGACGGCCGTGATCACCCCGAGCGCGCCGAGGCCGAGCCGGGCCGCCGCGAACACCTCCGGGTTCTCCTTCTCGGAGCACGTCAGCACCGAACCGTCCGCCGTCACCAGCTCAAGCCCCGTGATCTGGGCAGAAGTCGAGGCCGAGTCGCGGCCGGTGCCGTGCGTTCCGGTGCTGGTGGCGCCGGAGACCGTCTGCTCCATGACGTCGCCCATGTTGGTCAGCGACAGCCCGTGCGCGCTGAGCGTCTCGTTCAGGCGCTTGAGCGAGGTGCCCGCCGCGACCGTCACGGTCCCGGCCGCACGGTCGATCTCCCGGACGCCGGTGAGGCGTTCGGGCCGTATCAGGAGTCCGTCCGTGGCCGCCGCCGCCGTAAAGGAGTGGCCCGTGCCCGCCGCCTTCACCCGCAGGCCGTCCTCCGCCGCCTTGCGGACCGCCGCCGCCAACTCCTCGGAGCTGGAGGGCGCAACGGTCCGAGCGGGCCGGACCACGACGTTCCCCGCCCAGTTACGCCACGCGCTGCTCGTTTCGGTCATGTGCGCCAGACCCCTCCCGATGCGGCGCCGGCCGCAGCCGGCGGTACCCGAGGAACGCGACCGCGGCCGCGAGCGCACCCGCCACGCCGGACACCGCGTACCCCGCCCCGGGCCCGGACGCGTCCACCACCCAGCCGGCGGCCGACGAGCCGAGCGCGAATCCGACCGCGAGCCCGGTGCTCGTCCACGTCATGCCCTCGGTCAGCTTCGCGCGCGGTACATGCTGCTCGACGAGGGCCATGGTGGTCACCATCGTCGGCGCGATGGACAGGCCCGCGACAAAGAGCGCCACGGCCAGGAACGGCAGGTTCCCGACCAGTTGGAGGGGGATCATACTCACGGCCATCGCGCAGACGCCCAGCAGCCAGCGGCGGGACGGCTCGCTCTTGAAGCGCAGCAGCCCGTAGACCGCGCCGGCCAGACAGGACCCCAGCGCGCACACCGCCAGCACCAGGCTGGCGGCGGACTTGTGGCCCTGGTCGTCGGCGAACGCCACCGTCACCACGTCGAGCGAGCCGAAGATCACCCCTGTCGCCACGAACGTCGCCACCAGCACCTGGAGCCCCGGAGCGCGCAGCGCGGAGCCGCTGGAGTGCTCACCGCGCGGGTGCGGTACGGGCTCCGTGGCGCGCTGCGCGGTCAGCGCGAAGACGCCGCCGATCAGGAAGCAGCCCGCCAGCAGCGGCCCCGCCTCCGGGAACCAGGAGGTGGACAGGCCGATGGAGATGATCGGCCCGAAGATGAAGCACACCTCGTCGACCACGGACTCGGCGCTGTAGGCGGTGTGCAGCAGGTGCGGCGAGTCCCCGTAGATCGCGGCCCAGCGGGCCCGGACCATCGCGCCGACGCTCGGCACGCAGCCGACGCCCGCCGAGAAGACGAAGAGCGTCCAGTCCGGCCACCGCTGCTGCGTACTCACCAGCAGCCCGGCGAGGGCCGCCGTCGTGATGAGCGTCGCGGGGCGCAGCACCCGGCGCTGCCCGTGCCGGTCCACGAGCCGGGATATCTGCGGTCCGGCCACCGCGTCGGCGACCGCGACCGTCGCGGAGAGCGCGCCGGCCAGCCCGTACCGGCCGGTGAGCTGGGAGATCATCGTGACGATGCCGATGCTCATCATCGACAGCGTCATCCGGCCGAAGAAGCCGGCGGTCGAGAAGCCCTTCGCGCCGGGGGCGGCGAATATCGCGCGGTAGGGACTGGGCAAGGGGTGGACTCCACCGGTAAGGGATGTTCGTGGCCGATACAGGTTACGGGGGGGCCGCCATCGGCCGCACCGGTATTTTCCGCCTGCCGGAAGGGGGTGGCAGGGTCGGACTGTCAGAGGGGGGTGGCAGGATCGGACGTATGTCGGATCAGCCAGCCCCCGCCCCGTATGACGCCCTCCTCCTGCTCTCCTTCGGCGGACCGGAAGGCCCGGACGACGTCGTGCCGTTCCTGGAGAACGTCACACGTGGCCGGGGCATCCCCCGCGAGCGGCTCAAAGAGGTCGGGCAGCACTACTTCCTCTTCGGCGGCGTCAGTCCGATCAACGCGCAGAACCGCGAGCTGCTCCAGGCGCTCCGCAAGGACTTCGCGGAGAACGGCCTGGACCTCCCGGTCTACTGGGGCAATCGCAACTGGGCGCCGTATCTGACCGACACGCTGCGGCAGCTCGTGGCCGACGGCCATCGCCGCGTCCTCACCCTGGCCACCAGCGCGTACGCCTCGTACTCCGGCTGCCGCCAGTACCGCGAGAACCTCGCCGACGCGCTCGCCGCGCTGGAGGCCGAGGGCGTCGAGCCGCCGCGCGTGGACAAGCTGCGGCACTACTTCAACCACCCCGGCTTCGTACGGCCCATGGTCGACGCGACCCTCGCCGCCCTCGCCGAGCTCCCCGAAGGGCTGCGGGCCGGGGCGCAGCTGGCCTTCACCACGCACTCCATCCCGACCGCCGCCGCCGACACCTCCGGCCCCGTGCCCGCCCACGGCGACGGCGGCGCGTATGTCGCCGAGCACCTTGACGTCGCCCGCGTGATCGCCGAAGCGGTCCGCGAGGAGACCGGCGTCGAGCACCCCTGGCAGCTCGTCTACCAGTCCCGCAGCGGCGCCCCGCACATCCCCTGGCTGGAACCCGACATCTGCGACCACCTGGAGACCCTGCACGCCGAGGGCGTACCGGCCGCCGTGATGGTCCCCATCGGCTTCGTCTCGGACCACATGGAGGTCAAGTACGACCTCGACACCGAGGCCGCCGCGAAGGCCCAGGAGCTGGGCCTGCCCGTCGCCCGCGCCGCCACGGTCGGCTCGGACCCGCGCTTCGCCGCGGCCGTGCGGGACCTGGTGCTGGAGCGGGCGGCGACCGAGCGCGGCGCCGCGCCGGAGCGCTGCGCGCTGGGCGCGCTCGGCCCCAGCCACGACGTCTGCCCGGTGGGCTGCTGCCCCGCGCGGACCCCGCGCCCGGCCGCCGCGGGCGCCGCCGAGTGACCGGCGCGCCCGTACGACGCCGGCCGATTCCGCCGCCCCACACGATCTAGGAGTGCCGTGACCGACCGACCCCTCAAGGACGAGCTCCTCGCCGTCGCGCTCGAAGCGGCCCGCCGGGCCGGCGAGCTGCTGCGCGACGGCCGCCCCGCCGATCTCGGCGTGGCCGCCACCAAGTCCAGCCCCATCGACGTCGTCACCGAGATGGACATCGCCGCCGAGAAGCTGATCACCGCCTTCCTCGCCGAGGAGCGCCCGCACGACGGGCTGCTGGGCGAGGAGGGCGCCAGCACGCCGGGCAGCAGCGGCGTGCGCTGGGTCATCGACCCGATCGACGGCACCGTGAACTACCTGTACGGCCTGCCCTCCTGGTCGGTCTCCATCGCCGCCGAGCTGAACGGCGAGGCGGTGGTCGGCGTCGTCGCGGCGCCGATGCGCGGCGAGACCTACCGTGCGGTCCTCGGCGAGGGCGCGTACGCCGGCGACGAGCGGGTGCGCTGCCGCCCCGCCCCCGCCTTCGAGCAGGCCCTGATCGGCACGGGCTTCGGCTATCTCACCGAACGCCGGGCGGCCCAGGCCGGGGTGGTCCGCGATCTGCTGCCGCGCGTCCGCGACATCCGGCGCGCCGGTTCGGCCGCCATCGACCTGTGCGACGTGGCCTGCGGCCGCCTGGACGGCTATTACGAGCGCGGCCTGAACCCTTGGGACTTCGCGGCGGGCGCCCTCATAGCCCGCGAAGCGGGGGCCCGCACCGGCGGCCGCCCCGGCGATCCCCTCTCCGGGGAGCTCGCCGTCGCCGCCCCGCCCGGCCTCTTCGAGCCCCTCCAGGAGCTGCTGGACAACCTGGGGGCCTGGCACGACTGACGGGGCTCCGCCGAGACGCCCGTACGGGGCGTACGGGCCGTCTCACGCCGCCGGGGAGCCGCCCGCCGACCCATCCGGTCGACCGGCCCCGGGAAGGGCGGTGTGGGGCCGTACGGCCGTCCGTACGGGAACGGGGCCGACCGAGCGTCCGGGGCCCCGGGCGGGCAACACGAAGCGCCTCCGCACCGAGTCGGTGCGGAGGCGCTTCGCTGCGTGGGTGGTGCCGTTCGGTCGGGCCCCGGGGTCCGGGGCGGCGTGACTCAGGCGGCGGTGACCTCGACGCCGTGCTCGGCGGCCAGCCGGCGCAGGTCGTCCAGTTCTGCCAGCTCGACCTCGACGAGGAAGTCGTCGCCTGCTTCGCGGGCCTGGTCGAGATCGGTCTGAGTGCTCTCTATACGCTGCAGAATTCCAGCGGTGAACGCGTCCATGATGCGCCCCCTCGGCATGGGTCGATGGCACGGGGGTGTGCCGACGGCGGTTCGATCACGTGCGTGGCCCCTGAGCGGCAACGAGGTGTGGCGCGCCACAGTCAGGGCGTGATCGCGGGTGTGTGAAATCGTCCTCCCCAACCCCGAGTGAGGGGAAACCTCGGGCGGCGCGTCGAAATCTCGGCAGCCTCGAAGAATCGTCGAGGACGAGGCGAGGACGAGGCGAGGACGAGTCGAGGGCGCGGCCGTGACGTGGCGGGGACGTGGCGAGGATGCGACGAGGGCGCGGCGAGGAATCCTTGGTCATGATCGGCCGCTCGCCCCCCTTACAGCCGGTTTATCGGGCTTGGAGGCAGGATGGAGGGGCTAACAGCCTGCCCACAGGGGCCAAACGGAAGGACAGCGCCGTGCGCGTACTCGTCGTCGAGGACGAGCAGCTGCTCGCCGATGCGGTAGCCACCGGATTGCGCCGGGAGGCCATGGCCGTCGACGTCGTGTACGACGGTGCCGCCGCCCTGGAGCGCATCGCCGTCAACGACTACGACGTCGTGGTCCTCGACCGCGACCTCCCGCTCGTCCACGGCGACGACGTCTGCCGCAAGATCGTCGAGCTGGGCATGCCCACCCGCGTGCTGATGCTGACCGCCTCCGGCGACGTCAGCGACCGCGTGGAGGGCCTGGAGATCGGCGCGGACGACTACCTCCCCAAGCCCTTCGCGTTCAGCGAGCTGACCGCGCGCGTGCGGGCGCTGGGGCGCCGTACGACCGTCGCGCTGCCGCCGGTCCTGGAGCGCGCGGGGATCAAGCTCGACCCGAACCGCCGCGAGGTCTTCCGGGACGGCAAGGAGGTGCAGCTGGCGCCGAAGGAGTTCGCGGTGCTGGAGGTGCTGATGCGCAGCGAGGGGGCCGTGGTCTCGGCCGAGCAGCTGCTGGAGAAGGCGTGGGACGAGAACACCGACCCGTTCACCAACGTCGTACGGGTCACGGTCATGACGCTCCGCCGCAAGCTCGGCGAGCCCGCCGTGATCGTCACCGTGCCCGGCTCCGGATACCGGATCTGACCCCGCATGGCCTCGACCCCCGCCCCGCCGACGGCTCCGCCGAAACCCGCCTGGGACCCGCGCCAGCCCGTCGTGCGTCCCTTCCCGTGGTTCCGCCCGACCATCCGGATACGGCTCACCCTGCTCTACGGCGGGATGTTCCTGATGGCCGGGATCGTGCTGCTCACGATCATCTACCTGCTGGCGGCCCAGGCCCTGCACGTCGGCAACGAGCTGCCGTTCAAGCTGCTGGGCGGCAGCGTGCAGTCGACCAACGACACCTGCCCGGGGATCTCCGGCAACCTCAAGACGGACCAGTTCAACGAGGTTCTCTACAACTGCATGCAGGACCAGCGCCGGCTCGCCCTCAACGGGCTGCTGCGCCGCTCGCTGCTGGCCCTGCTGGGGCTGAGCGTGGTCGCGTTCGCCTTCGGCTACGCGATGGCCGGCCGGGTCCTCTCCCCGCTGGGCAAGATGACCCGCACGGCCCGCCGCGTCGCCGGTACGGACCTGAGCCGGCGCATCGAACTGGGCGGCCCGGACGACGAGTTGAAGGAGCTCTCGGACACCTTCGACGAGATGCTCGACCGGCTGGAGCGCTCGTTCACCGCGCAGCAGCGCTTCGTGGCGAACGCCTCCCACGAGCTGCGCACGCCGCTGGCGATCAACCGCACGCTCCTGGAGGTGCACCTCTCCGACCCGGAGGCGTCCCCGGAGCTCCAGCAGCTCGGCAAGACGTTGCTGGCGACCAACGAGCGCAGTGAGCAGCTCGTGGAGGGGCTGCTGCTGCTCGCGCGCAGCGACAACGAGCTCGTGGACCGCAAGCCCGTGGACCTCGCCGAGGTGGCGACCCAGGCCGTCGACCAGACCCGCGCGGAGGCCCAGGCCAAGGACGTGGAGCTGACGGGCGACCGGCAGCCCGCCGTGGTCCAGGGCAACGGCGTGCTGCTGGAGCGGATCGCGCTGAACCTGGTGCAGAACGCGGTGCGCTACAACACCCCGGACGGCTGGGTGCGGGTCACCACCGAGAGCCAGCGGGGGCAGGCGCTGCTGGTGGTGGAGAACACCGGGCCGGTCGTCCCGGCGTACGAGGTGGACAACATCTTCGAGCCCTTCAGACGGCTGCGTACGGAACGCACGGGCAGCGACAAGGGCGTCGGTCTGGGCCTGTCGATCGTGCGCTCGGTGGCCCGCGCGCACGGCGGCCGGATCACCGCGGAGCCCCGGGAAGGCGGTGGCCTCGTGATGCGCGTCGTGCTCCCGGCCTGAGATCCTTCTCTTGAGAGGTTCGCTTTGGGCGGAATTTTCATGGTCCGCCGACGCCGTGATCGTGTGTGATCGATCACATGGGCAAACTTCAAGCCATCTACGCTCCGTGATCGAAAAAGCCGCGGTAAGGCCGGGAAAATCCGGGTTTCCAGGGGTCTTGATCACGGGAAGTACTCGTGATGGCGCGTGACCGTGCGACTTTCGGACCGTGTACGGTCCCGATCGCCACCCAACCTGATCACCTCTTCAGGGGTGCGGTTGGGTGTCGATTGAGTAACAGACCTTGATGTGAGGCAAAATCTCCGCCTCAGGTCGGGCACAAGTCCGGCCTCTCACGCGTTACGTGCGCTGAGACACCGCAGACACCCAGAGGGGGAGAGCGACATGGCAACGGATTACGACACCCCACGCAAGACCGACGATGACGTCAACGAGGACAGCATCGAGGAACTCAAGGCTCGGAGGAACGACAAGTCGGCGTCGACTGTGGACGTCGACGAATTCGACCAGGCCGAGGGCCTCGAACTGCCCGGTGCGGACCTCTCCAACGAGGAGCTGTCCGTCCGGGTCCTGCCCCGGCAGGCCGACGAGTTCACCTGCATGGAGTGCTTCCTCGTGCACCACCGCAGCCAGCTGGCCGCAGAGAAGAACGGTCAGCCGATCTGCCGCGACTGCGCGGCCTGAGGGCCGGGTCTGCGATGGCAGGCTCGTCCCCGTTCCGGAAGCGGCGCTCCCGGCAGCCCGAACCGACCCCCGAGCTGACCGAGGACGCCGCCTCGCAGCGCGCCCTGGCCCAGAACGACGAGCGAGGCCGCACGGCCTCGCTCGCGGCTGCCGTCGGCCGTGGCGCGAAGACCGGCGCCAAGCGGGGCGGACAGGGCGCCAAGGCGGGCCTGACCGCCATCGCCGACCGCATCATCGGCAACGCCCCGCGCATCCCGGTGCGCGACCTCGCGACGCTGCGCGCGCAGTTCCCGGGCCTCGGCCCGGAACAGCTCGCGGACAAGCTGGTGGCGGGCGCCGCGAACGGCACCTCCACCGTCGGCGCCGGCATCGGCGCGGCGGCCATGCTGCCCGTACCGCCCGCGATGCCCGCGGAACTGGCGACCGAGATCGTCGGCGTCGCCGCGGTCGAGTTCAAGCTGATCGCCGAGCTCCATGAGGTCTACGGCCTGCGGGCGCCCGGCACCGTCCGGCAGCGGTCCATCGCCTACCTCGGCGCCTGGGCCGACGAGCGCGGCATCGACATCACCGCACCCACCACCGTCAACGCCGCGCTGGGCGGACAGCTCAAGCGCGAGCTGCGGCAGCAGATCCTCAAGCGCACCTTCCGCAACCTGCCCAACCTCGCGCCCTTCATGGTCGGCGCGGCCGTCGGCGCGGTGCTGAACCGGCGCGACACCAGAAAGCTCGCGGGGAAGGTCCGCAAGGACCTGCGGACCAAGCAGGTGCCCTGGGACGCGCTCCCGCCGTCCGGCGCCGGCCGGGAGCTGCCCTCGCCGCCCGGGACCGAGGACTGAGAAGTCCCGCCGGCCGGCGGCTCGAAGAAACGGCCCCAGGACGTGCGTACGGCCGTCAAGGGCGGGAACCGGACCTAGGACGCGGGTACGGCCGTCAGAGCGGCCGCCAGGCGCTGTGGTGAGCGCGTGGAGAGATAGACGTACGGGGTCGGGTCGTCCGGATCCGTGATCTCGACCCGCAGCGCCGTCGGAATGTAGCTGCGCAGCAGCATGAACGCGCGCGTATCGGCCTTGTACGAACGCCAGGCGCGCGCCTCCTCCGCGTCCAGCACCTCGGGCGTCCCCAGCGCCGTCAGCGGGATCTTCGCGTCCCCCGCGACCAGCGAGCCCGCGACCACCCGGATGCGGGGCGAGCCGTACGAGCTCACCACCACGCACGCAACCGCCGCGCCGCCGATCAGACCGCCGAGGATCGGCAGCGTGCCGAACGGCACCATGATCAGTGCCATCGCGACGCCGACGAGGACCGCGATGAACCACCAGGAGCGCGGCGCGGTCAGCCGCTCTTCGTAAGGCTGCATGCGGTCCAGCTTGGCACGGCAGCGCCTGCCCGCCGCGCGCGCGGGTAAGGTCAGCCCCTGTGAGTGGACGAACGACAGCGCTGACGCCGCCGGCCGGCGCCGTGGAGCCGACGCGGCACCCCGACGCACCCGCGCCTGGCGAGATCATAGGCGCGCACTACGACCGCTGCTTCGGCTGCGGCGACGGGGCCCCGCACGGCCTGCACCTGGTGACCCGGGCGGGCGAGGGGGTGCGGATCACCGCCGAGTTCACCGTCCAGGAGGCCCATCAGGGCGCCCCCGGCCTCGCCCACGGCGGGGTGCTGGCCACCGCGCTGGACGAGACGCTCGGCTCGCTGAACTGGCTGCTGCGGGTGATCGCGGTGACGGGGCGGCTGGAGACCGACTTCGTACGGCCCGTTCCGGTGGACACCGTGCTGCACCTCGACGCCGAGGTCCTGGCCGTCGCCGACCGCAAGATCTACTCCACGGCGACCGGCCGGATCGGCGGCCCGGACGGGCCCGTCGCGGTGCGCGCCGACGCCCTCTTCATAGAGGTGAAGGTGGACCACTTCATCGACAACGGCCGCCCCGCCGAGATCGACGCCGCCCTCGCCGACCCCGACCAGGTGAAGGTCGCGCGAGCTTTCGAGGTGAACCCGTGACCCGTGACCCCCTTGACGTGTTGATCCGCCGGGTGGACCCCGAGGTCCCCGTTCCCGCGTACGGACACCCCGGCGACGCCGGGTGCGACCTCGTCACCACCGAGGCGGCCGAGCTGGCCCCCGGCGAGCGCGCCGTGCTCCCCACCGGAGTGTCGATCGCGCTGCCCGACGGGTACGCGGCCTTCGTGCACCCCCGCTCGGGCCTGGCGGCCCGCTGCGGAGTCTCCATGGTGAACGCCCCGGGGACGATTGATGCCGGGTACCGTGGAGAGATCAAAGTGATCGTGGTCAATCTGGACCCGCGCGAGAGCGTGCGGTTCGAGCGGCTCGACCGGGTCGCCCAACTGGTCGTCCAGCAGGTCGAGAAGGTGCGCTTCCACGAGGTGGCGGAACTTCCCGGCTCGGCGCGGGCCGAGGGCGGCCTGGGGTCCACCGGCGGCCATGCCGCCGTGGGCGGTGCAACGGGTGGGAATGGATTCGCTTCGGTCGTAGCCGACCGGGAAGGACAGTGACGTGTTCGGTCGTCGCCGCAAGGGCAGCGAGGAGACCGTCGACCAGCTCGACGACGGCGTGACCTCCGAGGAGCTGGCGCAGGACGGGGAGTCCGGTACGGACGAGGCCCCGGCGAACCTGCCGCCGGGGCCGCGCCCCGACGGTCCCTGGGACATCAGCGAGGTCCGGGAGCCCGGCGAGGGCCGGGTGGACCTGGGCGGGATCTTCGTGCCCGGGGTCGAGGGCATGGAGCTGCGGGTGGAGGTCGCGGGCGACGCCATCGTCGCCGCGACCCTGGTGCTGCGGGACAGCGCCGTGCAGCTCCAGGCGTTCGCCGCCCCCAAGCGCGAGGGCATCTGGCGCGAGGTGCGGGACGAGATCGCGGGCGGCATCACCCAGCAGGGCGGTGTCGTGGACGAGGTCGAGGGGCCGCTCGGCTGGGAGCTGCGGGCCCAGGTGCCCGTACAGCTGCCGGACGGCACCAACGGGGTGCAGCTGGTGCGCTTCGTCGGCGTCGACGGGCCGCGCTGGTTCCTGCGCGGGGTGATCTCGGGCCAGGGCGCGGTCCAGCCCGACACCGCGGGGCTGCTGGAGCAGATCTTCCAGGACACGGTCGTGGTGCGCGGCGACTCCCCGATGGCGCCGCGGGACCCGATCGTCCTGAAACTCCCGGACGACGCCCAGATGATGCCCGACGGCGTGCAGCAGGAGGAGGCCGAGGGCTCGCGCTTCGCGGGCGGCGTGGACCGCCTCCAGCGCGGTCCGGAGATCTCCGAAGTGCGCTGATCAACGGTCGTATCGGGACGGTCCACGGACTGTCCAGCGGCCGGATTTGAACGTTCCGATGGGTCGGATTCCCTTTCGAGGGGACCGGCCCATCGGCGTTTTCGCAGGTCTGAGACGTCTGCGTATGAATTACGTCAACGAGGCGCTAATGGCCGTAAGGGAGGCGTCAACGGGTCATTCGGGTGCGCGAAACGGAGGTTTCCTTCAGAGGTCCGTTCATATCCGAACCTCTAGGAGCACACGATGGCCGACGTGGCCTTCGTCGTCACCACGATCGCGGTCTTCGCGCTGGTGGCACTCGTCGCCAAGGGGGTGACGAAGCTGTGACCGCCGAGAACATCGTCGGCCTCGTCGTGGCCGTCGCCCTGCTGGGCTACCTCGTCATAGCCCTCGTTTTCCCGGAGAGGTTCTGAGCACAGATATGAGCCCCGTCCTCGCCGGAGTCCTCCAGCTGCTCGCGCTGCTCGTGGCGCTGGCCCTGGTCTACCGTCCGCTCGGCGACTACATGGCCGCCGTGTACAGCTCCAACAAGCATCTGCGCGTCGAGAAGTGGATCTACCGCTGCATCGGCGCCAACCCCGCGGCCGAAATGCGCTGGCCCGCGTATCTGCGCGGCGTCCTCGCCTTCTCCGCCGCCGGCCTGCTCCTCCTCTACCTGCTCCAGCGGGCCCAGGGCGTGCTGCCCAAGGGCCTCTCGCTCGGCTTCCACGCGATCAGCCCGGACCAGGCGTTCAACACCGCCGCGTCCTTCGTCGCCAACACCAACTGGCAGTCGTACTCGGGCGAGCAGGCCATGGGCCACGCCGTCCAGACGCTCGGCCTCGCGGTGCAGAACTTCGTCTCCGCGGCCGTCGGCATCGCGGTGGCCATCGCGCTCGTACGGGGCTTCGCGCGATCCCGCACCGGGAACCTCGGCAACTTCTGGGCCGACCTGGTGCGCGGCACCGTCCGCATCCTGATCCCCATCGCGGTCCTCGGCGCGCTCGTGCTCGTCGCGTGCGGCGCCATCCAGAACTTCGCGGGCATCCATGAGATCGGCCAGCTCACCGGCGGCGGCCAGCAGGTCAACGGCGGCGCCGTGGCCTCGCAGGAGGTCATCAAGGAGCTCGGCACCAACGGCGGCGGCTACTTCAACGCCAACTCCGCCCACCCCTTCGAGAACCCCAACGGCCTCTCCAACCTCTTCGAGCCGTTCCTGATCCTGGTGATCCCGTTCGCGCTCACCCGCACTTTCGGCAAGCTCGTCGGGAACGTCCGGCAGGGCTACGCGATCCTCGCCACCATGGGGCTGATCTGGATCGGCTTCACGGCGCTGATGATGTGGACCGAGTTCCACCACGGCGGCCCGGCCCTCCAGGCCGCGGGCGGCGCGATGGAGGGCAAGGAGCAGCGGTTCGGCGTCGGCGGCTCGTCGATCTTCGCGGTCGCCACGACGCTGACGTCGACCGGCGCGGTGGACTCCTTCCACTCCTCGTACACCGGCTTCGGCGGCGGCCTCACCCTGCTCGGCATGATGCTCGGCGAGATCGCGCCAGGCGGCGTCGGCTCCGGCCTGTACGGCATCCTCGTGATGGCGATCATCGCGGTGTTCATCGCGGGGCTCATGGTCGGCCGCACGCCCGAGTACCTCGGCAAGAAGATCGGCACCCGCGAGATCAAGCTGGCCGCGTGCTACATCCTCATCACGCCGACCCTGGTACTGGGCTTCACCGCCCTGTCGATGGCGCTCGCCGGACCGCCGGACTCCATCCTGAACACCGCCACCAACTCGGTGCACGGCAGCGGCGCGCACGGCTTCTCCGAGGTGCTGTACGCCTTCACCTCCGGCGCCAACAACAACGGCTCCGCCTTCGCCGGCCTCAACGCCAACACGCCCTGGTACAACACCACGATCGGCCTCGCGATGCTGCTCGGCCGCTTCCTGCCGATGGTGTTCGTACTGGCCCTGGCCGGCTCGCTCGCCGAGCAGCGGCCGGTGCCCGAGACGGCCGGCACCCTGCGCACCCACAAGCCGCTCTTCGCGGGGCTGCTGGTCGGCGTGATCCTGATCATCACCGGTCTCACCTACTTCCCGGCGCTGGCCCTCGGGCCGATGGCGGAGGGACTGTCATGAGCCGCGTAGACACTTCTGTTGAGGACCCCATGTCCACTGCGACACCCGTACGCACGCCCGAAGGGGGCGCGGCGCAGCACTCGGCGGAGGCGGAGCAGGGCCGCGTCTCCGGCGGCATCTTCGACCCGAAGGCGCTGCTGAAGTCGTTCCCGGACGCGTGCCGCAAGCTCCATCCGCGGGTGATGATCAAGTCCCCGGTGATGTTCGTGGTCGAGGTGGGCTCGGTGGTCACCACCGTCCTCGCCGTCAAGGACCCGGGCGACTGGTTCGGCTGGGCGATCACCGTCTGGCTGTGGCTGACCGTCCTGTTCGCCAACCTGGCGGAGGCCGTCGCCGAGGGCCGCGGCAAGGCGCAGGCGGACACCCTGCGCAAGGCCAAGACGGATACGGTCGCGCGGCGCCTGAACGGCTCCGGCGCCGACCGGAGCGAGGAGCGGGTGCCCGGCACGGAACTGCGCGTCGGCGACCTCGTCGTCTGCGAGGCCGGCGACATCATCCCCGGCGACGGCGACGTCGTCGAGGGCGTCGCGTCCGTCGACGAGTCCGCCATCACGGGCGAGTCGGCGCCGGTCATCCGCGAGTCCGGCGGCGACCGGTCCGCGGTCACCGGCGGCACCAAGGTGCTCTCCGACCGCGTGGTCATCAAGATCACGACGAAGCCGGGCGAGACCTTCATCGACCGCATGATCAACCTGGTCGAGGGCGCGGCCCGGCAGAAGACGCCGAACGAGATCGCGCTCAACATCCTGCTCGCCTCGCTCACCATCGTCTTCCTGCTCGCCGTCGTCACCCTCCAGCCCTTCGCGATCTACGCCAAGGCCGAGCAGACGATGATCGTGCTCGCCGCCCTGCTGGTCTGCCTCATCCCGACCACCATCGGCGCGCTGCTCTCCGCGATCGGCATCGCGGGCATGGACCGGCTCGTGCAGCGCAATGTGCTGGCGATGTCCGGCCGCGCGGTCGAGGCCGCGGGCGACGTCTCCACCCTGCTGCTCGACAAGACCGGGACCATCACCCTCGGCAACCGGCAGGCCGCCGAGTTCGTACCGGTCAAGGGCGCCACGGCGGCCGAGGTCGCCGACGCCGCCCAGCTCTCCTCGCTCGCCGACGAGACGCCGGAGGGCCGCTCGATCGTCGTACTCGCCAAGGAGGAGTACGGGCTCCGGGAGCGCCACGAAGGCGAACTGGAGCACGCGGAGTGGGTGCCGTTCACGGCGCAGACCCGGATGTCGGGCGTCGACCTCGAAGAGAACGGGGCGGCCCGCAAGGTCCGCAAGGGCGCCTCCGGTTCGATCATCGCGTGGGTCCAGGAGCGCGGCGGCCGGGTCGCCGACGACGCGCGGCAGCTCACCGAGACGATCTCCGCGGCGGGCGGCACACCGCTGCTGGTCGCCCTCGAAGACGCGGACGGGGCCCGGATCCTGGGCGTCATCCACCTCAAGGACGTCGTCAAGGAGGGCATGCGGGAACGGTTCGACGAGCTGCGTCGGATGGGCATCAAGACCATCATGATCACGGGCGACAACCCGCTGACGGCCAAGGCGATCGCCGAGGAGGCCGGCGTCGACGACTTCCTCGCGGAGGCCACGCCCGAGGACAAGATGGCGCTGATCAAGCGGGAGCAGGCGGGCGGCAAGCTCGTCGCGATGACCGGCGACGGCACCAACGACGCCCCCGCGCTGGCCCAGGCCGACGTCGGCGTGGCCATGAACACCGGCACCTCGGCCGCCAAGGAGGCCGGGAACATGGTGGACCTGGACTCCAACCCGACCAAGCTCATCGAGATCGTCGAGATCGGCAAGCAGCTCCTGATCACCCGTGGCGCGCTGACGACCTTCTCGATCGCCAACGACGTCGCGAAGTACTTCGCGATCATCCCGGCGATGTTCGCGGTGGCCTACCCCGGCCTCGACAAGCTCAACATCATGAGCCTGCACTCGCCGCAGTCCGCGATCCTCTCGGCGGTCGTCTTCAACGCGCTGATCATCGTGGCGCTGGTGCCGCTCGCCCTCAAGGGCGTCCGCTACCGCCCCATGAGCGCCGACTCCATGCTCCGCCGCAACCTCGGCCTGTACGGGCTGGGCGGGCTCGTCGCCCCGTTCATCGGCATCAAGATCATCGACCTGCTCATCTCCCTCATTCCTGGCATCGGGTGACGTCATGAACAACTCCGTACGCGGCACGGTCCGGCTGCTGGGGGCGGGCCTGCGCGCCATGCTCGTCCTCACCCTGGTCTGCGGCGTGATCTACCCGCTGGTCGTCACCGGCATCGCCCAGACGGCCTTCCACTCCAAGGCGAACGGCTCCGAGGTGAAGTCCGACGGCAAGCCCGCCGGCTCCTCCCTCCTGGGCCAGACCTACACGCTCGACAAGAAGGACAAGGCCGGCAACCCGCTGCCCGACCCGAAGTACTTCCAGTCCCGCCCCTCGGCAGCGGGCCCCAACACCGAGAACACCCAGTACCACCTCACCGTCTCCGGCGCCTCCAACCTGGCCGCCGACAGCAAGGTCCTGCTCACCTCGGTGCAGCAGCGCCGCACGGACATCGCCGAGTTCAACGGCGTCTCCCCGTCCGCCATCCCCCCGGACGCCCTGACCGCCTCCGCCTCCGGCCTCGACCCGGACATCTCCCCGGCCTACGCCGAACTCCAGACCCAGCGCGTGGCCAAGGCCAACCACCTGCCGGAGGCCAAGGTCGCCGAACTGGTCGAGGACCACACCGAGGGCCGCATCGCGGGCTTCCTCGGCGACCCGCGCGTCAACGTCCTGGAACTCAACATCGCTCTCCAGAAGCTCGCGAAGAACTGAGGCGTCAGGCAGTCATCGCGGCTCCGAACGGCGTGCCGTGCCGCACCAACCGTCGTCCTCGACTGGTGCGGGCGCGGCACGTCGCGAGAGTCGGCGGTGCGTACGGACACACCGTCAGGTACTGGGATCAGTCGGCCCGGTGCGGCGAACGGTCGCTGCTCCAAGGGTCCGTCGAGGGTGTCCGCAAGGCACCCTTGACGGGTGTCTCCTCTACCTCAGCAGTCCCAACAGCCCGCGGCCGCCCCGCACATGGTGGTCTGCGGCGACGACGGATTGGTGCACCGGCTCGCCGCCGAGCTCTCCGGCGTCTACAGCGAGCGCGTCACCGCACTGTTGCCGGGAGCCCGTACGGACCGCCGTCAGCCCTCCGCCATGGCGGGGCGGGCGGCGGCGCTGTTCGGGCGGGTGACCGGGGCGGTGGGCGGCAGGGGGCCGGCCGCGGCCGGCGGTGCGCCCGCGCAGCCCGTACGGATCGTCGAGGCCGCCGAGCCCGACGACGAGGCGCTCATCGAGGCCGGGGTGCAGTACGCCGAGGCGCTGGCGCTCGTCTATGACGACGACGAGACCAACATCCACGCCGCCTTGCGGGCCCGGCGCCTCAACCCCCGGCTGCGGCTGGTCATCCGGCTCTACAACCGGCGGCTCGGCCAGCACCTGGAGAAACTCCTCGACCAGGCCGCCCTGGTCTCCGCCCCCGACCTCGACCCCGAGGCCACCGACGCGTCCACCACCGTGCTGTCCGACGCCGACACCGCCGCCCCCGCGCTGGTCGCCGCGGCCATCGCGGGCAGCAGCAAGGTCATCCCCGCCGGCGGCGCGCTCCTGCGCGCCGCCGAACGTCCGCCCGGCGGGGGAGGAGGCCGCGAACGCGCCCTGTGCGCCCTCGCCGTCCTCTCGGCCCCGCGCGACGGCTCCTCGGACGGCGACCCAAGCGCCGACGAACCGCTGCTGCTGCCCGACGATGACGAGGTGGCGCGGGCGGCCGGCCGCGGCACGATGGTGCTGGAGACGGTCACGCACATGGGACCGGCGCTCCCGCCGTCCCGGTTCGCCGCCCGCGCCCTGCCGCTCGGCTCGTTCTTCTCGCGCCGGCTCCGCTGGTCGCTCGCCGGCCTCGCGGCCGCCGTCGGCGCGTTGGCCGTCGCCTCCTGGCTGGTCACCGACGAGGACCCGGCGCACGCCGCGTACCTTTCGCTGCTCGACCTGTTCGCCATCGACGACCCGGCGATCGGCGAACCCCTCGGCCGCCAGCTCCTCCAGCTCCTCTCCGGGCTCACCGGACTGCTGCTGCTCCCGCTGCTGGTCGCCGCCGCCCTGGAGGGCCTCGGCACCTTCCGCACCGCGTCCACGCTGCGCCGCCCGCCGCGCGGGCTCTCCGGCCACGTGGTGCTGCTCGGACTCGGGAAGGTCGGTACGCGCGTACTGGCCCGGCTGCGCGAACTCGACATCCCCGTGGTGTGCGTCGAACAGGACCCGCAGGCGCGCGGCATCGCCCTCGCCCGGAACCTGCGCGTGCCGACCGTGATCGGCGACGTGACGGAGGAGGGCGTACTGGAGGCCGCGAAGATCGGCGCCAGCCTAGCCGTACTGGCCCTGACCAGCAGCGACACCACCAACCTGGAAGCCGTGCTGTCCGCCCGCGCCTGCAAGCCCGACGTACGGGCCGTGATGCGGCTGTACGAGGACCGGTTCGCCGCCGCCGTCTACCGCACCCTGCGCGACTCGCACCCGCAGGCGCTGACGCGCAGCCGCAGCGTCTCCTCGCTCGCCGCGCCCGCCTTCGCCGGGGCGATGATGGGCCGCCGGATGCTGGGCGCGATCCCCGTCGAACGCAAGGTCCTCCTCTTCGTCGCCCTCGACGTCAAGGCCCACCCGGAACTGGCGGGCCTCACCGTCGCCCAGGCGTTCCGGCCCGGCGCCTGGCGAGTGCTGGCCCTGGACACGACCGCCCCCGGCGAACGCCTCGACGACCTGGCGGAGGCCCCGCCGCCGAGGGACGGCGAGCGCCGTCCCGGTCTGGACTGGGACCTGTCCGCCGACTACGTGCTGAGCGCGGAGGACCGCGTCGTCCTGGCCGCCACCCGCCAGGGCCTGGCGGACCTGCTCAGCCGCCGGGACCGTGCCCCGCACCCCGACCCGGCAGGCGGCCGCACCGCCGACGCCGGGCGGGGGTGAGGCCGGGCCCGGCACCACCGGTCTGGGGGCGCTCCCGGCCCGTACCCGGCCGTACCGTCGAGGCTGACGCAGGGCTGGCTACGGGTCTGGGCGGCGCCCCGGCCCGTACCCCGACCCGGCGGGCGTGGCTGCGGCCGGGCCCGGCACCACTGGTCTGGGGGCGCTCCCGGCCTCATCCGCCGACACCGGGGGAGTGCTGTACCCCCGGCCCGCGCCCGTACCGCCCCCGCTACCAGGCGTCCCCCGACCGCCAGTCGCACGCCAGGTCGCCGTCCGGCGACAGTTCCGCGCTCACCGGCAGCACGAAGACGCCGCCCTCCTCGTCCGGCAGCCGCTCGATGCCCGTCGGCCCGAGCACCGACGTGGTGCCCTGCCAGAGCTGCCAGCCGCGCCCCGCGTAGAAGCCGACCGCCTCGTCGGAGGCCGACAGCGCCCCCAGTTCGTAGCCGCCGCGCAGCAGCCGTTCCGCCTCGTCCATCAGCGCGGAGCCGTGCCCCCGGCCGCGCCGGTCCGCCCGTACGCCCACGCCCTCCACGTATCCGGCGCGCACAGCCCGGCCCGCGTGCAGGAACTGCCGGCGGACCACCGCCCCGTGCCCGATCAGCTCCCCGTCCTCCCACAGCAGCACATGCATGCCGCCGAGCGTGTGGTCCCAGTCCTCGTCCGACATGTCCCCGTCGAAGGCGTCGTCGAGAAGGGCCCGTGCGGCCTTCAGCGTCGCCGGGTCCAGATCCGCCGTATGCGCGGTACGTACGTCAGCCATACGGGGCATCCTGGCAGCGCCGGGCGGCGGGGGCAGCCGAATTATCCGCGGCAGGACCCGCGGCGAGCCCCCTGCCAGAGCCCTTGGCGGAGCCCCCGGCAGAACGTGCGGCACGATCCCGGCGTGACCCATGGCCGCGTCCCCGCCGCGCCCCGCGGCGACAGGCGTCAGAGCTGCGTCAATACCCGGCCGGACACCGTCCCCCAGGCCATTTGTCCGAATCCTTGGCCGTAAGGTCGACAGTGCGTGGAGATAAACAGGGCGCAGAGTCGGCCCGGGACAGAAGATGGGGCCATGGGACGCGGCAAGCTTCGGATCTATCTGGGGGCGGCACCGGGGGTCGGGAAGACGTACTCGATGCTGTCGGAGGCGCACCGCCGCATGGAGCGCGGCACCGACGTCGCCGTCGGCTTCGTCGAGTGCCATGACCGCCCGCGCACCGAGGTCATGCTGCACGGCCTGGAGGAAGTGCCCCGCCGCGAACTCGAATACCGGGGGACCGTCTTCCCCGAGATGGACGTCGACGCGGTCATCGCCCGGCGCCCCGCCGTCGCCCTCGTCGACGAACTCGCCCACACCAACGTCCCCGGCTCCCGCAACACCAAGCGCTGGCAGGACGTGGAGGAGCTGCTCCAGGCGGGCATCGACGTCATCTCCGCCGTCAACATCCAGCACCTCGAATCGCTCGGCGACGTCGTCGAGTCCATCACCGGCGTGCGCCAGCGCGAGGCCGTGCCCGACGAGGTCGTGCGCCGCGCCGACCAGATCGAGCTGGTCGACATGTCGCCGCAGGCGCTGCGCCGCCGCATGGCGCACGGCAACATATACAAGTCCGCCAAGGTCGACGCGGCCCTCTCCAACTACTTCCGGCCCGGCAACCTCACCGCGCTGCGCGAGCTGGCCCTGCTGTGGACCGCCGACCGCGTCGACGAATACCTGCGCCAGTACCGCACCGAGCACAGCGTCTCCACCATCTGGCAGGCCCGCGAGCGCATCGTCGTCGGCCTCACCGGCGGCCCCGAGGGCCGTACCCTCATCCGCCGCGCCGCCCGGATGGCCGCCAAGGGCTCCGGCAGCGAGATCCTCGCCGTCTACATCGCCCGCAGCGACGGACTGACCTCCGCCTCGCCCAAGGAGCTGGCCGTCCAGCGCACCCTGGTCGAGGACCTCGGCGGCACGTTCCACCACGTCATCGGCGACGACATACCCAGCTCGCTCCTCGAATTCGCGCGCGGCGTCAACGCCACCCAGATCGTGCTCGGCTCCAGCCGCCGCAAGACCTGGCAGTACATCTTCGGCCCCGGCGTCGGCCAGACCGTCGCCCGCGACTCCGGCCCCGACCTCGACGTGCACATCGTCACCCACGAGGAGGTCGCCAAGGGCCGCGGCCTGCCGGTGGCGCGCGGCACCCGGCTCGGCCGCCCCCGCATCGTCGCGGGCTGGTGCGCCGGCGTCATCGCCCCGATCCTGCTCTCGCTCTTCCTCACCCAGCTGGACGACGACGGCCCGGGGCTCGCCAACGACGTGCTGCTCTTCCTCTTCCTGACCGTCGTCGCCGCGCTCCTCGGCGGGCTGTTGCCCTCCCTCGCCTCCGCGGCCGTCGGCTCGCTGCTGCTCAACTTCTACTTCACGCCGCCCACCCACAACCTCACCGTCCAGGACCCGCAGAACCTCGTCGCCATCGTGATCTTCTTCGCGGTGGCCGTGTCGGTGGCCTCCGTCGTGGACGTCGCCGCCCGCCGTACGCACCAGGCCGCCCGGCTGCGCGCCGAGTCCGAGATCCTCTCCTTCCTCGCGGGCAGCGTGCTGCGCGGCGAGACCAGCCTGGACGCCCTGCTGGAACGGGTCCGCGAGACCTTCGCGATGGAGTCCGTGGCGCTGCTGGAACGGGCCGGCGACGTCGAGCCCTGGACCTGCGCGGGCAGCGTCGGCCCCCGGACGCTGACCCGGCCCGAGGAGGCGGACGTCGACATGCCCGTCGGCGACCACATGGCGCTCGCCCTCTCCGGCCGGGTGCTGCCCGCCGAGGACCGCCGGGTGCTCGCCGCCTTCGCCGCCCAGGCCGCGGTCGTACTCGACCGGCAGCGGCTCGTCGGCGAGGCCGAACGCGCCCAGGAGCTCGCCGAGGGCAACCGCATCCGCACCGCCCTGCTCGCCGCCGTCAGCCACGACCTGCGCACCCCGCTGGCCGGCATCAAGGCCGCCGTCACCTCGCTCCGCTCCGACGACGTCGCCTGGTCCGACGAGGACGAGGCGGAGCTGCTCGCGGGCATCGAGGACGGCGCCGACCGCCTCGACCACCTCGTCGGCAACCTCCTGGACATGTCCCGGCTCCAGACCGGCACCGTCACCCCGCTGATCCGCGAGATCGACCTCGACGAGGTGGTCCCGATGGCACTCGGCGGCGTGCCGGAGGGCAGCGTCACCCTCGACATCCCCGAGACGCTGCCGATGGTCGCCGTCGACCCCGGCCTGCTGGAGCGCAGCGTCGCCAACCTCGTCGAGAACGCCGTCAAGTACAGCCCCGACGACGCGCCCGTCCTGGTGGCCGCCAGCGCGCTCGGCGAACGGGTCGAGGTGCGCGTCGCCGACCGCGGCCCCGGCGTCCCCGACAGCGCCAAGGACCGCATCTTCGAGCCGTTCCAGCGCTATGGCGACGCACCACGCGGCGCGGGCGTCGGCCTCGGCCTCGCGGTAGCCCGCGGCTTCGCCGAGGCCATGGGCGGCACGCTGACCGCGGAGGACACCCCCGGCGGCGGCATGACCATGGTGCTCACCCTGCGGGCCGCGCCGGGCCGCCCGCCCGTACGCCCGGACCTCCCGGCCCAGGCCATCTCATGAACCCTGACACCGACAGGACAACCCCAGAAAGGCGGGCCACCGAATGAACCGGGTGCTCGTGGTGGACGACGAGCCGCAGATCGTCCGCGCCCTCGTGATCAATCTGAAGGCGCGGAAGTACGACGTGGACGCGGCCCCCGACGGCGCGACCGCCCTCCAGCTCGCCGCCGCCCGCCACCCCGACGTGATCATCCTCGATCTCGGCCTGCCCGACATGGACGGCGTCGAGGTCATCCGGGGTCTGCGCGGCTGGACCCGCGTCCCCATCCTGGTCCTCTCCGCCCGCCAGACCTCGGACGAGAAGGTCGAGGCACTGGACGCCGGCGCCGACGACTACGTCACCAAGCCCTTCGGCATGGACGAGCTGCTCGCCCGGCTGCGCGCCGCCGTACGCCGCGCCGAGCCCGCCGGCACCCCCGACGACGCCGTCGTCGTCGAGACCGACGGCTTCACCGTCGACCTGGCCGCCAAGAAGGTCAACCGCGGCGGCCGGGACGTACGGCTGACGCCCACCGAGTGGCACCTGCTGGAGGTGCTGGTCCGCAACACCGGCCGGCTGGTCAGCCAGAAGCAGCTGCTCCAGGAGGTCTGGGGCCCCTCCTACGGCACCGAGACCAACTATCTGCGGGTCTATATGGCGCAGCTGCGCCGCAAGCTGGAGGCCGATCCGTCGCATCCCAAGCACTTCGTCACCGAGCCCGGCATGGGATACCGCTTCGAGCAGTGATTGCGGGGCGTTCACCTGGGCTGCCCCCGGTACGCTGGCTGCATGAGTGCCGTACCCCGAACCGAGAAGCCGACCGGCCGCTTCCGCCGGATGCTGGACCGGCTGTCCACCTCACAGGAGGAGCTGCACTCCGCCGAGCTGCAGCAGGACACCCAGTCCGCCGGCTGCACCCGGATCTGCGACTGCGACGACCGCCAGATAGTCAAGGTCACGGGCACTCTCCGGACGGTCACGCTGCGGCCCCGGGCGGGCGTGCCCGCGCTGGAGGCCGAGCTGTTCGACGGATCCGCCGCGCTCGACGTGGTGTGGCTGGGCCGCCGGTCCATCGTCGGGATCGAACCCGGCCGCAAACTGATCGCCTCCGGCCGCATCGCCATGAGCCACGGACGCCGGGTGCTCTTCAACCCCAAATACGAACTCCGACCGCTCGGACAGGAGTAGCCGGTGCCGTCTACCGACAAGCCGACCACCACCGATCAGGACCCCGGCGCGCACGACCCGGCGGCGCCCGGCAAAGCGGCGGCCGACACCGCGCTGCTGGAGGCGTTCGGCGGCGTATGGGGCATGGTGGACACCACCGTGCCCGGCCTGGTCTTCGTGCTGATCTACACGATCAACCGCGACATCCACACCGCCGCCATCGCGTCCCTGGCGCTCACCGCGGTGCTCGCCGTGGCCCGCCTGGTGCGGCGGCAGACCCTCAAGCACGCGCTCAGCGGCGTCTTCGGGGTCGCCTTCGGCGCGATCTTCGCGATGATGTCCGGCGACGCCAAGAACTTCTACCTGCCGGGCATGCTCTACACCCTGGGCCTGGCCGTCGCGTACATCGTCTCGGCGCTCTGCCGGTTCCCGCTCATCGGGGTGCTGCTCGGCCCGATGCTCAAGGAGAACCTCTCCTGGCGCACCCGCAACCCGGGGCGCTTCCGCGCGTACACGAAGTCCACCTGGGCGTGGGGCCTCATCCTGTTCGCCAAGTCGGCGGTGCTCTTCCCGCTGTACTGGTGGGGCGACGCCACGCAGCTGGGCTGGGTCAAGGTGGCGCTGGGCATCCCGCCGTTCCTGCTCTGCGTCTATCTGACGTGGATCTTCCTCGCCAAGGCGCCGCCGCCGATCGACGTGATCGCGGAGATGGAGGCCGAGGAGACCGCGGAGCGCGCGGCGAAGAACGGGGCGGCCCCCGCCGACGGTGTCGCGCGCGACGCCGTCGTGACGACCGGGGCCGAGCCCCGGCAGCCGGGCCAGGCGCGCCACCGGCGCTGAGGCCCGTACGCCTCGTACACGACCTGTGCCCCCGGAAACCGCGTGGTTTCCGGGGGCACAGACTTTGGTACGGGCAGAGGCGCGTACGGGCGCAGGGGCGCCGTAGCGGCCGTACGGGCAGGGGCCGCCCCGACCCTCAGAGCCGTCGCGGCTGTACGGGCACGGGCCCGGCCCTCAGGCCGAAGCGTCCTCCCTGCGGACCGACAGCAGGTCCTCCAGCTGCTCCTCGCGCGCGGGCGCGGCCACGAAGAGGAGCTCGTCGCCGGCCTCCAGCGCGTCCTCCTGGCTCGGCGTGAGCACCCGGTTGCCGCGGATGATGGTGACCAGGGAGGTGTCCTCCGGCCAGTCCACGTCACCGACGCGGGTGCCGGCCAGCGCGGCCTCGGGCGGCAGCGTCAGCTCGACGAGGTTGGCGTCGCCCTGGCTGAAGCGCATCAGCCGCACCAGGTCGCCGACGCTCACGGCCTCCTCGACCAGCGCGGACATCAGCCGCGGGGTGGAGACGGCGACGTCGACGCCCCAGGACTCGTTGAACAGCCACTCGTTCTTCGGGTTGTTCACGCGCGCCACGACGCGCGGAACCCCGTACTCCGTCTTGGCGAGCAGCGAGACGACCAGGTTCACCTTGTCGTCGCCGGTCGCCGCGATCACCACATTGCAGCGCTGCAACGCCGCCTCGTCCAGCGAGGTGATCTCGCACGCGTCGGCCAGCAGCCACTCCGCCTGCGGCACCCGCTCCACCGAGATGGCGGTCGGCGTCTTGTCGATGAGCAGCACCTCGTGCCCGTTCTCCAGCAGCTCGCCCGCGATGGAGCGGCCCACCGCTCCGGCACCGGCAATAGCGACCCTCACAGCACCTCTCCGTTCGCTTGTGGGCGCGTCCGGCGCGGGCACGCGCCGGCGTTCTGCGGCCCGGCGGCCGCGTCGTGCACGCCGCTCACCGCTGGCCCTCCTCGGGGCCGTCGGAGAACGCCGCCTCGACCTGCCCGACCTCGTCGGTGCGCATCATCACGTGCACCAGGTCGCCCTCCTGGAGGACCGTCTGCGAGGTCGGCAGGATCGCCTCGCCCAGCCGGGTGATGAACGCGACGCGCACCCCGGTCTCCTCCTGGAGCCTGCTGACCTTGTGGCCCACCCATGCGTCGGAGGTGGGCACCTCCGCGAGCTGCACGCCGCCGCTGGGGTCCCGCCACAGCGGCTCCGCGCCGGACGGCAGCAGCCGGCGCAGCATCTGGTCGGCGGTCCACCGCACGGTGGCCACGGTCGGGATGCCCAGGCGCTGGTAGACCTCGGCGCGGCGCGGGTCGTAGATACGGGCCGCGACGTTCTCGACGGAGAACATCTCGCGCGCCACCCGGGCCGCGATGATGTTGGAGTTGTCGCCGCTGGAGACCGCGGCGAAGGCCCCGGCCTCCTCGATGCCCGCCTCGCGCAGGGTGTCCTGGTCGAAGCCGATGCCGGTCACCCGGCGCCCGCCGAAGCCGGCCCCCAGCCGCCGGAACGCCGTCGGGTCCTGGTCGACCACCGCGACGGTGTGCCCCTGCTGTTCAAGGGTCTGTGCGAGGGCGGAGCCCACGCGGCCGCAGCCCATGATGACGATGTGCATACGCCCTTACCTCGCACCTTCCCTGAGTGCTGTGATGTGGGCAGCCATCGTTCATCATCCTTCCGAGCCCCTGCCGGGGCCACCACGGGGCAGTGCCGGTCGGCCGTGCCGTTTCGGCGACCACGCTACCTGGGATCGCGGCCGCTGCCGCCATCCAAACGTTGTGACGAGACTCGGACGCACGGTCACGGGGGTGGTTAGGATGATCACCGCGTTCCGCTTGCGGGCGGGCGCCGGGACGCCGACCCGTCTCTCCACTCGCTCATGCCCCCTTTGCCCCTGAGGAATTGATGACTGATCACATACCGGCGGCGGTGATCTGGTGCCTGGCGGCCGCCCTGGCGGTGACTCTCGTCCTGCTGGTGCGCCAACGGCAGATCACCGCGGGCGCCCGAAAGCGCGCCGCTGCTCTGGAGAGCAGCCTGCGGGCGCGGGACGAGGAGATGCACCACCTGGCCACGGTCCGGATCCCCGCGATCGAGGACTCCGCGAACCAGCCGGTGCCCCCGCCCGGCCTGCTCGACCAGCGGCTCACCGGCACCGCGTACGCGCACAGCCTGCAGACCGTGATGGACCTCTTCCACCGGGCCGGGGACAAGGCCAACGCGCGCGCCGAACAGTCGGCCAAGGCGGCCCTGAAGGCGTCGATGCGCGCCCTCCAGGGGCTCGCCCACGAGCAGCAGCTGTCCATCTCCGACATGCAGGACCGGCACGACAACCCCGACGTGCTCAGCGACCTGCTGGAGATCGACCACGCCAACTCCCAGTTCGGCCGCCGCGCCCAGGCCATCGCCGTGCTCTGCGGCTCCTGGCCCGGCCGCCAGCGCGCCGCCTCCGCCATGACCGACGTGGTCCGCGGCGCGAAGTCCCGCATCCGCGACTACCGCCGCGTCCAGGTCCACAGTCAGGCCGACATCGCCGTCGTCAGCCGGGCCGTGGAGCCCGTCGTGCTGGCCGTCGCCGAGCTGCTCGACAACGCGGCCCGCCACTCGCAGCCCAACACCACCGTCGAGGTCAGCCTCCAGCCGGTGCACAACGGCGCCTGCATCGTCATCGACGACGCCGGCGTCGGCATGGACGGCCACGAGGTGCAGCAGGCCGCGGCCCTGCTCGGCGGCGAGCGCGTCGCGGACGTCTCCCGGCTCGGCGACCCGCCGCAGTTCGGCTTCGCCGCCATCGGCGTCCTCGCCGCCCGCTACGGCTTCAGCGTCTCCGTCGACACCCGGTCGCCCTACGGCGGCGTACGGGCGGTGCTCTTCCTGCCCAGCGCCCTGCTGACCCACCTCGACGCGGACGCGCCGGCCGCCGCCGCGCCCGCCCCGCCGCCCGCGCAGCAGCGCCCGCCCCGGCGCGCACCGGCCCCGGCGCCCGCGGCGGACGAGCTCCCGGACCCGTACGAGCGCCAGGCCCCGGCCCAGGCCCCGTACGCCTCCCACTCCGGGCCGCCCGGCGCGGTCCACGGAGCCACCGCGGGCGGCCTGCCCAAGCGGCGCCGCAGACAGGCCGCGCCCCCGCGGCCGGACGGACCCCAGCAGCCGGACGGGCCCGGCGCCGGATACGGCGAGGCCCCCGTCGCGGAACCCCCGCAGGAACGGACCGCGGAGGAGACCGCCCGCCGCATGGGCGCGTTCGCCCGCGGCACGAGGTTCGGCCGCAGCGCCGCCGACGCCACCGAAGACGAAGGGAACCCCCACGCGTGAACGACCACATGAACAACGAGCTGGGCTGGATGCTCGACGAGGTCGTGAAGATGCCGGAGGCCCGGCACGCGATCCTGCTCTCCGCCGACGGCATGCTCCGCGCCCACTCCCAGGGCATCGGGCGCGACGAGGCCGAGCGGCAGGCCGCCGGACTCTCCGGCCTCCAGTCGATCAGCCGCTCCACCGGCGAGTTCTGCTCGCACGAGGAGAGCCCCTGGCGGCAGACGCTCGTCGAGTTCGCGCACGGCTACGTCTTCCTGATCGCCGCCGGCCCCGGCGCGTACCTCGCGGTCTCCGCCACCGACGAGGTCGACATGGAGGCCGTCACCTACCGCATGCAGAAGCTGGTCGACCGGCTCGGCAAGGAACTCACCAGTCCGCCCCGGCAGGACGCCCCCTGGCTGGGTACCGGCAGCCCGGCATGACCCCGCCCCGGCGCGGCCCAGGACGCGACAAAGGGCTGGTGCGGCCGTACGTCGTCACGGACGGCCGCGCCTACCCGACCCGCAACACCTTCGACCTCGTCACGCTGGTCATGGCGCAGGGCGACCGGCCGCTCGGCGGCCTCAGCCCCGAGAAGCGCAGACTCATGGACCTCTGCCTCGGCGGCGCCCTGTCGGTCGCCGAGGTCTCCGGCCACCTGATGCTGCCCGTCAGCGTCGTCAAGGTGCTGCTCGGTGACCTCGTGGACAGCGGGCATATCACCACCAGGTCCCCCATCCCCTCGGCCCAACTGCCCGAGGCCCAGCTCCTTCAGGAGGTGCTCGATGGACTCCGCGCTCGCCTCTGACGGAGACGTCTATCTGCGGCAGAGCGTCCGCACCGCCGCGAAGCTCCTGGTCGTGGGGCACTTCGCGGTCGGCAAGACCACGTTCGTCGGCGCGCTCTCCGAGATCCGGCCGCTGCGCACCGAGGAGACGATGACCCAGGCCGGGGCGCACCTCGACGACCTCGCCGGCACCGAGTCCAAGACCACCACCACGGTCGCCATGGACTTCGGCCGCCTCACGCTCAGCGACAGCCTCGTCCTCTACCTCTTCGGCGCGCCCGGACAGAAGCGCTTCACCCGGCTCTGGCAGGACATGACCCGAGGCGCCCTCGGCGCGCTCGTCCTCGCCGACACCCGCCGCCTGGAGCAGTCCTTCGACGTCATGGGGCTGCTGGAGGAGCACGGCCTGCCCTACGCCGTGGCCGTCAACCACTTCGACGGCGCGCCCGCCTACCCGGAGGAGGAGATCCGCGAGGCCCTCGACCTGCTCCCCGAGACCCCCCTGATCACCTGCGACGCCCGGGACCGGATCTCCTCCACCCGCGCGCTCATATCCCTCGTCGAGTACTTGCAGACCCGTACCGCCCAGGAGTACGCGTGACCTACAGCCCCGACACCGGCGCCACCCCGCCGCCGGGCTGCCCCGCCCACGCCGGCGGCGGCCCGCTCCCCGGGCTCGCCCAGCCGGGACCCACCCCGATGTACGGGCCCGACTTCGCCGCCGACCCGACCGCGTTCTACGAGCGGCTGCGCCGGTACGGGCCGACCGCCCCCGTCGAGCTGTCGCCCGGCGTGCACGCCACCCTGGTCACCGACTACCGCGCCGCGCTCGAAGTGCTGCGCAGCCCCGAGAAGTTCGCCAAGGACGCCCGCCGCTGGCGCGCCCTCGCCGACGGCCGGGTCGGCCCCGACAACCCCGTCGTGCCGATGATGGGCTACCGGCCCAACTGCCTCTTCTCCGACGGCGAGGCCCACCGCCGGCTCCGCCAGGCCGTCACCGACAGCCTCGGCCGGGTCGACCCCACCGCCCTGCGCGGCTACGTCGAGCGCAGCTCCGACACGCTCATCGACCGGTTCTCCCCGTACGGCGAGGCCGACCTCCTCGGCTCGTACGCCAAGGTCCTGCCGCTGCTGGTCTTCAACCAGCTCTTCGGCTGCCCGCCCGCCATCGGCGAGCGGCTCGTCGGCGCCATGTCCGCGATCTTCGACGGGGTCGACGCCGAGCGCGCCAACGCCCAGGCCACCCAGAGCTTCATCGAGCTCATCGGCCTCAAGCGCGAGCAGCCCGGCGCGGACGTCACCTCCTGGCTGCTCGCCCACCCCGCGAACCTCAGCGACGAGGAAATGATCCACCAGCTCGTCGTGCTGATGGGCGCGGGCACCGAGCCCCAGCAGAACCTCATCGCCAACGGGCTGCGGCTGCTGCTCTCCGACGACCGGTTCGCGGGCGACCTCTCCGGCGGCGCCATGCCCGTCGAGGACGCCCTCGACGAGGTGCTCTGGCTCGACCCGCCGATGGCCAACTACGGCGTCCACTACCCCGTGCACGACCTCGACTTCGGCGGCGTCCGGCTGCGCGAGGGCGAGCCCGTCGTCATCAGCTACGCCGCCGCCAACAACGACCCGGGCCTCCTGTCCGACCAGCGCGGCGGCAACCGCGCCCACCTCGCGTGGAGCGCCGGCCCGCACACCTGCCCGGCCAAGGACTCCGCCCGGCTGATCGCCGCCGTCGCCGTCGAGAAGCTCCTCGACCGCATCCCCGACCTCGAACTCGCCGTCCCCGCCGACCGGCTCGTCTGGCGGCCCGGCCCCTTCCACCGCGCCCTCACCGCGCTCCCCGTGCGGTTTCCCCCGGTACCGGTGCCCATGCCCGCCCCGGTACGCGACCAGTTCGACGAGACACCTGGAGACAGCCGATGGAACGTCAGACCTGCCCAGTCGCAATCGACCCCGCCGGCCACGACATCCACGCCGAAGCCGCCCGAATCCGCGAGCAGGGGCCCGCGGCGCGTGTGGAGCTCCCTGACGGCGTGGTGGCGTGGGCAGTAAGCAGCCCGGCCCTGCTCAAGCAGCTCCTCACCGACCCGCGGATCTCCAAGGACCCCCGGCAGCACTGGCCCGCGTGGATCAACGGTGAGATATCCCCCGAGTGGCCGCTGTTCACCTGGGTCGCGGTGCAGAACATGTTCACCGCCTACGGCAGCGACCACCGGCGGCTGCGCAAGCTCGTCGCCAAGGCGTTCACCGCCCGCCGCACCGCGGCCCTGCGCCCCCGCATCGAGGAGATCGTCAGCGGTCTGCTCGACCGGCTCGCCGCGACCCCGCGCGGCGAGACCGTGGACCTCCGGGAGGGCTACGCCTACCCGATCCCCATCCAGGTCATCTGCGACCTGTTCGGCATCGAGGACGAGGCCACCCGCGAGGGCCTGCGCGAGTGCGTCGACTCCGTCTTCCACACCTCCGCCGACCCGGCCGAGGTCACCGCCACGTACACCCGGATCTACGAGATCCTCGGCGCCCTCGTGGCGGAGAAGCGCGAGCAGCCCGGCGACGACATGGCCAGCGTGCTGATCGCCGCACGCGACGAGGACGACGGCGCGGGCCTCAGCGAGCAGGAGCTCGTCGACACCCTGCTGCTGGTCATCAGCGCCGGCCACGAGACCACCGTCAACCTCCTCGACAACGCCATCCACCTGCTGCTCACCCACCCCGACCAGCTCGCCCTCATCCGCGAGTCCAAGGCCGGCTGGGGCGACGTGATCGAGGAGGCGCTGCGCGTCGAGGCGCCCGTCGCCAACCTGCCGCTGCGCTACGCCGTCGAGGACATCGAACTGGACGGCGGCATCACCCTCCACAAGGGCGACGCCATCGTCGCCGCCTACGCCGCGGCCGGCCGCGACCCGAAGCAGCACGGCGCGGACGCCGACCGCTTCGACCTCACCCGCGCCAACAAGGAGCACCTCGCCTTCGGCCACGGCGTCCACTTCTGCCTCGGCGCGCCGCTGGCCCGGCTGGAGGCCGAGATCGCGCTGCCCGCGCTCTTCGAGCGCTTCCCCGACCTCGCCCTCGCCTCCCCGCCGGAGGGGCTGCGGCCGGTGGAGTCGTTCATCTCCAACGGGCACCGCAGCCTGCCGGCGCGACTGCACGCGACGGTGGCTGTCTGAGTCGCGGTGCGCACGCGGGCCCGGCCGGCAGGACGGCTGGGCCCGCGGTGTGTTCCGGGGCGGGGCAGGCCCGTTCCGGGGCGGAGGGGCGGGCCCGTTCCGGGGCGTACGGGCGGGTGCGCGTCTGAGGCGTGGCGGCAGGGGCGGGTGTGCGTCCGGGACGTACGGGGCGCGCGAGAGCCCATGAGCGCCGCCCGAGCGACCCCCGGCCGACCCCCGACCGCCCTCGTGCTGCCACCGGAACCGATCCGGGCGGGACAGCCCATGGGTGGCGGGTGGGCGACCGTATTCGCCAGCGCTTACGATCCTCTGCGTGTCCAAACTGACCGACGTGCCGAAACGGATCCTCATCGGCCGAGCGCTGCGCAGCGACAAGCTGGGGGAGACACTCCTCCCCAAGCGCGTCGCGCTCCCCGTCTTCGCCTCCGACCCGCTGTCCTCCGTGGCGTACGCGCCGGGCGAAGTGCTCCTCGTGCTGTCCGTGGCGGGCGTGTCGGCCTACCACTTCAGCCCGTGGATCGCCGTCGCGGTCGTCGTGCTGATGTTCACGGTGGTCGCCTCGTACCGCCAGAACGTGCACGCCTACCCGAGCGGCGGCGGCGACTACGAGGTCGCCACCACCAACCTCGGCGCCAAGGCCGGACTCACCGTCGCCAGCGCCCTGCTCGTCGACTACGTGCTGACCGTCGCGGTCTCCATCGCCTCCGGCATCGAGAACCTCGGCTCCGCCATCCCCTTCGTCGCCGAGCACAAGACGCTCTGCGCGATCACCGTCATCGTGCTGCTCACGGTGATGAACCTGCGCGGCGTCAAGGAGTCCGGGAAGCTCTTCGCCATCCCCACCTACGTCTTCGTGGGCGGCGTCTTCCTGATGATCCTGTGGGGCGTCGTCCGCGGCCTCTTCCTCGGCGACACCATGAAGGCGCCCACCGCCGACTACACCATCCACGCCGAACACCAGGGCCTGGCCGGCTTCGCCCTGATCTTCCTGCTGCTGCGCGCCTTCTCCTCGGGCTGCGCGGCGCTCACGGGCGTCGAGGCCATCAGCAACGGCGTGCCCGCGTTCCGCAAGCCGAAGAGCAAGAACGCGGCGTCCACGCTGGCGCTGATGGGCGGACTCGCCGTCACCATGTTCTGCGGCATCATCGCGCTGGCCATGACCACCAAGGTGCGGATGGCGGAGCACCCGGCCACCGACCTGCTCAGCAACGGCAAGCCCGTCGGCTCCGGCTACACCCAGAACCCCGTCATCTCGCAGGTCGCCGAGGCGGTCTTCGGCCACGGCTCGCTGCTGTTCGTCATCCTGGCCGCCGCCACCGCGCTCGTCCTGTTCCTGGCCGCCAACACCGCGTACAACGGCTTCCCGCTGCTCGGCTCGATCCTCGCCCAGGACCGCTACCTGCCGCGCCAGCTGCACACGCGGGGCGACCGGCTCGCCTTCTCCAACGGCATCGTGCTGCTGGCCGGCGCCGCCGCCGTGCTCACGTACATCTACGGCGCCGACTCGACCCGGCTGATCCAGCTCTACATCGTCGGCGTCTTCGTGTCCTTCACCCTCAGCCAGATCGGCATGGTGCGGCACTGGAACCGCCATCTGCGCACCGAGGCCGACCCGGCCAAGCGCCGCCACATGGTCCGCTCCCGCGCGATCAACACCTTCGGCGCGTTCCTGACCGGCCTGGTCCTGGTCGTCGTGCTGCTGACGAAGTTCACGCACGGCGCGTGGGTCGCCCTGCTCGGAATGGTGATCTTCTACGCCACGATGACCGCGATCCGCAAGCACTACGACCGGGTCGCCGAGGAGATCGCGGTCGAGGACGACCCGGACGACGAGATGGTCCGCCCGTCCCGCGTGCACTCCATCGTCCTCGTGTCCAAGGTCCACAAGCCGACGCTGCGCGCCCTCGCGTACGCCAAGCTCATGCGCTCCGACTCGCTCGAAGCGCTGAGCATCAGCGTCGACGCCGCCGAGACCAAGGCGCTCCAGGAGGAGTGGTCGCGGCGCGGCATGGACGTACCGCTCAAGGTCCTCGACTCGCCCTACCGCGAGATCACCCGGCCGATCATCGACTACGTCAAGAGCCTGCGAAAGGAGAGCCCGCGCGACGCGGTCAGCGTCTACATCCCGGAGTACGTGGTCGGCCACTGGTACGAGCACCTGCTGCACAACCAGAGCGCGCTGCGCCTCAAGGGGCGGCTGCTCTTCACGCCCGGGGTGATGGTCACCTCGGTGCCCTGGCAGCTCGACTCCTCGGAGGCGGCGAAGAAGCGGGCGCGCAGGCGGGCGGAGTGGAACGCGCCGGGGTCCGTGCGCCGGGGCCCGGTGACGCAGCCGAAGCGGGAGAAGGCGGGGACGAAGAAGTAGGGGCGCGCCGGCACGTAGACTGGTGGGCTGCTGCGCAGCGCGTACGCCCCACCCACCTCGCCCCACCCCAGCTCAGGAGCAATTCGCCATGCCGCAAGAGACCGAAGCATCGCAGGTAGCCGAATCGCTGGTGGGCGAGGAGTACGAGGTCGAGGTGGGGCCGGTCGCGCACGGCGGGCACTGCGTCGCGCGTACGGCCGGGGGAAGGGTGCTGTTCGTACGGCACGCGCTGCCGGGGGAGCGGGTGAAGGCCCGGGTCACGGACGGCGAGGAGACGTCCCGCTTCCTGCGCGCGGACGCCGTGGAGATCCTCGACCCGTCGAAGGACCGGGTGGAGGCGCCGTGCCCGTTCTCCGGCCCGGGCAAGTGCGGCGGCTGCGACTGGCAGCACGCCAAGCCGGGCGCGCAGCGCCGCCTCAAGGGCGAGGTCATCGCCGAACAGCTGACGCGGCTCGCGGGCCTGACCCCCGAGGAGGCGGGCTGGGACGGCACGGTCATGCCGGCGGAGGGCGACAAGCTCCCGGCGGGCGAGGTCCCGGCGTGGCGCACCCGCGTGCAGTACGCGGTGGACGCCGAGGGCCGCGCGGGCCTGCGCAAGCACCGCTCGCACGAGGTCGAGATCATCGACCGCTGCCTCATCGCCGCGCCCGCCGTCACGGAACTCGGCATCGAGAAGCGCGAGTGGCCCCAGATCGCCTCGGTCGAGGCCATCGCGGCCACCGGCTCCGCCGACCGCCAGGTCATCCTCACCCCGAAGCCCGGCGGCCGCCTCCCCATCGTCGAACTGGACAAGCCCGTCTCGGTCCTGCGCGTAGGCGAACGCGACAAGGCCGTCCACCGCGTCCACGGCCGCCCCTTCGTACGCGAACGCGCCGACGACCGCACCTACCGCGTAGGCGAAGGCGGTTTCTGGCAGGTCCACCCCCAGGCCGCCGACACGCTGGTCAAGGCCGTCATGCAGGGCCTGATGCCGCGCAAGGGCGACATGGCCCTCGACCTCTACTGCGGCGTGGGCCTCTTCGCGGGCGCCCTCGCGGAGCGCATCGGCGACAAGGGCGCCGTCCTGGGCATCGAATCCGGCAAACGCGCCGTCGAAGACGCCCGCCACAACCTCCAGGACCTCGACCGCGTCCGCATCGAACACGGCAAGGTCGAACAGGTCCTCCCCCGCACGAAGATCGAAGAGGCCGACCTCATCGTCCTCGACCCCCCGCGCGCCGGCGCCGGCAAACAGACCGTCCAGCACCTCTCATCGCTGGGAGCCCGCCGTATCGCCTACGTCGCCTGCGACCCGGCGGCCCTGGCCCGGGACTTGGCCTACTTCGCTGAGGAGGGATACCGGCCGGTCACGCTGCGGGCTTTCGACCTCTTTCCGATGACGCACCATGTGGAGTGCGTGGCGATTCTGAAGCCTGTGGCGAAGGACGCCTGACCTGAGGGTTCTTGGGCTGCGCGTGATGTGCGGGGCGGGCGTTACGGGCGATGTCTCGGCGCTCATATGACGCTTGTCCTGATGGGGTGTCAGGTGTGTTGCG
Organism: Streptomyces sp. NPDC050610; assembly: GCF_040654875.1. Taxonomy (NCBI): domain Bacteria; kingdom Bacillati; phylum Actinomycetota; class Actinomycetes; order Kitasatosporales; family Streptomycetaceae; genus Streptomyces; species Streptomyces sp. NPDC050610. The sequence continues at coordinate 158,739 of NZ_JBFAIV010000009.1, read as the reverse complement.
TCGCTGGTCAGCTGGCCTGATGGAGGAGTCCGCGGGGTAGGGGTGCCGGAGAGTTCGCCGGACCGCCGCCCCTCGAGACCGTCCAGGCCGAGCCGCCCGAACCACGGCCGGGCCTCGGCCAGCGCGCTCGCCCTGCGGGACTTGGCGAGCAGCAGCGGCAAGGCGACGTTCTCCTCGGCGGTCAGCTCGGGGACGAGCTGACCGAACTGGAAGACGAAACCGAAGCGGTCTCGGCGCGGCGCGCTGCGCTCGGGTTCGCGCCGGGTGTCGACGCGGCGGCCGTCGAACCAGATCTCGCCGGAGTCGGGTACGAGGATCCCGGCCAGGCAGTGCAGCAACGTGGACTTGCCGGAGCCGCTCGGGCCGGTGACGGCGAGGATCTCGCCGGCACGGGCGGAGAGGTTCGCGCCCCGGAGCGCGGGCGTCTGACCGAATGAGAGCACGGGGCGCTCCGTGCTTCCACGAGGAAGGAGTCGTCGTACGAACTCGTAAACACACCTCCGCTGTCAGGGCGGCGAGCCGTGCCACGGTCTGGTCCATCCATCGCAGATCGGCCTCCAGGTGGAACACGCCGTGGTCGGCGAGGAGCGAGTCGATCGCGATGCCGGTCCGGCGCAGTTCGGTCAGCTCCCGCATCCGCTCCATATGGGCAGCGCGCTGGATGTCGAGGTACACGCGAGGGTCGCGTTCGAGCAGCACCGCCAGTACGACCTTGGTGAACAGCACCGTCTGCAGGTGCGGTTCACCCGTGACCGGCTCGGTCAGCCAGCTCTCGACCTGCGTGACCCCCAGCTCGGTGATCACGTAGCGCTTGCGGTCCGGCCCCGACCCGGGCTCGGTCTCACCGGCCTCGATCTTTCCGTCACGGGCGAGGCGGCCCAGGGTCGAGTAGACCTGGCCGGCGGGCAGCGGTTTGCCCCGGCCGAAGTAGGCGTCGTAGTCGCGCTTGAGGTCGTAGCCGTGGCTCGACTCCCGTTCCAGGAGTCCGAGGAGTGCCAGAGGAACGGTCATACCTTGGTGTCTACACTCAGTATCTAGTCGCATCAACGGGCGAGTTGGCCCGAACCGGGCTGGGATCACGAGGAGACGGTGACGGTCGGCCGGCGAGGACGGGACGGCCCTGGGAGTACGTGACCGCAGGGCGGGCGGGCCGGTGCGATCGCCTTTGGGCCTGCGAGACTGCTGCACATGAGCACGGAGCAGCGCCGCGTACTCGTCATCGGCACCGGAGCGGGGGACCCGGACCACCTGATCCTCGGAGCGGTCAAGGCCATCCGCGGGGCCGATGTCTTCTTCATCGTCGGCGAGGGACCGGACAAGTCCGCGCTGACCGGCCTACGCCACCGCATGCTCCAGGAGCATGCGCAGGGCCCGTACCGCGTCGTGGAGATGGAGGACCCCAGCCGGGACCGGCGTCCCATGGACCGCTCGGACTACGCCTCGGCCGTCCAGGACCGGCGCGGGGAGCTCTTCGAGGCGCTGATGCGCGACGAGATGACGGCGGGGGAGACCGGCGCGTTCCTGGCGCTGGTGACCGCGTTGCGTCGTGAGGGAGTAGGCGCGGTCCGGCGAGGCCGGCCGTGGAAGGTGCCGCTGGAGGACCGGGACTTGCTCCCCACCGGCTTTACCCGGCTCAACCCACGACCCGACCGCCGCCCGGCAGCACGGGATCATCGACGACCTCGCCGCAGCGGGCCTCAAGTGCTGGGCGGACAAGGCGTATCAAGGAGCCGGCAGACCCGTCCGGGTCCCGTTTCGGGGCCGCCGCCTCAAGCAGTGGAAGCGCCGCCACAACACAACCCACGCCAAGATCCGTTGTCTTGGCGAGCAGGCCATGCTCGCCCTCAAGGGCTGGCGGCTCCTGCGGAAACTCCGCTGCAGCACCAACCGCATCACCAACATCGTGAAAGCCTTCCTCGTCCTGCACCACACGCCAGCATGAGGTTGGAAGAGGCTCATTGTCCTGCGGCTTCTCCTTCGTTCAGCCGGCCGCGGTGGGGTAAGCCTGGGTTGTTTGGTAACCGAAGCGGCGGGCTACCTCGGCGATGTGACCGGAGCTGAATTTTCGGTGCAGGCTGGGGGTGATCCAGCGATGCCATTCATTGGGCGTGCCGCTGCGCATGATGCGTGTTTTTGTCATGGGTTCGCTTTTCTTGTTGTCCGGGTGGTTCTCCTCGTGAGCTCGCATGTTCGCAAAGCTGCTGCGTTCCACGGCTCGTGCAAGGTCTTCCGTGCCTACTTGGATGCCGAGGTCGCCGAGGCCGTTCCGGAGCGCCGCTATCGGTTCCTGTTTCAGCTCCTCGAAGGTGGTCACGGTGCTCCGCCGGAAGTTTTCGCGAGCCTCGTCCCACGCGTCGTAGAAGGTTGCCCAGTCGGTCAGCCGGTCGGCTCCGGTGGGCCCAGGCTGATCCAGCCATTCCTCGAAGGTGCCCGCCCGTAGGTCCAATGGATCCTTGGCGAAGTTCGTGCGGAATTTATGCCAGGAGTAGAGGGAGTCACGTGGGTCTCGGGGCAGGATCCATGCCCCGAGTAGATTCCTGTGGGCCAGGAACTCTGGGGTCAGGTGGGTTTTGATGAAACGGGGCCAGCGCGTCTGAACTCCGTCCTTGTTGTCGGCGGTGGTGCGGTCTGTCGCAGCCAGCCTGGTGCGATAATCGGCGTAGGCCGCAACGGGCTGGCTGGTTCCGTCGGCGCTCAGGGCGTCGATATAGGGATCTGCGTAGTTGAGGCCCAGTTCCAGAAGTATGTTCCCGAGGAGCGATTGACCGGAGCCGCCGATGCTGGCGATCGCGATGTCCTGATCCCCGAGTTGAGTGATGTTGTCCTGGTAGAGGGCGTTGTAGCGGTCCTGGATTCCGTGCAGTAGGTAGTGGATCTTTTCGCCCATCACCGTCTCCTGTGTGGTTTCTCTGGAACGGACTTTCTAGTGTGTGTGGAGTTGTTCCCCGTTGCTGTGGCTGCCGACTGAGGCGGGTGTTGGGGGCGCTGCCTCGGATCACGGAAGCCGCCCAGCAGGGTGACGAGGACACCGCCGAGGACGGCGATGCCCGCGGCGATGAAGAAGGCGAGCTGGTAGCCGGCGGTGAGCGCCGGAGTCTGGTGCGGTGCCGGTGCGGCATCGGCACGGGCAGCGGCGACCGTGCCCAGCCCTGCGATGGCGAAGGCGCCGGCGACGTACTTCGCGGTCTCGAAAAGGCCGTAGCCGACTCCCTTGTCCCTTGCGGGCAGATCCTTTCCGGCCGCGACGTTGAATGAGACTGCTCCCACCACGGTGCCCAGTCCCAGGACGAGCAGGCTGGGCAGGATGTGCAGCGGGTAGCTGCTGCCCGGGCCGGCAAGCGCGAGGAGAGCCAGGCCCGCGGCGCTGGCGCACTGGGCGCCGGCGGCGACCAGTGTCCAGCGACAGCGGCGCAGCAGTCGGTTGGCCACGGACGAGCCGAGCAGGACCACCAGACCCAGGGGGCTGAAGGCCAACCCGGCGATGAGCGGGCTGTAGTTGAGGGACTGCTGGAGGAAGAGCAGGCCGATGAAGACGCTGCCCTGGTAGGCGAATTCGTTGGCGGGCATGGCGAGCGCCGCAGTGCGAAAGGACGGCTGGCGCAGGATGCCGAACCGGAGCAGCGGGGTTCGCGTTTTGCGTTCGTGGAGAAAGAACCCGGCAAGGGCCGCGGCGGACAGCACCAGTGGTCCCAGCGTGGCCGGGGTCAGGACGCCGTCGTGCTCAATGTTGGTGATGGCGTAGACCAGCAGCATGAGGCCAGCCATGGAAAGGGCGACGCCCGGTAAATCCAGACCTTTGGTATTCGTCGGCGGTGGTTGGGCGGGCAGGAGCTTGAACGCTGCCGCTGCCGCGAGGAGCGCGACGGGTGCAGAGAGGAGGAAGATGTACCGCCAGCCGAGTCCTTGCGTGACGACGCCGCCGATGACGGCGCCGGCGGCCGCACCCACTCCTCCGGCGACCGCCACAGCGGCGAAGAGGCGGTTGCGCTCGGCGGGCGACTCTCTGGCGCTGATGATCGCAAAGGAGGTGGGCACGGCGAGGGCGGCTCCGACTCCCTGCAGCATGCGCGCCGCCAGCAACAGCCACGGGGCCGGGGCCACTGCAGCCAGCAGCAGACCGGCGGCGAAGAGCCCGAGGCCACCGACGAGGACTGGTCGACGCCCATAACGGTCACTGCATCGGCCGCCCAGCAGCAGCATGCCGCCCAGCGGGATGGTGTAGGCCGTCATGACCCACTGCGTCCCTGCCTGGCCGAGTCCGAAGCCTTGTTGCACCGCGGGAAGCGCCACGGTTACCACCAACCCGTCGAAGACGACCAGGAAGTTCGTGGTGGTGAGCAGGGCTGTAAGCAGGCGTGCCTGGTGACGGGGCATCCGCGCCGCGATTCGAGAACCAGTCATGATCTTCCATCTGCCCGGTGAAGACAGCGCGTATCACCATCGGCGAGGGACGGGGTCGGCGAAGGAGGTCAGACGGCGGCCCGGCGCGCCGCCCAGGCGCGGGTGAGGTAGGTGGTCTTCACGGTTTCCGAATCTCCGATGCGCTCGCGCGCGTAGGCGAGGAAGCGTTCGAACTTCTCCTCACCGAGTTGCACCCGCACGTCGTTCACCGAGCGCCAGACCCCGATGTAGTGGTCGACGGTCTGCTGGACTTCGTGACGGCCCTCCAGGAGGAGCACATCGTCGAATTCAGGGCAGGCAGCGAGCCGGTCGGAGAGTTCGTCCATGAGGCCTTGCCGGGCGGAGGAGACCCTCTTCATGCCGGGCTGGAGCCTGCTCAGTTCCGCCTCAATGTCCGTCAGCAGCGGGCTCGCCTGGATGTATCGCGGGTTCCAGAGCGCGACGAACCACCCGCCGGGGCGCAGGACACGACAGAATTCCTGTGTGCCCTTCTCGAAGTCCACCCAATGAAACGAGGAGGCCATGGTCACGAGATTCGCAGAGGCGGACGGCAGTCCGGTGTCCTCGCCGCTTCCGGCATGCCACGTGATGTCGTGCTGCGCGGAGTCTCGGGCGCCCGTGGCGCGCATGGTGTTGTTGGGGTCGACGGCAGTCACCGACCGGAAGCCAGCCTCTGCGAGAGTACGGCTCCAAATCCCGGTGCCAGCTCCGACGTCGACGGCGTCGCAGTCGCCCGCCGATCCGCCTAGAAGGCCGATCAGGGCAGAAACGACTGATGGCGCGTAACCCTCTCGGTATTTGGCGTAGTCCTCTGCCAGGCTCGTGAAGTCACCGTGCTTGAGCGTTGCGGTCATGGGAGCTTCCTTTCTGCTCGGGACTGTGACCATGAGATCGCAGTATTAGCCGTCCATGCAGACCTCGAGAATGCGTGACGCCGCCGTTTCGGGGTCGATATCGGAGAAGTTGGCTATCTGCAGGTCAGGACTGACCGGAAACTCCGGCTTCACGCCGATCCCCACGATCTCTTCGTCATCCTTCTGTTCGTATATCCCCTTGCTGTCTCGCTTCTTCAACTCCTCCATCGGTACGTCCAGGAAAACCTCGATGTAGCGATTGATATTCTTTCGGTTCCATTCATGCACTTCGTGGTACAGGGATATGGTGGAGCAGATCACGAATTGGCCCTGACTCGCCAGCATATGGCTGAGGCGGGCGTAGGTGTAGGCCATTTTCTGCCTGCCTGCACGATCGAACGACCTCGTCTCCCCCAGCGCCTCGCGGACGATATTGCCGTCCAGGAGGACAGGATTCACCCCGCGTTCCTTTACGCAGCCGGACAGCGTTTGGGCCACGGTGGTCTTTCCGGACTCCGCAAGGCCGGTAATCCAGACCACGCCGCCCTCGCGAGCCAGGGGAGAGGTGAGAATTTTTGCTGCTGTCGTCATTCGGCGGCCACCCTTCGATGCGGCACTAGCTGAGCGGGGGCAGAGCCGTCGGGAGCACGCCTACGGCCGCGAAGCGCGCAGTAAAGGCGCGCCGCCGCCCCGCCAATTTGCGGCTGACTGTGAGTGCGTTAAATGTTCCGCGAACTAAGCATGAACATTACGAAGCACTGTCATCTTGCGTCAACGATGCCAGTTCGCAGGACGGAGGGGGTTTAGCTCGTTTTCCCGTTAATCACTCCGGCACGCCCCTCATGATCAGAGAGGGCCAGTTTTGAGTGGCGCGCAATGTGGCTATATCGTCTGATCTGGCTATTATCGGTGCAAAATGGAATAAAACGATCATTATGGCGCCGCCTGTAGATGGCCTTGCAGGTAGCGCGAGATGGATGTGAAGTGAGTCACATTGAAAGTGGAGAGGGATCACGCCAGCGTGCCTGCGCCGTGCTTCTCGAACCTGTCCGGCGCGGAGAGGGGGTGCCGGTAAGGGTGCTGTCGGTGCGCCACGAGGCGCTGTTGTTTCGGATGGAGGTGGAAGGCCCAAAGGCCACCATCGCTTCGCCGTCGTAGCGGCGAGGTGAAACTGGAGGCAGCCTGAGCCGGGGATCGCCGGGGAGGGTGAGAGCAGCCTCGGCAAAGTTCGACCCATCCGGCAGTGCCGGGCCGACCCGGCAACCTCAACACCCACCTGACAGCCGGCATGCGCCGCTACATCGCCGACCGCGATTGGCTCACCCTCTGTCAACTGCCCTCCTATGCACCCGACCTCAACCCGGTGGAAGGCATCTGGTCCATCCTGCGCCGCACCGCCCTGGCCAACCGCGCGTTCGCCGCCCCCGTCACCGCCGTCCGGCGCGGCTTGCGACAGGTCCAGTGCCGCAGCGACATCCTGAACGGCTGCCTCATCGGCACCGGACTTACCCCAGCCCCACCGTGACGACATCACGCATTCAAGGTCAGTAGTGAGGCAGTCCCGCTGAGCATGAGCCGGGAAGGCGTTGCGGCGGAGACGATTTCTGGGCGCCCGTTCGATCGACAAGGTGTCTCGTCGGATGAGTACGAGTACGGATGCCCGCCCCGGGCTCAAGCCTTTAGGGTCGCTCCATGTCCCAGACACCCATGCGTGCCGCAGTCGGCTTGTCCGGATGCGGCCGACTCTCCTCGGCAGCGTACTCAGGTTCTTCGCGGTCATCCCGGGCGCTCTCACCTTTGCTGCAGGAGAGAGGATCGCTGGTGCGGACGCCGGGCAGTGAATCGTCGGGATCGGGGTTTTGGGCTCAGGGCGCGCCGGGCTGGCTCCGCTCGCCTGGTGGGCGGAGCGTGATGGACGAGCGGAGTTGGGTCGTTTCACGGAGAACGCGCCCCCTTGCGCGCTCCTGATGATGCGGTTCTCCGGGGCCAGTGCTTGAACCATCACAGGTTCCCTGGCTGAGAACCCGTGACCACCAGGTGGCGACCTTGGTTCGACTGACCTAGGCACTCGAACTCAGCTGGTTTCGTGCAAGGTTGAGGCCGCCGGACACCGCACGTACTTGCCGAACGTGTCTGTCTGGCCCTCAGATATTCGCCGGGTGCGGGCCAAGAGATAGGTGCCGGATGTTCGAGCGGCGGCCGAGACAACTCTGCGGCTGCGACCGCGCCGACCGTGGACGTGATGCTGGCCGGACGGGAGATGCGCTTTCATCTCGCGCTGCTGAGGAGGGCGCTGACCGCTTGCCGGCAGGGGCACATAGGCTGTTCGCCGCCGCTGCTATTCCCTTTCCTCTGCCGCAAAGAGCTGGGGGGAGCCGGTGGATTGCGAAGGGATGGAATCGTTCGCCGAACCGTATTCGGCTGGGGGGATTCCTCTTGTCTCACCACAGACATAGGAGAAGAACGAGTTATGACCAGTCAGACGCCGGGCGCCGACCCGGCGCGTCGAAGACTGACAGTGGCGATCGTGGTGGTCACAGGTCTTGCCTTGGTCGCGCTGACCGCGGTCGGCGTGCTCGCACTGCAGCGCAGCGACACCTCGGCAGGGGAGAAGGGGAAGCCCTCGGACGAGACGGTGGCGATCACGGATGACGCATTGGCGGATCTGGTCAGGGACAGGTCGGACGCCCTGAGCGACGGGGACGAGGAACGCTTCCTGTCCGCCTTCTCCGGACAGGCAAAGGATCAACAGCGCGTCGTGTTCCGCAACTTGCGGAAGGTGAAGCTCGAATCCGCAAGCTTCCACATCAACGGGACAGCCGGTCGTCTGGAGAGCAGTTTCGGCAGCGTGACGGCCCGGGTCGATGTGGCCTTCGCCCACCAGATAGCCGGCGTCGATGTGCAGCCGCTGAAGGAGGGCTACCGGTGGACGGTGACAAAGAAGGACGCCAAGGCGAAGCCGGTGATCACGGCCGTCGACGGCGCTCCGTACAAGCTGCGGGGTCCGGATGAGCCCGTCAGGAAGGTGGCCTACCCAGCCCCCTGGGACTTGTACCGGGATCTGCGGGTCATCCGCACCGATCATGTGGCGCTGATGACTGACGCCGCTCATGCCGACGCGGCCCGGTCGGCGGCCCCGCAGCTGGAGAAGGCGGGCCGCGATGTGCTGGCCGCATGGAAGGCCGACGGCCCCAGTTCCCCGCCCGCCGCCCGCGGGTTCGCCGTCACCTTCGAGCCGGACAGCAAACGCCTCGCGAAGCTGTACGGGCACGGCGGCGAACCCGGCAACGAGGACGGGTTCGCCGCGAGCCTCTTCAACGACTCTGCCTCCGACGACTTTCCCTTCGGCGGGGCACGCGTGGTGCTGAAGAGTGCCACCGCCCGCGTTGGGAAGCACGAGATGACCCACGCACTGCTCGCACCGATGATGCGGCACGCCCCGCTCGGTGCCCTGGGCGGCCCGCAGACCTGGCTCGTCGAGGGGGCCGCGGAGTACATGGCAGGCGGGGGCCTGGACGACCGGGGCGGACTCAGCGCCCTGCGCCGGGTCGGGTTCAATGGCCGCCTTCCCGATTCGATGGCGTTCTATGTCGAGGACGCCCACCAGCAGGCCGCCAATTACGAGCTGGGGCGCCTCGCGGTGACGTACCTCGCCGAGAAGTACGGCGAGAAGAAGGCGCTGGCATTCGTGGCCGCGCAGTACGACGCGCCTGACAAGCTCGACGAGCAGATCACGACTGCTACCGGACTCGACAAGGCCGGCTTCGAGGCGCAGTGGGCCGCCTACGTCAGGAGCACCCTCAAGTGAACACGCCGCAGGACGCGCCGATATTCATCCAGCCTCCGCCGTCCGGTCCCAGACCGGGCCGTACTCGGCTGATCGCGATGCTGGTCGCCGCGAGCGTGGTGCTGGCCAGTGCTGTTGCCGCGGGCGTCTGGCTGCTGCTCAGCCCTTCTCCGGAGGTCGGGCAGCAGGATTCCGGGGCCGGACAGCAGTCCAAAGCGCAGTTGCCCTGGTCCCTGCCGTACACGAAATCCGGACGTGAGCAGCCCACGATGGTGCGCGGCCTCTGGTTCACCGACCGGTTCGTGGTCAAGGCGTTGCCAGACGGCATCGCCGGGCTGGACCGCGGCACGGGCAAGAGGGTGTGGGGTACTCCCACCCCCGGGGTCGGCTCCGTCGTGTGCCAGGCGTCCACGGACGACTCGGACGGCATCGCCGTCCTCGCTTCCGGTGTCGGCGAGGAGTGCTCGACCTTCTTCGCGATCGATCTGGCGTCGGGGAAGGTTTTGTGGGAGCACGAACTCGCCCAGGACGAGTGGGTCCGGGAGAGCGGTACGCGCATCGCGCGCAGCGGCAACACGGTCGTCGTCAACGCGAAGACCAGGAAGACCACCGCGTTCCGGGTCAGCGACGGCAAGAAGCTGTGGACGGACTCCAAGGCCGTCTACGGCGGCCACGACTGCAAGGGCACCGGGTACACCGGCGGTCGGCAACTGATCCGGCTCCAGCGCTGTTACAGCGACGACCCCGATGCCATCGGCGCCCCGTACGACGTCGCCGCGGTAGACCCGGCATCCGGTCACACCCGGTGGACCTACCGGCTGGGCGAGGATGGGGTCCTGACGAAGGTCCTGGCCACCAGCCCGGTTGTCATCGGCGAATCCCCCAGAGACAGTGGGATGCGTCTGACCGTCATCGACGGTGGCAAGCGGCGCAGCAGCCTCGCCGCGGGCCCGGAGCGCCAGTTGTCGGGCAGCGGGCGCGGGGACGGCAGTCCGGATACCGCCGTGCAGATCGCGGGTGACACGATCACCGTGGTGGCGGACAAGCTGAAGACCGATTCCAACGAGAACAACAAGATCATCGGCTGGTCGTTGTCGAGCGGCAAGCGGCTGTGGGAGCACACCGCCCAGGGAAAGCTCCAGAGTTACCATGCCGTGGCCTCGGACACTGGCGATCTCCTCGCCTACGTCTCCGGCAATCGCTACGACCCTGCCTCACTGGTCAAACTCGACCCCAAAAACGGACGGCAAAGCATCGTGCACAAATACGAGCCGTCCCCCAAGGGCAAACCGTGGATCGGAGCAGACCCTTTGGCCCTGGTCGATCGCAAGGTTCTCTACCTCTCCGTCGGATTCGGTTTCGAAGTGCGCGGTATAGGTACGGAACCAGATGAAAGGTCTTTGATCGCTCTGCCCGCGGCGTAGTAGCGGCCCGCGCCCACTCGGCCAACCTGCCGGGCGGTTCCTCTTCGTGACGGTGAGAGGACAGCGGCTGTACGTCGAACGGCAGACGGCGATGACGTTCCGTCCGCCTCGCACCTGCCCGGCGATACCACGCCGACTCGTGAATGCCCGGAAGTGGAACCTGCACGGAAGGGGTTCTTTCACCCTCAGAAGAGTGAAGGGGCCCCTTCCGCTGTCTCGCCGCGGGATGCGGGCAGGCGCGGCCGGTGGGTGGTCGGGGAGTGTGGTCGAGGAATGGTCGGCCGGTTCTACCGGCCTGTCGGGGGTTCCAGGTCGCTTGCGCGTAACCGTATTGCCGAAGCGCTGCGGGCACGAGTTGGCATCTCGGAGCAGATCCGCGAAGCGATCCAGCCCACTCAGGGAAGGCCGACCGGGCCGCGGTATTTCTTGCCTGCGTACTGGGAGAGGGCGGCCATCAGGCGGCCGGCGTCGGCTGCGGGGATGCCGTGGCCGGTGAATACCTCGCGCTCCGGGTCGCTGCTGGGGGGCTTGATGGTCAGGGACACGGTGGTGCCTGAGCGCTTGAGTTCTACGGCGGCCAGGTTGCTCGAATCTGTACTCGTCCTTCTTCTGGCCCGTCATCGTCAGCCCTCCCGGACTGACCGTGAGGCTGTCGAGTTCACCGAACAGGGCCTCCACCCACCCACTCGTCCAGCCTAAGAAGACACCCAACGCCGCTCCCCCCAGGCAGCCGAAGAAGCCGAACTGCAGCAGGCTGCCCTCCCCGGTGCCTGCGGAGAGACGCATGCACACCGACCTCGCGCGCGCCTGGTGGCTGGTGAACCGCCGTGCTCAACGCGAGGGGCCGGCCACCCTGGCAGATCATCGGCTCGATACGTTCGTCGACGGCCGCCTGCTCACAGCCGTACGCCCGGTCGACAGCCCCCGACCGAGCTGGGACCGGATCAGCGCAGAGCTGCTGGAGCATATCTGAGGCCCGTATCTCGTACGTCGGCTGGCGGCCAGTCACATGGACTTGCTCTTGGTGACTGGCCTGTTGCCCGTGGCGGACCGACGCACTCGACGACATCCCGCGGACCGACACTTTGGAACGGTGGGGCGTGGCCCCCGGGGGTGGCTCACTTCGGGACGATGACTGTCCCCGGGGGCAGACGAAGTGGCCGGGACGGGGGCGAATGACGGCGTCAGAGGGGTACGGGCGTGACGCTCATATGACGCTCCGATCCGGGGTAGGCCGTTCCGGTGCCAGAAAAAGGCCCTCTCACCTGCGGTTTTCTCCAGCTGGGGAATCCGGAAATATCTCCGATGACGCATCATGTGGAGTGCGTGGCGATTTTGAAGCCGGCGGCGAAGGACGCCTGACCTGCGGGTTCTTGGGTTGTGAGTGATGTGCGGGGTGAGCGTTACGGGCGATGTCTTGACGCTCGTGACGCTCGTCCTGATGGGTTGTCAGCCGTGCTGAGCTGACGGCCTGATGGTCGGCTCGGTGAGGTGGGACTGGTCTTCGTGGCTGGGGGCCTCACATGGATCTCCGCAGCGTCCCACAAGGGGCCGCCAGCGCCTGCACCTCCGCGTAGGAGAGGGGCGCGCGTTTCACGGGGAGGCCGTCGCGGATGGCGGTCGCGGTGGTCACGGCCGCCGCCAGGGCGTTGCGGTAGAGCAAAGAGCCGAGACTGACCCTGCGCACGCCGAGTGCGGCCAGGTCGGCGAGGGTGGGTCCGGTCGGCGTGTACAGGATGTTCAGCGGCACGGTGAGGGTTGCCGTCAGGGCGGCGATCCTGTCCGGATCCGACAGTCCTGGCACGAATGCCCCGTCCGCGCCGGCCTGTTCGTACACCGCGAGGCGCCTTGCGGTCTCTTCCTCCTGGTGTCCGAGCCAGTAGGTGTCGGTGCGAGCGTTCACGAACAGCGCGGGCACGGCGGCCTTGACGGCGGCGATCTTCGCGGCGTGGAGTTCCACGGGGGCGAGGGTGCTGTCCGGGCGGCCGTCTTCGATGTTGATTCCCGCGGCGCCTGCGTCGTGAAGCCTGCCGGCCAGCTCGGCCACTTCCTCGGGGTCATCGCTGAAGCCCCCTTCGGCGTCGACGGTGAACAGGAAGGAGCCCTGCCCGAGTCGGCGGGCCAGAACCAAGGTCTCCTCGACGGTCGCTGCTGCCCCGTCCGGCAGGCCGGCGGCCGCAGCCACGCCGAGGCTTGTGGTGCCGATCGCCTGGAAGCCCTGTGCCGCCAGAAGGGCCGCTGAGGCGTAGTCCCAGGCGTTGGGCAGCAGCAGCGGCGTGGCCTGGTGGTGCAGGCGGGCGAAGGCGGTCGGCGGCATGCTGTGCGTCATGGTGCCAAGGCTAGGGCCGGAACGGTTCGGCACCCTCCGAACTGTGCCTGCGGCATTGTGACCTCATGCCCCGCTCGCCGAGGCCGCCGGCCGGTTCGCCGAACGCACCTGGGCCGCCTTCTGCCAGGCGCTGCTCGACGGCCGCGCCTGGACAGCGGGCGAGCCTGCTCGGCACCCAGGGGTGCGGCCGTCCACTGCCGACGCGCAGCGCTCCCGGCTCGTCGCGGGCGGACTGCTGATCGAGGAACGCAACGTCGGCACCGCTACGTCCGTCCGGTCGGCCCGGAGGCAGCCGCCCTGATCGCAGCCCTCTCCCCGTACGCGCCAGACACCCCGCACCCGCGGAGTCTGCGCGAGCCGGCGCGGCTCGGTGCCGAAGCACGGGCCCGTACCTGCTACGACCATCCGGCGGGGCGGCCGGGTGTGGCTCTGGCAGACGCGATGATCGCCCGAGGCTTGGTCGTCACTGGCGCCGGGCCCGCGGGCACCTTGGAGGGCGGGCCTGGCCGGCCGACGCCGTGGGCTACAGGCGGCCTCCGGACTCTCGGCGGCTCCGCGTGCGGGCCTGCCTGGGCTGGACCAAGCGTCGCCCCCCACCTCCCCGGAGCGCTGGAGGCGGCCCCGTGCGTCACGACGCTGGACCAGCAGTGGGTGCGGCGAGTCGGCTCCGGGCGCGCTGTGAAGGTGACACCGCAGGGGGTCGGAGCCTTCGGGGAGCTGCTGGGCGCCGAGTTTCAGCCACGCCCCTCGAAGCCGGACTTCCCTATCAGGTGCGCGAGTTGTCGTACGCCGGGTACGAACGATGACTCGGGGGTGTTGCCGTATCCCAGGACGAGCCCGTTGTGGGCCGAGTCCGCGAGCAGTGACGAGCGGGACAGGGGCCAGGGGGCCATCCCGTGCTGCCGGGCGGCCTGGGCCACGCGCTGATCCGGGAAGTCCGCCGGCAGCCGGACCGTCAGGTGCATGCCGCTGTCGCCGCCGGTCATGGTGTGCGGCACGTCGAGGTGTTCGGCCAGCGCCGCCCTGAGCGCGTCCCGGCGGCCGCGGTACAGGCGGCGCATGCGGGCGAGGTGCCTGCTGTACTGGCCGCTCTCCATGAAGTGCGCCAGGGCCAGCTGCTCGCAGCGGTGCCCGCCGCGCAGTATCTCGTCCACGACTGGTGTCGCCTGGTCGACCAGGGCCTCGGGCAGCACGAGGAATCCCAGGCGCAGTGAGGGGAACAGCGTCTTGCTGAAGGTGCCCGCGTAGAACACGGGGGCGTTCGGCGTCATGCCCTGCATGCAGGCCAGGAGTTCTCCGCTGTGGCGGAATTCGCTGTCGTAGTCGTCCTCCATGATCCAGGCGCCGTGGTCGCGGCATTTCTCGATCAGGTCGAGACGCCGGGAGGCCGTGAGGACCGAACCCATCGGGTACTGGTGCGCGGGGGTGGTGTAGACGAGGCGCGGCGGGCGGTCCCTCCAGTCGGCCGCGGAGACGCGCAGGCCCTCCGCGTCGACCGGCAGGGGGTGGACGTCCAGGTCGCCGGAGGCCAGAGCGGTCTGTGCGCCGCGATAGCCGGGGTCCTCGATCCAGGCGGTGTCTCCCGGGTCGGTGACCAGCCGGACGCACAGTGAGAGCGCCTCCTGCGATCCCTCCGTGATGACGACCTGCTCCGGGGCACAGCGCATGCCGCGGGCCAGTGCGAGGTGGCGCAGGACGGCGGTTCTCAGCGCGGGCTCCCCCTGGGCCGGGCCGTAGCCCAGCAGACCCGTGCCGCCCTGCTGGAGCGTCCGGTCGAGGGAGCGTCGCCAGGCCGCCAGCGGGAACTGGGCCAGGGCGGGCACCCCCGGCATGAAGGCGAGGGAGTCGACGCCTCCCTGGAGGGGCTTTTTACGGATCCGGGCGCTGCGCCGCGACAACGTGGGCGGGGCGGGGGCGTGGTGGGCGTGGCTGTCGGGCTCCGGCCGGGCCAGCGCGGCGACCCGCGTTCCTTGTCTACTGAGCTCGATGTAGCCCTCGGTGCCCAGCACGTCGTAGACGAGCGTCACGGTGTTGCGGGAGATCCCGAGCCCTCTGGCGAGGGTGCGCGAGCCCGGCAGGCGGCTGCCGGCGGGCAGCCGGCCGTCGAGGACGGCGGTGCGGATGCGGTGCAGGAGCTGCGTTTGCAGGGACTCCCCGTCGCGGGCTCGGGACAGCGGTTCCTGCTGGAGGAAGTCGAGTTGCGGCCCCAGGGCCTCGCTGCTGGAGGTCGACACTGCTCCGTCTCCCCTCGTACGACGCCCGCCTCCCCAGGGCCGGACCTTGTGGACCCATGGAATGGCCCCATTGTGGACCTTTTCGGGGGTCCACGCCAAGCCTAACCTGGCAGGGGCGACACGCACAGGGAGAAGAGAATGTCCGCACGTCTGAACGACTCCGTGAACGGCAGTCAGTCCTCGGTCCTTCGCCGCACCGGCCGGGTGGTGGTCGGTGTTTCCGGTTCGCCCGGCAGCCTGGCGGCGCTGACCCGAGCTGTTCAGGAGGCCCGGCGCCGCGGACACCTGCTCGTACCGGTGAGCGCCTGGACCCCGAGGGGCGGCGAGGCGGCAGCACGGCGCGCACCCTCGCCGGGGCTCGACGCGCAGACGGAGCGTGCCGCCGAGGAGCGCCTGAAGCGCGCCATCGCCTCCGCACTCGGCGGCATGCCCGAGGACGTACCGGTCGCGCCGACCGTGGTACGCGGCTCGGTCCCCGACGCTCTCGTCTCCCTCGCCACCCACCCCGGCGACCTGCTCGTCCTCGGCGGCGGCCCGCGCCATCCGCTGGTCAGGCTGGTGCGGGGCGGTATACGCCGCCAGGTGACGGCCAGGGCGCAGGCACCCGTCCTGCTGGTCCTGGAGCCGACCGTGCCGCGCGGGACCCGCCGCTGGCTGCGGAACCTGACCGCCGACGACTTCCGCCGTAGGGCGGTCGACGGCCTGGCCGGCTAGCAGGGTGCCGCGAATCCAATGCGCCGCGCCGGCTTCGGTCCAGCCTGGGCGCGCCTGAACTGGGCAGTACGTCCGACAGTTCGGCGGTTGGGTGGTTGGTTGGGTGGTCGGGCGGTCCGGGGCCTCCACTGCTCGTGCGCCCTGCCCCTTCGCGGACAGAACGGGAGTGGACCTATGGAATGACTCCATTGTGGATCTCATCGGGGATCCACTCGTTGCCTAGCCTGGCAGCAACCGGCACGAAGCGAGAGAAGAGAATGTCCGCACGTCTGAATGAATACGGCCAGCCCACCGGCCACCCGCTGCCCGACTGGACAGTCCGTCCGGCACCCGCCCGAGTCACCCTCGACGGCCGCTTCTGCCGGGTGGAACCGCTGAACGCGGACTGGCACACCGACGACCTGTACTCCGCCTACGCACGCGCGGCGGACGGCAGGGACTGGACCTACATGACGGCCGGTCCATTCGGGAGCCGGGACGACTACCGCGGCTACGTGGAGACGGTGACGCAGGCGGACGACCCTCTGCACTACGCGGTCATCGACCTGCGCAGCGGAAAGGCGGTGGGCACCCTCTCCCTGATGCGCCAAGACCCGTCCAACGGCGTCGTCGAGGTGGGAAACGTGGCGTTCTCACCCCTGCTCAAGCAGACCCCGATCTCGACGGAAGCACAGTTCCTGCTGATGTCCTACGTCTTCGACGAGCTCGGCTACCGGCGCTACGAGTGGAAGTGCGACAGCCTCAACGAGCCCTCGCGCAGGGCGGCACAGCGGCTCGGTTTCACCTTCGAGGGGATCTTCCGCCAAGCCGTGGTCTACAAGGGCCGCAGCCGGGACACCGCCTGGTACTCCGTCATCGACTCCGAGTGGCCCCAGGTCGGCAAGGCGCTGCGGGAGTGGCTTTCGCCGGACAACTTCGACGCGGACGGCCGGCAGAAGCAGTCCCTGTCCGCTGTACGCACCTGCGATGCGGACCCCGAGGCGGAACGGGCGCTCTGAGGTCTTGAGGTCCTGAGATCCTGGGGTCCGACACTGGATGCCGCAGGCGCCCGGCGCATCCACGCGAGTCCGAGGACGTTCCGACGCCCGCGGCACCGCCACCCGGCAACAACTCCTTGAGGTGGCTGCTCCTGTCGTCGCGGACGCTCTCGGCTACCACGACAAGACCACCACCGTATGGTCAGCCCCGACTGACAGTGTGCCCTGGAAATCATGGCCGAGAAAACTGCGTCCTCTGGTGCTGAGCAGGCTCGGTGAAGTCCGGTGCGGTTCGGCAGTGCTTTGGAAGGGAGCGGGAAACTGCGCGGCCGGTCGCGATGCTCCCGCCGGTGGCGCACCGGGTTTCCAGTGAGGAGCTTAGGGCGGTTTGGCGGACTGAGTGGCCGTACTCGTCGTCACCGCATTTCCCCGAGGGGCTCTGCGCTTGTCGTCCGGGTTCGCGTGCCAGTGCGGTTCGGCGATGGTGTCGGCCAGGGGCTCGCGTCCTATTCCGTGAGGAGGTGCGGCAGTCGGGTGCCTATCGGTAGGCCAACGAGGTCCTCGTGTTTGTGATTCGAGACGTCAGATGTCTCTCTCAACAGCGCGAGGACCTCGGTCATTACGGGACCGGCGGGGTCCCCCCGATCTGTGGCCGGAGAACCTCGGCAGTGTCAGCAGTACACGTCTACTCCGGTGACCAGGTTGCCCTTGTCCAGGGCCCGCTCGGTCCAGGCGTAGGTGGTGTCCGACGTGCCATTCACGTAGCGGACGACGAAGGTGTTGCCGTGCGCCTTGGCTCGCTCGTAAAAGTCGCGGATGGGGTTGTACCCGCAATTCTCCAAGTTCCATACCTCCGAGGAGGACTTGTAGATACAGGCCCTCCCGTAGTCGCATTTATTCGACCAGTACGGAGCAGGGGTTGCGGAAGCCGTGCCGGCACCGCCGATAATCGCGGTGGTAGCGAGGGCGGTAGCAAGGGACGCAAAACGAGTGATCGGCCGCATTTGAGATCCTTCTCTCTGTCCGGACCATCGCTGCGCCCTCAGCATGAGCAATGTGCGGCCGAGGAACCAGGTGGTTTTCGGCTTTCATCATGGAGCCCTGAGGCGGGGCTCGACTTTCCAGGGGGCCGATACTTCAGTTGTTGCAGCGACAGCTGTCTACTCTTGAGCTTTACGCAGTACGACTGTCGGGTGCCGGCGTGGAGGTGCCGGCGACGGCGTGGCTGGTGCCTGCCCGCCCGCCGCTACCGGTAGGGCTCGTCCGGCAGATCATGGGCCGGGCCAGGGCCCGACCGGGGCGAGGGCCGGCCAGTGCCTAATCGTGTTGACCGCCCAGGCAGGCAGTGCTGGAGTCGGCACGTGGACAGCATCCCCGCCAACCGGCGGCTCTGGAACCAGATCAGCAGCGCCTACCAGCACGAGCACGACCCGCGAATCGGCGCCACACCCCGGCTGTGGGGCATGTACTCCATCCCCGACGCGCACCTGCACGCCCTGGGCGACGTCACCGGCAAGCGCGTCCTCGAACTGGGTTGCGGCGCCGGGCAGTGGTCCAGGGCGCTCGCCGCCGAGGGCGCCGCCGTTGTCGGGCTCGACCTGTCCGAAGCTCAACTCGCTGCAGCTGCCCGCGCAATGGGAGTGGCCCGCTACCCGCTGGTGCAAGGTGCCGCCGAACAACTCCCCTTCGCCGACAACAGCTTCGACCTGGTGTTCTGCGACTTCGGCGGGCTCAGCTGGGCGCCCCCGCGCCTGGCCGTCCCGGAGGCCGCACGCGTCCTGGGCCGAGGCGGGCGCCTGGTGTTCAACGTCGCCAGCCCATGGTTCGAAGCCTGCTACGACGAAGCCGCCGACCGCGTGACCACGACGCTGCGGCAGGACTACTTCGGGCTGGACACCATCGCCGAAGACGACGGCGCAACCAGCTATCAGCTCACCTACGGGGACTGGGTCAAGGTCCTGCGCGGCGCGGGTCTCATCATCGACGACCTCATCGAGCCGCGGCCCGAACTCGGAACACCCAACGGCTACAACGAAACCGACCCGCCCGACTGGGCGCACCGCTGGCCGGCGGAACTGCTCTGGGTAACCCACAAACCGTAAGCTCCGCCGCTCCGAGGCGTGAAGGCATCCCCTCGCCGGACAGGCCCTAACGGCACACGGTCACCAAGTCGGGGCGGGACGTGGGGTGGTCGTGGCCTGCGGATGCGCGAGCCGTCCAGCGCCGGAGGGCCGACGAGTTTCAGTCGCACCAGCGGGCGGTGCGCGAGGAGTTGCTCGCCGCCGGCAGCGGCTACGGGCAGCACTCCAGTTCCTCGACCGCCCGCGGGCTCATGGCCCGGATGCTCGCCGCCCTGCGCCCGGCCGACGGCGACACCGTGCTGGAGATCGGCACCGGCACTGGCCCCGGCACCGGCTGCAACGCCGCGCTGCTGTGCGAACGCCTCGGCGACCAGCACGTTCACCAGCCTCGACATCGACGGACATCTCGTCGGCCGGGCCCGCGACGTCGTCATCATCGGTGGAAGCTCGGGGATCGCCTGAAGGAAAGCCTGGAACGCGCTTACGAGTTCGACCAGGAGAACCGCTCGGAGACCGGGCCGCCCGCCCGGCTCAAGGACCCCGGTGACGTCCTCGGCTCCACCAACGCGCCTGGCCTCCTCATGCTCTACGGTCTCAACCGCCAAGTCGGCGACGCGACGTTCCAGAAGATCGAGAAGACCTTCTTCGAGCGTTTCCGCCACAAGACCGCCTCGACCCAGGACTACATCAACGTCGCCAACGAAGTCTCCGGACGAGACTTCACCGCCTACATCAAGAGCTGGATCTACGGCGCAAAAACACCGCCCAACCCCATCGAGGCCCCCACCTCGGCACTCACTCCAACGCCGACAGAGGGACACAAGGTTCGAGCAGCCGGCCCATCGTCCCGACCCTGACCGACCTCAACGACTGGGGGCACGACCCGGCACCCCGCACGCGGAGACCGTCCTGCTCGACGGCGGCCACTTCCTCCTGGAGATCGTTTTCAAGGTCAGAGCCAGAGCAGGATCGAGGCGATGGTGACGGTGGCCTGGTAGGGCTCGCGGGTCTTGTCACAGCGGGTGGCCAGGTCCCGCCACTGCTTGAGCCGGTCGAAGCAGGCAGACGCGGATCTCGCGGGAACCGCAACCCTTGCCGACGATCACGTGGCCGGCCGGGGCCGGTGCCGGGAACGCGAAGGGCGCTCATGACCACCTCGAAGCGGGTGCTGTCGTTGGCGTTGCCGCCTGCCTTGCGTTCGTAGCGGCGGTGCGGGCGGCAGGCAGCCAACCAGACTGTCAGCGAGCCACGCCACGGTCCGCTCTACGGCCCAGCGGTGGCGGCCCAGGTGATGAGAGCTTCGCTCACCTCGGGGAGCTGTTCGTGGTCGTGGCAGCGCCGGCAGGCCCGCATGGTCCACGGCCAGCCTCGTTCCACCGCCCAGCGGCGCGGCAGGACGATGAAGTCCTTGGCCTGCGGCGGCCTGCGCACCGTCTTGATGATGTCGCGGTATTTCTTCGCGCAGGGCACCACCCGACCCGGAACAGCGGAACCCGGCGACCACCCGAACCGACACTCGGGCCACCGGGCTGCCCGCCCTCAGCCACAGGACGCGAAATGATCCACCGACTCCATCGGCGGATCACCGCGAAAGATCGAGGTTAAGGGAGCGGCTTGAGCGACCCTGCCCCAAAGGGCACCCAACTCACCTGGCAGTAATTCTTTATGGCATCCGTCTCGACGGAAATCCTGCTGCCGTCCCTCACCATGCCCCTGAAGGTTTCATGGAATTCCTTGATCGTGTTTCTCGAATTCCATCCGAAGTCGTCCTTCGGCCTGTGGATCGTAATCGTCGCCGAGTAATTATCGTAAAAAGGAAATAGAACCTCCACATACCCGTCTCCGACAGCTTCCCACCTGTTGGCCTTTCCGGCTTCCGCCGTATACCACTGCGTTTCCTGCATCATCGTGACGGGGCCGTTGAGCGCGGTGGCGCCGTTGACGGTGAGGTTGCCGGTGTCGAGGTCCGGCCTGCGTACGGTGACCTGTGTGGACAGGATTCGGATGACGGGGTTCGAGGGGTCGCCGGCGGTGCCTCGGAGGTAGAACGTGGTGTCGGATTTGATGTTGGTGATGGGCCGGGTGGTGTCGTTGGTGACGTCGGGGATGTGGACGTCGCCGTAGAGCAGTTCGTAGGCGGCATTCGCGGAGCGTTCCCAGGTGAGCTTGACCTCGCCGCCGTTGTCGATGACGAGGGGCTCGCAGATGAAGTTCCGCAGGTAGAAGTCGGCCGGGAATTTCCCGACGTCGAAGGCGGTGTCTCTGCTCAGGAACGCGGCGGAGCCGGCGCGGGAATTCTCCGTCACCTTGATGGGCGAGGTCCCGACCTTGCGGTTGATCGGGATCTGGGCCAGCTGAATGGTGAACCCGGTGTCGGGGCCGATTGTCGCGAACTCCGCTGTGGGGGTGAACACGAATTCTTTGGTCGAGGAGTTCAGTGCCACGGTCCAGCCGCTGAGGCTGATCTTCGCGGTGATCTTGGCCAGGTCCGTGGCGAGGTCCGGTGACATCGCCCCCGCGAGAACCTGAACCTTGATCCACTTCACGTCCGCCGGGGTGCGGTCGCGCCGTGAGGCGACGATGAGCAGTTCCCCGATCTCCTCGGGTGCGTCGGGGTTCTCGGGGGAAGCCTTGAGCGGGTCGGGCGTGGTCTGGATGGTGTACGACACCAGCGGGTCATTGGCGACGGTGCCCGCACCGCGGGTCTCGGAGACCAGGGCCATGAGGGGGTGCTCCTTTGGCTGGGGTGCCGCGTCGCCCGGTGAGTGCGGGGGCGCGGCGGGGGTGGTGGCGTTCTCAGTGGTCGGTTCGGCTGTGTGCGGCGGCGTCGTCGAGGGTGAGGAAGCCCGAGCGGATTTCGGGCCGGGCGAGCGGCAGGTCGTACTGGTCCTGGCTGAGGATCGGCAGTTTCTCCCAGGCGCCTGCCCGGTTCTCGCTCCATGTCCAGGTGCCGACGGCGCCGGCCGGGGTCAGCATGAGGACGGTTTCCTCGGCCTCGTCCTGGGGGCCGCGCAGGGGGGTGGTGGCGGCGAGGAGCGGTCCGGTGCGGAAGTTCACCGTCATCCGGGCGATGGCCTGGTCGGTGAACTCCTGGGGGACGAAGACCCGTTTGGTGGTGAGGATGTCGGTGGTCGCGTGGACGGCGGCGCGCGGGTCCAGCAGGACTGTGGCGACCGCGGTGGTGTTGCTCCCGAAGTCCAGTCGCAGGCGCGGCTTGTCGCCGATCGGCCGGAGGAAGTCGCCGCTGCCGGTGTCGGGGTCGATGACGGTTTCGAAGTGCTTGTAGTCGTCGTTCAGGACGTAGCCGATGAGGCCGTCGTCGCTCTGCTGCGCCTCGCCCAGGCGGATTGTCCAGGGGTAGTGCGGCAGTTGCGGGGCGGGCGGTTCGAAGAGGTGCTGCCAGCTGGTGTCGGTGCGCAGGGGGCCGCGCAGGTCCATGGTGAGGCGGGTGCGGACCAGGGCGAGGGGCCGGCCGAGGAGGAAGCCGAGGCCGGGGTCGGCGGGGCCTTCGGGGTCGATGGTCTGCAGGGCGCGGTCCACGGTGGCGCGCAGGGCGTCGAAGGTGCTGGGGCCACGGGTCTTGACGGTGTTGAGCAGGTGGTACGCGTGCGGGGAGGCTGCCCGTAGCTGGTCGAAGTCGGTCAGGTGCGAGCCGGGCAGGGGGGACCAGGTCACTTCGCGCTGCCCACCGCGGTTGAGGGTGACGCGCAGTTCGCCCAGGGCCGCGCCGTCGGGCGCGTAGACGACGAGGGATCGGTCGAGGCGGTTGTGGAGCAGCCAGGCGCAGACGGGGTTGGCCCCGGGGGTCAGGTCCGTCTCGTCGTCGGTGGCGGCGGCCAGGAAATCGAAGCGCAGGCGGGCCGGCTGGAGCAGGCGGGGGCCCAGTTCCGCCAGGCGCCTGGTGTCGTAGTCGCTGACGGGGTGGGCCGGTCGCATTGTGTCGGGCATCTCGGGCCGGAAGTGGCTGGGGTTGTTGATGAGGTTGACGGAGCGTCCGAAGCGGTCGACGACAGCGAGGTCGAGGAAGGCGAGCTGGCCGGCGCGCAGTTCCTGGAACGTGGAGTCGGGCCAGGGGTCCCAGCCGACGGGCAGGTCGCCGGGGTCGGGCGGGGAGTAGTCGCCGTTGCCGATGAGATCAGCGGTGGTGCCGCTGGGCCGGAGGCCGGCCTGGGCCTGGCGCTGGGCGATGGCGGCGCCGAAGCCGTCGAGGCTCTGGGAGAGCATGTCGGTCTCGCGGGCCTGGGTGCGGACCTGTCGCAGGGTGTCGGCCGGCAGGTGGTCGCGCAGGCGGGCGTAGCTTTGGAGGGTGCCGTCGATGATGTGTCCGGCGGTGGGGGCGAGGATCTGGCGGCCGGAGATGATCAGGGGGGTGCCTGGTTCTCCGGTGCCGTTCCACTGGTAGCGGGAGCGGTCGACGAAGTCCCAGTGCGGTGCGTCCCCGTCGCGGAATGGCAGGGGAAAGTATTCGGCTTTCCACAGAAGGTAGAGCGGCTGCCAGGGCATGCGCCAGGGGGCGGTGCCGTACTCGGGCAGGGTGCCGGTGACGTCGCGGATCTGACCTGCGCGCAGGGCGCGGTCGAGGATGAGGAACTCGGTGAGCAGGGCCGGGAAGCAGGCCGGCTGGTTCCGGAGGTTGAGCTGGCCCGCGACGGCGGCCACGTCGGTGGTGGTGACGCCCGAGGCGCGGGTGACCAGGCGTTCGGGAGTGCGGCAGGGCAGGGCGGTGGCGCGGGTGAGGGGGGCGTTGAGGTTGGCGCCCTGGAGGGTGAGGACCGGGTCGGCGCAGTACTCGAAGTCTGCCGTGGGCACGCGGATCAGGCGGCGGTGGGCGCGGGTGCCGAAGGCGGGGTGCAGGGTGTCGATGCTGGCTGCCAGGTCCGTTTCGGTCTTTCCCCAGGGCAGGGTGGCGCGTTGTTCGGTCAGGCGGTGGGCGAGGGCCACGACGCGCCCGGCCGCCCCGTCGGGATTGGTGGGGTCGAGTTCGGCGTCGGCGCGGTCGGCGAAGTCCTCGGACTGGCGTTCCAGGCGGCTGAGCCACCACAGGTGGTAGAGGTGTTCGCGGGCGGCGTCCAGGTCGGCTTCGGTGGTGTCGTGTTCGGCCTGGCGGCGGTTGAGGTCGGCGAGGGTCTCGGCCTCTGCCGCCTGGCCGGCCTGCCGGGTGGGCGTTCGGGCGATCTCCTCGCCGCGTTCGCCGATGAACCAGCGGTAGCCGCCGGGCACGGGCCCGAAGGCGGTGTCGTGGGCGCGGCGGTCGGTGAGGATGTCGGCTTCGGGGCGGTCGCGTTCCTCCAGGGCGTCGACGCCGCCGAGGAGGAAGGCCCGGAACAGTTCCGCCTCGTCGGTGGAGAGGGCTCCCTCGCCGTCCGCCTGCGCGCTGAGGTGGGCGACGGCCTCGGTGGTGCTGTTGGACACGACGGGGGTGACGTCGGCCGGCTTGGGGCAGTCGGAGTCGGGGACCGGGCCGGTCAGGTTCCAGTCCAGGCCGAGGACGGTCCCGCTGTAGACGGAGGTGCGGATGGCGCTGCCGGATCCGACCGGCTGTGTCCACTCCAGGCGTTCCAGGAGGGCAGGGAGGCTGTCGGTGCCGGCGAGGATGTCGCTGGCCGGATCGGCGTTCCAGCCGGCGACGAAGTAGCTCAGCCGTTCCTGGCCGGCCACGCCCTGGAGCGTGTCGTGCAGGGAGAACACGTTGCTGTTGTAGGGCTGGAAAGCGGAGAAGGCCAGCAGGCCGGGGCCGATCGCGGTGAGGAACGGTGTGTGCCGGTCGGCGGGTTCGCTCCAGGCGCCGGTGAGTTCGTGGCACTTGCCGATCAGGGTGGCCGACGGTTCGGCGCTGTCGGGGTCCTGGAAGGAGACGCTGCCGTCCATCGCGTCGAGGTAGTCGCTCTCGACGATCCAGGCTTTCACCTTGCGGGTGCTGTCTGTGTGGCGCACGACGAGCCAGCGGTTGGGCACCAGAGGGAAGTCGCCGACGCCTTCCTCCTCGTCGTGGCGGCCGCGGGTGAGGGCGGCGGGCAGTTCCCACTGGAGGTAGACGCCGAGGCGGTCCTCGCGGCCGGTCCAGTCCTCGGAGCCGGAGAAGGGCTCCGGCTCGGGGGCGATGCCCGTACCGATGTTCTTGAAGTTGGTGATCCAGCGGTGGATGACGTGGTGGCTGCCGGTGTCGCGGGTCTGCCGGTTGACGGCCAGAGCGGCCACCTCGACCGGCACGATGAGGGTGTTGTCCACGGACATGGCCCGGGGTCCTTTCGTTCAGGGAGGGTGGGGCTCAGGGCCGCGAGAAGGTCTGCGCCTGCGGGGCATTGATCATCTGCAGGGCGAACTGGGCGGAGGAGATCTGCTGGACCCCATGGGCCCGGGACAGGGCGGGTACCAGGGCGTCGCCGGTGCCGTGGACGTTGAGTACGTCGTGACCGCCGGGGCGCAGGAAGCGGGCGAATCCGGCGGGCTGCGGGAATTCGCCCTTGGGGTGGCCGACCCGGTCCCCGCTGATCTCGCGCAGCTCGACGGTGCCGAGGTCGCCGATGCCGAAGCACAGACCGCGCGGCGGCTCCGCCAGCTCGAAGCGCTCGATCACTTCGGGGTAGAGCACCAGCTGAATCTCGGTGCCGAAGACGGCCGAGCGCAGCGGCTCCACGACGCGCTGCCCCGCGTAGGCGGTCATCACCGTGTGGGGCCAGTTCGGGACCAGGCTGGAGTTGATCAGCACCGCGCACCGCGGGACCGGGCCGCCTTCGGCGGCCAGGGCGTTGAGGTCGGCGTCCAGGGCGTGGCCGACACCGATGCTGAGCGCCCCGTCCACCGCCGCTCGCACCCAGGCGCTGTCGACGTAGGCGAAGCGGATGCTCTCGGCCGGCAGTGCGCGGCTGTCGGGCACCAGGTGCGGCAGGCTCAGCGGCTGCAGGCGGCGCAGCGCGTCGAGCCAGTCGGTGACCTTGTCGAACTCGTCGGGGGCGGCCTGGGTGAGGAGGTGGGCCACGCCCGGTTCGCGGAGTACGGCGCGCGCGTCGCCCGCGGTGCGGCGGGTGCGGGCGGCGGTCGTCCGGCGACGGCCGTCGCGCAGCTGCGGGCCGGCCTGGTCGACGGCCCGTGTCAGGCGGGTGCCGTCGCCGTCCAGGAGGATCCGGTCGAACGCTTCGAAGGCGAGCGGTGCGGTGAGGTGGCGGGCTGTCAGCGCTGTCGCGGTACGGGCGGCGAGTTCGGGGTGGGAGGCCAGGCGGCGGGCGGCCGTACGGGCGGCGGAGCGGAACTCCAGGAGCGCGGTGCGGAAGTCGGCGTCCGCGAGGGCCAGGGTGCGTCCGGCGGTGAACGCCGCCGCGTAGGCGGTGTCGAAGACGCCGTGCTGCTGCAGGTAGATCAGCGCTTCGCCGGGTGAGTCCAGCCGGGTGGCCTCGGGAGCGGGCAGACCTTGGGCGGGCTGGGCGGTGAGGGGGCCGCGGTAGAAGGCGAGGGTGCGCTCGCCGGTCTCCAGGCGCTGCGGCAGGGCGACCGCGCCGCTCCGCATCCGGCCGAGGGCCTCGGCCTGCGGGCCGGTCGGGTCGGCCGGCGCCGGGGTGGGTACGCGAAGGCGCAGCTCGTCCTCGGGGCGGGGGGGTGGTGCCGTCGGCAGTGGCCAGGTGCTGGCACACGTCGCCGAAGCCGATGCCGGAGTCCGGCTCGGTGGTGAAGGACCAGCAGGTGAGGGAGGCCAGGCGCAGGCCCTCGGCGGGGGCGGCCGTGTTCAGGTACTGGTCGAAGCCTTCGAGGGAGACCAGGTGGGCGACGTGCCGCCCGCCTGTGGCGGCGGGGAAGCGGTTGGCGACCAGGACGGCGTTGAGTTCGCCCTCGTCCGGGGCGGGGTCATCGCCCGCCAAGGTAGCGTCAGGGCGCCCGCCCTCCCGCAGGTGCGCGAGGTAGCCCATCTCCACGGGCAGCGGCTTGACCGCGTCGAACAGGGGCCCCGGGACCAGGACCGTGGCGCACTGCTCGTCGTACTCATCCGGTCGCAGGCTCGCCGGGTCGAGGTCGGGCGCCGTGCCGGGGCCGAACTCGCCGTTCAGGAACCGGCGTACGGTGCCGGCCGTGACGAGGCCGACGGCATCAGGATCCTCGGGCAGCTCGTCCTCCCGGAACAGCAGCAGCGCCATCCACGGGACCTCGCCCGGCTGTGCCGGGGCCAGGAGCCGGTTCCACGGCAGGCCGGGGGCGTCGAGGTTGATGTGCGCGAGGGTCTGGCTGTAGGCGCCGACGGCATCCGGTACCGGGAAGCGGGCGTTGATGCCGACCGGGTCGATGCTGAAGCGCGGCTGGATGACGTCGAAGGGCTGTGGGGCCGCCTCGATGACGCGGTCGTCGCCGTCGAGGTCCTTGAGGACCTGCCGGTTGTCGATCTGGTAGCGGCCGGCGTGCAGGGAGGGAATCCGGTGGTCGAAGAACCGGGTGCGGTGCTGGGCCCCGGGCGCGCTGGTGCGCGGGCGGGGGCCGGATTCAGGTGCGGTGGTCACAGGACATGCCTCTCAGCAGGACACGGCAGCGGGGGCGGCGGGGCAGCGGGGGCGGCTCGGGCGGGGCACGGCGCGGCAGTCCGGTGCCCGGGCGCGGTGGTGCGGCAGGCGTCGGCCCGCGGTGGCGGCAGGCCGGCGGGGCGGGTCAGCCGGCCGGGACCAGCATCGGCGCGTTGGTGAAGGCGGTGCCCGCCGCGCGGGCGTAGCCGCTCAGGTCCGCGTCGAGGGCGTCGAGGTCCGCGCCGAGGCTCGTGAGGGCCTCGGCGAGAGCGGTGCGGTTGCCGCGGGTGGCGGCGGTGTCGATGCCGTCCTGGATCGCCGCGATGACGCCGCCCGGCCGCAGCGGTACGGGGCCTGTGGCGTCCTCGCCGGCGGAGAGTGGCTGGTTGCCGTCGGGGGCGATCGGGTCGAAGGAGATGCCCTTCTCGCTGATGAACCCGGTGGAGGTGCCGTGGTCCACCATGGGCGAGATCAGCCGTACGCCGATAATCCGGTCGGGGATGAGCCCCTCACCAGGCGCGTCGGCCTGGGTACCCCACAGGCCGTTGGGAACGTTGCCGCGCATCGCGGTGGCGGTCCAGTCCGCCAGGCTGTCCTCGCTGCCGTTGTAGGTGAGCCAGGCGCGCAGTTCGCTGTCCTTGCCCCGGACGCGCATCGGCAGGATGTCCACCGCGTCCTCCTCGATGACCGGGGCGGTGCTGTGCTGGTCCAGATACACCTTGCTGACCGGCGCCTGGGTGTCCGCGGTGAACGTGAACCCGCCGTTGCTGACCAGCCACGGCTTGACCGCGCCGCGAGTGGCGGGGGCGCCCTCGCCCGCGTACCCGGCGACCGGCGTGGTGCGGACCATGTTCTCGGGCGGCGGCAGCATGCCCTGGAAGCCGCCCCAGTCCAGCGCGGGCGCCTCGCTGCGGCGCTCGGCCCCGAAGCCGATGGTGAAGGAGATGAACCACAGGTGGACGGTGGCCTCACCGCCCACGGCGGGGCCCCACACCCGCACGCTGACGCCGACCTCGACCGAGACCTTGACGTTGACGAACCACACCTTGACCGTCGCTGAGACCCCGACCCGCACCCCGACGCCGACGTCGAAGTAGAAGGGGTTCCACTCCAGCAGGGCGTCGATGCGGGCGGTCAGCCAGGCGCGCAGCATCCCGGAGTGGAAGGTGACGTCCAGCGCGCCGCCGGCCATCAAGGACTGGGGCGTGAACGCGGCGTACGCGCTGCCGGCGATGTTGACGGTCGAGCCGACACTCCAGGTGAGGCCCGCGGCCTGCTGCTTGGGGTAGCGGGCGGGCAACTGCCGTCCGGCCGGGATCGCGCCGAGTATCACCGCGAAGTCGCCGGCCTTGGCGTGCTCGCCGAACCAGAACTTCAGACCGATGCCGCCGCGCAGCTTGCAGTTCGGATCGATGAGGAACGTCTTGTCGGTGAACGCGGCGCCGATGCTCAGCTCCCCGGCCGCCGGGCGCAGCGTCGCCTCGATGCCGATCTCCACCCGGGCGATCTTCGAGGTGCTCTTGGTGGGCAACTGCGCGCCGCCGACCCCCAGCAGACTGATCGTCAGGTCCGAGCCGGTCTGGACCAGCGCCATCGCATGGCCCCGGAAAGTCTCGAAGCAGTCGAAGGCCAGACCCGCGGCGAACCACAGGTCACCCTCTTGCGGGCGCACCCAGGGGGCGGGGCCACTGATCAGCTCCCCCAGCACCTTCAGCGGATCGACCTCGTCGTCGGCCCCGATCGCTCCCGGGTCGTCGAGCGCCATCAGGAACGGGAAACCGCTCAGCGCGTCGGCCGCCGGCACCCGCACCCGGCTGTTCCAGCCGAACCCCGCCGAGATTCCGCGTACTTGGAACATCGGCGGACCGAACCCGGTGGCGCTGCCCAGCGAGCCGTAGGCGAACAGCGACGGCTCGCCGCCGTTGTCGGGGATGACGTAGGCGCCCATCGCGGAACCGTTGAACGCCCCGGTGTCCACCAGCAGTACCCCGCCGACCACCGCCTTGTAGGGCGGTGAGGCCGGCAGCGCGGTCAGCGCGCCCGCGATCCGCAGCGGCGGGTTCGCGTAGTCCACGCTCAGGCCGTTCTCACCGCCCGGCGTACCGATCGGCGACCAACCGCGTACCGACGGGGCCTCCAGGATCCGCACGCCCTTGCGTCGCCGAGGCCCGGGGCGGGGGATGAAGACGCCGTTGTCGGTGACCAGGGCCTGCGGGCCACGATCAGCCTCGCGTTCACCGCCGGTACGCCGTCGCACCGCGGGCAGGGCACGGCCCAGGCCGTCCAGGCGTCCGGAGTCGGCCGTCGGCACGGGAGCCCGCCGGGTCAGCCGCAGGGCACGGCCGTCCGCCACCGCCCAGGCCCCGGCCGGCAGCGGCGCCCCGGCCGGGGCACCGTCGACCAGCACCAGCCCGCGGCCCTCGCCCAGGTCGGCGGCGGCCAACGTCCCGGTCACCCGTTCGCCGTCATCGGTGAAAGAGACCCGCACCGGGACCGGGGCGGGTGACGCGGTGGTCATGGCCCGCCCCGTGACCGCGAATTCACCCGGGTCGCATATAGCGCCCTCGACCCGTAAGAGGCCCCCTCGCAGAACCAGCGCCGCGGCACCGTGGTCGCCGAGGACGGACCCCGGAATTTCGACAGCACCTCCCGGGCCCGTCTGATCGAGGAGCTTACGGATATCTTCCACACGTGCTGTCACAGCGCTCCAGCCCTCGAATCGGCGGAAAAGGTGGGAAGGCCCACCCAGGCACCACCCAGGCGCGGGCCCGGAAAGGGCCAGGGCATCCACTGCGAGATCTTAATCAGCACCCCACGGTAAGTGCATGGATGGCTACTTTCGGTTAGCGGATTGGCTGAAAGGTGATACCCGGACAACTCTCCGTGCGGCGGACCAAAGGGATTCGGTCCTTGACCTCGGTCTTTCGTGGTGATTCGCCGAGGGGGTCGGTGGATCATCGGCTCCCTATCGGATCTCACCGTGCTGCTCGACGGCCGGTGTCCGGGCCGATGCCGGGTCCTCGGCGTGTGCGGATGGAACGGCGCCGGTGATCACCATGCCGGCCGGGCTTCGGCCCGTACGGAGCGGACCGCCCGCAGCGCGCCGCACCACCCCTCGGCTGGGTCGACCGGAACTTCAGCGCCTTCGTGCCGTATCCAGTGGTTTCTGCGGACGCGCAGAGGGCGCTCCCGGGGCGGGGCCGCCTGGCGGGCTCAGCCGCGGGCCCCGATCAGCCGTCTGGCACACTGTGCTCACTCAATCAAGGCGGTCAGGGCCAGGAAGCCGGTGCGAATCCGGCGCGGTCCCGCCACTGTGACCGGTCGACCTCTCGTGGGCGCGGCCGGCAGCCAGATACTGTCTGGCCGCCTTTCCGTACCGACCGGGGACGAGGATCCCTCGGAAAGGCATGTACATGCTCCGCACCGGCGCGGTCTCGCGCACGCTTCTGACGTCTCTGCTGCTGCTCCCGCTCGCCGCGTGCGGCACGTCCGGCTCATCCGGCGCGGACAAGAGCGACGACAAGGCGGGCGGTGCGGCCGCCGGTTTCCCGTACACGGTCACCAACTGCGGAGTGAAGACCACGTTCACGCAGGCGCCGAAGCGGGCCGTCGCGCTCAATCAGCACGCCACCGAGATCCTGCTCGCCCTGGGGCTGAAGGACCGCATGGCGGGCACCGCCTATCTCGACGACAAGATCAGTCCCGAATACCGGAAGGCTTACGACTCGGTGAAGGTGCTCGCCGAGAAGTACCCGTCGAAGGAGACCCTGCTCGGCGCGAATCCCGATTTCGTGTACGGCGGCTACGCCAGCGCCTTCGACAAGGGCGAGGGCCGCGACCGTACCGGATTTCAGAAGTCCGGGATCAACACCCGCCTGAACATCGAGAGCTGCGCCAAGGGGCCGATCGGCGTCGACGACCTCAAGACCGAGGTCACGCAGGTGTCGCGGATCTTCAACGTCCCCGAGCGCGGCAAGAAGCTCATCGCGCGGGAACAGAAGGGCCTCGACTCCGTCGCCGCACGCCTCACGGGCATCGAGCCGGTCTCCGTGTTCGTGTACGACTCCGGCGACTCCAGCGCGTTCACCGCGGGCGGCCAGGGGCTCGGCAACGACATCATCCGCCGCGCGGGCGGCCGCAACGTCTTCGCGGACGTCGGCAAGTCCTTCGCCGACGTCTCCTGGGAACGCGTCATCGCCCGCAAGCCCGACGTCGTCGTGATCTACGACTACGGCGGCACCAGCGTCGCCGCGAAGAAGCAGCGGCTGCTGGACGACCCGGCGCTCAAGAACGTCCCGGCGATCAAGAACAAGCGGTTCGCGGTGCTGCCGCTGTCCTCGGCCGTGCTCGGGATACGCGCCGCCGACGCCGTCGACGGCCTCGCCGCGCAACTGCACCCCGACGCGAAGTGAGCGGCGTCCGCACCCGGTGCTTTCCCCTGCTCGTCGCCGTGCTCGTCCTGGCGGTGGGCGCGGCGGCTGTCGCCGGACTCGCCATCGGGGCCGTGGGGATCCCGCCGGGGGAGGTGCTGCGCATCCTGGTCTCCGGTGAGCGCGGCGGCGCGTTCGCGTCCATCGTGTGGGACGTGCGGATGCCGCGCGTCATCCTCGCCGTCGTGGTCGGCGCGGGGCTCGCCGTCGCCGGAACCGTGCTACAGGCCGTGGTCCGCAACCCGCTCGCCGACCCGTACCTGCTCGGCGCCTCGTCGGGCGCCTCCTCCGGCGCGGTCCTCGTCATCGTGCTCGGGGTCGGAGCGGGCACCGCGAGCACCGTCGCGCTGCCGGTGGCCGCGTTCATCGGCTCCATGGGCGCCCTCGTCGTCGTGTACGCGCTCGCGCGGCGCGGCGGCACCATGACGTCCGGGCGACTCGTGCTCGCCGGGGTCGCCGTGCAGTACATCCTGGCCGCGTTCACCAGTCTCGTCCTTGTCGTCTCGGCGCAGGCCGAGCACGCGCGGGCCATCATGTTCTGGACGCTCGGCGGTCTCGGCGCGGCCCGTTGGAGTCAACTCCCTCTGCCTGCCGTCGTGTTGACTCTCGGCACGGTGCTGCTCGTCGCGCTCGCCCGTCCGCTCGACCTGCTGCTCGCGGGCGAGGAGGGAGCCCAGGTTCTCGGCCTGGACACCAACCGCTTCCGGGCCGCCGTCTTCGTCCTCACCTCGCTCGTCATCGGCGTCCTCGTCGCGTTCAGCGGCGCGATCGGCTTCGTCGGCCTGATGGTGCCCCACGCCGCCCGCATGATCACCGGCGCGGGACACCGCAGGCTGCTGCCCGTCGCCGCGCTCGGCGGCGCCGTGTTCCTGCTCCTGGCCGACCTGGGGGCCCGCACCGTCGCCGCACCACAGGAGATCCCCGTCGGCGTCGTCACCGCACTCACCGGAGGCCCCTACTTCCTGTGGCTGCTGCGCCGCCGCACCCGGGCGGAAGGAGTCACGGCATGACCCAGCCGCCACCGGCCGCCCTCACGGTCACCGGCCTCGGCTACGCCGCCCCCGACGGCACCACGCTCATCCGCGACATCGACCTCGACGCCGCGCCCGGCGAGACGGTCGGCCTGGTCGGCCCCAACGGCAGCGGCAAGACCACCCTCCTGCGCTGCGTCTACGGCACCCTGCGCCCCACCGCCGGCGCCGTCCGCGTCGACGGCGCCGACTCCGCCGCCCTCACCGTCAAGGAGCGCGCCCGCCGGATCGCCGTCGTCCCGCAGGACGCGCCCGGCGCCTTCGGCCTCACCGTCGCCGAGGTCGTCGCCATGGGCCGCAGCCCGCACAAACGGTTCTGGGAACAGGACACCAAGGACGACGCCCGCCGCGTCACCGACGCCCTCACCCGCGTCGGCTCCGCCGACCTCGCCCACCGCCCCTACGAACAGCTCTCCGGCGGCGAACGGCAACGCACCCTCGTGGCACGGGCGTTGGTGCAGGAACCCGGCCTCCTCGCCCTGGACGAGCCCACCAACCACCTCGACATCCGCCACCAGCTGGAACTCCTCGCCCTGCTGCGCAACCTGCCCGCCACCAAGCTGGTCGTCCTGCACGACCTCAACCTCGCCGCCTCTTACTGCGACCGCCTCCACGTCCTGGACGCGGGAAGCGTCGTCGCCTCCGGGCGGCCCGCCGACGTCCTCACCGAAGACCTCCTGGAGAGGGTCTACGGCGTACGCGCCCACATCGGCGCCCATCCGACGACCGGCGCCCCGCACATCGTCTACATCCCGCCGGAGGAGCCGAGTTGAGCAGCGGAGCCCACCGGAGATCGCGCTGGCACATCGAAGCGGGCCTGCCGCCCGCCGCGCAGGCGGCGAACTGGCTCGCCGCCGACCGCCTCCTGAACCCCACGAGCCCCGAACTGGGCCGTCTCCTCGCCTACGAACACGAGGCCGCCGGCCACCGCACCGCACACGCCGCCGCCCTCACCGTCATGGCCGTCTACGCGGGCCACGTCACGGCGGCGGCCCTGCTGCACTGGGCCCTGCACGACGAGGTTCTCGACCTGTCCGCCCCCAATGTCCTCGTCACCGCGGACGGCCACGGCATCACGGGCGTACGCGCACGGCGACCCCGCACCCTCCCTCAAGAGGGCTCCACCGTCCGCCAGTTGCACGACACGGTCCTCGATCGGCACCTGCTGCCCTTCGCCGACGCCCTGCACCGGCGCACCCGTGCGGGCCTGCGCCAGCTCAGGGGCGGCATCGCCCACGGCTGCGCGACCGCCCTGTGCGCGTCGGACGCGGACCCGGACCTGCTGGAGCGACGCTGGAACCTGTTCGCCGAGGACGCGCCGGGCGGCCTGGCCGCGCTCGGCCGCGTCGCCCGGGTGCGGCGCGCGAGCAACGGCGCGACCCGGCTCGTGTACCTGCGCCGCACCTGCTGCCTGTACTACACGAGCGCCGAAGCCGTGCGCTGCGCGAGCTGCTGCCTCACCAGCGAGGAGGAACGGCTGAAGCGGTACGCGGCGCGCGGGTAGGACCGCGGCCTGCCCCGGCCGGTCGTTCAGCGCGTTCCAGAAGTCGAGTGCGCCGTCGCCGGCCATCGAGGCGGGAGCGCGCGTACCGCGCGGGGCAGTCCCGCACGCAGCCGACTGGTACTGCGATCACAGTTGCGGGGTGTGGCCTCGGCGTCTGTAGCGACTGTGGCGGGCGGCGCGGGTCTCTGACTGAGGCGTCCCCACCGTGGCCAGTGTGGGCGGTGGGCCGGAGTGAGGTGTCGGGGGTGGGGGAGGAGTCCGATCGGGCGGTGGATCTCTGCGACGGACCATGTGGAGTGCGCGGCTATGTTGAAGCCGGTGGCGAAGGGCGCCTGACCTGCGGGTTCGCGGGTTGCGCGTTATGGGTGTTATGCGCGGAGTGGGCGTTGTGGGCGATATCTTGACGCTGGAATGACGCTCTCCGAGGTGTCCTGACGCTCGTACGACGCTCGTCCTGATGGGGCGTCAGCCGTGCTGAGCGGCTGGTCGGACGGCCTGACGGGTGACCCGGTGAGGTGGGATCACGGAGAATTCCGTCGTGCCGGGCGGCCGTGCTCAGCTACGTGCTCGGCGGGCCGCTCACCCGGCGGGCCGGCCGGAGCGTACGCCGTCCGCATCATCCGCACTGGGGCCGTAGCCGTGGGCATGGGCCCAGGCGACGGCCTCCGCACGGGTGCGGACCTGGAGCTTGGCGAACAGGTGGTTGATGTGGGTCTTTACGGTGGCCTCCCCGACCAGCAGGCGCCGGCCGATCGCGCCGTTCGACAGCCCTTGGGCGAGCAGCCGCAGTACGTCGGACTCGCGCGGGGTCAGCAGGTCCTGCGGCGGTTCGGCCCGCCGCCGCTCGGCCGGATGGTCGGCGCCGCGCATGGCGGCGGCCAGCAGCCGTTCCTGGGCGATCGGGTCCAAGGTGGTGTGCCGGGCGAGCGCGGCCTCGATCGCGCGGACGATCTCGGCCTTGCCGGCGTCCTTGGTCAGGTAGGCGCGGGCGCCGGCGTGCAGGGCGTCGAGAATCAGCTGATCGTCCGCCATGGTCGTCAGCACCACGACGGCCACGTCCGGGTGCGCCGCCACGATCCGGCGGGTGGCCTCCACGCCGCCCATCCCCGGCATGCTCAGGTCCATCAGCACCGCGTCCGGATGCGTTTCGGCGACCTGGGCGACGGCCTCCTCGCCGTTCGCGCCCCCGGCGACGACGTCGATGCCGGGCATCATGTCCAGCAGGGTCATCAGGCCCTCGCGGACCACCTGCTGATCGTCGACGACCACGACCCGAGTACTCATGCGGGCACCTCCGCCTGCACGCGCCACCCCTCCGGGGTGGGGCCGACCGCCAGGTCGCCGCCTACCAGCAGCAGCCGCTCACGCATGCCGGCCAGCCCGTAGCCGCCGTCCATCCCCGCCACTCGGGGCCGTGGGCCGGCCTCGCCGCTGGCGGAGTCGGCGGGCTCGGCGCTGGCGGGTCCGGAGCTGACAGGCCCGGAGCCGGCGGGCTCGGAGCTGACAGGCCCGGAGCCGGCGGGCTCGGAGCCGGTGGGCTCGGAGCTGACAGGCCCGGACAGCACGGTCAGCCTCACCTGGTCCTCTTCGTAGTCCAAAGTGGCGGTCAGCTCCTGTCCACGGGCGTGCTTGGCGGCGTTCGCCAGGGACTCCTGGGCGACTCTCAGCAACGCTAGCCCGACGTCCGGTTCGAGCGCGCGCGGGGTGCCGACCGGTGTGAAGGTCGCGGGCGCGCCGGAGGCGGTGCGGTGGTCGTGGACCAGCGCGGTGAGGGCCTCCGGCAGGGGCGGGGTGTCCGCACGCAGGGCCGCGATCGCGCGGCGGGTCTCGGTCAGTCCGTCGACGGCGATCCGGCGGGCGTTGCGGACCCGCTCCACCGCCTCTTCGGTGCGCGGCGAATCCGCGGTGAGCAGCGAGTCGGTCACGTCCAACTGCACCGCCAGGGCGCCCAGCGACTGCGCCAGGACGTCGTGGATCTCCCGGGCGACCCGGGTCCGCTCGGCCAACGCCGCGGCCCGCTGCTCCTCCTCGTGCACACGCCGGGTCTGGAGCAGCAGTTCCTCCGCCTGCGCGTGCTGAGTCCCGATGTTGCGCCGGGTCGCGCCGGCGAGCTGACAAGCCAGCAGGGCGGCGATCCAGGCGGCGACGCTCGCCCAGGCCTGCCCGGGGAGGCCGGCCACGATCCCGCCGATCGCCAGTGCCAGGATGCCGGCCGCCAGCACGGCAGCGCTGACCAGCGTGGACAGGAACACTCCGGACGACACCGCCGCCATGCCGACGATCGCCGTGGCCAGCATGGCCTTGGGTTCGAGGGTGATCAGGACGTTCCCGCTGATCATCGCGACGCCCAGGACCGGCACTGCCAGCGCCTCGGACACGGGAGATCCCGTACGGAAGCCGGCAGCGCTCCACAGCGCCCAGGCGCCGCTCATCAGCACCACCAGCACCCAGGTGGTGGCGGACCAGACAAGCCCGTCCGCGAACGGCAGGCCGATCAGCACCAGAGCCAGCCCGAGCACCCGGGGCAGCGCATGCTGCCAGAGATCAGGACGGGGCAGAACCGGCCGCGGTGGCACGGGGTGCGCCGACGACGGCTTGCCTTCGGTGGTGACGACCATGGTTTCAGCTTGGCATGTACCTCTGCCCCGCAGCCGGGTCGGGGCCCGCCGGCAGGTGGAGGAGGGTGGAGAAGGGTGGAGGCATCCGCGCTCCACCCTCCTCGGTTCCTCGGCCGACGCCCGGACCGGGGCACAGATTCGACGCTGTGTGGACAAGATCCCCTCTTCACCGACCGGCGGAATCCATGTCCACTTTGCAGAGCGCTCTCCTCATCAACCTCGTCGTGCTGCTCACGACCCTGTACGCCGACCTCGGCACCAAGGCGGTGAGCCGCGGACGCCTGCTCCGCCCGCTGATCGTCGCGGTGATCATCGTCCCCGTGTTCGTCCACACCTTCTTCGGCAGCGGGATCGGCCTGGCCATCGAGATCTGCGGCCTCGCGGCCGGCGTGCTGTTCGGGCTGATCGCGGTCAGCCAGGTCCAGGTCTTCCGGGAGCCGGAGGGCGGGGTCGTCTCCCGGGCCGGCCGCAGCTACGCGGCGCTGTGGATCGGCCTGGTCGTCGCACGCTCGGTGTTCTCCATCGGCGCCACCTACTGGTTCGAGGACGAGCTCGGCCGCTTCTTCTTCCGGCATGGCGCCCCGCCTCAGGACATCCCCTCGATCGTCGCCAACGGGCTGGTGTTCATGGCGATTGCCGCTCTGCTCACCCGCTCGGGAGCGCTGATGGTGCGCGCCTCCGGGCAGCGCTGAGCCCTGGCCTGCCCCGGGGTGCGGAGGGCGCGGCCACCCAGTGCGAAGAAGAGGCGGTCGAGTCGCGCACAGTCGAGATCGGGGCGCTCGGGCTGTCGGGGCACGCCTGCGGCGGAGCGAAGTATGAAGTTCGACGATGTCCGATGTATATGGAGGGGCGCGCGGCCAGCGCTCAGAGAAGGGAAGGAGGCCACCGCCGATGAACCCGCGCTTGGTGCGAGCCGGCGCCGGCCTCGTGGCGGCCACCGGGGCGGGTGAGCGACGAGTGCGTCATCGGCCTCGACCGCCGCCTCCGGCGGGCTGCCGTGGCCGGATCTGCCCCCGTGGGCAGCGGCTGCTTCGTGCTCGAACTCGAAGCCGTTTTGCCCAACAGCCCTTTGCCCGACAGCCCTTTACCCAACAGTCCATTACCCAACAGCCCTTGTACAGCCAGACATTGGGGTCCGCCCTGGTCGTGGGAGCCGCCGCAGTCGGCAGACCCCGGCCCGACGGACCGGACAGAAGAAAGGTGCAACACGCATGAGTGCCAGCGACGCCGTCGACCAAACCGGTGCCGGAGGACACGGCCCGGCTCAGCCGCCGGTCCCCGCGCCGGGCAAAGGCGAAGGGGGTGCCTCGGGGGAACGGCTGGTGCTGTTCACCGACGCGGTGACCGCGATCTCGATCACCTTGCTGATCCTGCCGCTGATCGATCTCGTCCCGGAGGCCGTGTCCGCCCACGAGCGGGCCAGCGAGGTGTTCACCGGCCACCTCGACCAGGTCTGGAGCTTCCTGCTCAGCTTCGCGGTCATCGCGAACATCTGGCGGGAGCACCACCGGACCTTCTCGTCGGTCGCGAGGGTCACCCGCCCCTTGATGGTGTGGAACATGGGGTGGCTGCTGTCCGTCGTCGTGCTCCCCCTGCCGACGGAGATGATCGGTGCCTACGGCCGTGACCGGTTCGTGGCAGCGTTCTACTACACGGTTCTCCTGGCGAGCATGGTGTGCCGGCTGGCGATGCTGAGGATCCTGAAATCCACCCCGGGGCTGCTCGACGAGGACGATCAGGAACCGGGCAAGATCCAGGAGTCCTACACCGAGAGCTATCTCAACGTTCTCCTTCTGATCCTGGCTCTTGTCATCGCCCTCGCCGTACCCGTCCTGCAGTACTACAGCCTGCTGCTGCTCATCCTGCCCAGGCGGGTGCTCCTCCGGGGCCGACTCGCCCGCTGACCCGCAGCCAAGGGGACGATCACGTCCGGGCCGGCACCGGTGCCGGCCCGGCTGGAGCCGAGTGCCGCCTCGCAGCAGGATGTGCTCCATCGGCTCCCTCCTCGGTTTGGACCCGGGCGGCCCGTCGTGGCTCAATCTCGCCACCACGGCGTCCAACCCCACCCAGGAGGCCGTTCTGTTCTTGCCGCACCGGCACTGGCACCAGGTCCTGGTCCCGTCGGTGCCCCCGCCTACAGTGAGCGGCTGGCAGCCGTATGCGCGGACCCGCGTCCCGTACCTGGACGCCAACCGCACGCAACAGGATGCCCCCGTGACGCCGATCGGGGCAGAAGCTACTGCTCGGATGGTCGCCGTAGATGTGCAAGCACAGCGGCGTGGTCGGACGGCCAGACGCCGTCCACGGGTTCGTCACCGACACGGCGGACCGAGGCGACGGAGCCAAGGCCTTTTTGACCAGGCGGTCCTGTGTGGATGTAGTCGATTCGGGCGCTGGGCTCGAATCCGGCCGCAACATAGGGGTTCGCCGCATTCCACGTCGCTGACGGTTGCCCTGGATCCGCGTACTCCCACGCATCGAGGAACACCTGGCCAGGGGCGGCGGGTGACGTTTTGTACCCGCCGAACTGCCGTACCTCGTCGGAGTCCGGAAATGCGTTGAAGTCGCCCGTAACAATGGGCGGGAAGCCGGTTCCATGGCGGTGCGTCGCAACGAACTGGGCCAGGACTGCTACCTGTTGACAACGAATCGCAGAGGCGTCAATGGCTGACGAGAGATGGGTGGTGAAGAACGGCACCTGATGGGTGGGAGTCTCGATTCCTGCGTAGAGGGCCAGACGGCCGTCATCATCGCCCCGGCGGGCCGGCAGCTGCGCCACGTCGTGCTCGACGATGGGCCACCGGCTTGGAACAGCGTTGCCGATGCCGATCGTCGAGTCCCCGATTCGCCGTTGCCATCGTTGTGGCGCACGGGACGGTGCCCAGGTCCAGTGCATGTCGAGGTGGGACGCGAGCCACTCCGCGAGGTTCTCTCCGCCGCAGGCCCATACTTCCTGCAGACCGATGACATCGGGTTGGAGATCGTTCAGCACAGTGCGGATGGCCTTGCGTCGCTCCTCCCACGGACCAAAGCGCCACCAGAGGTTCCACGTCAGTACGCGCATCGTCTCGCCCCTTCGTTCCGACTGGCGACCGCCGGACGCATCATGCCGGGGGGCCGTCCGGCGAGTACCAGGTTGTGGAGACGCGCGATGCCGCGCCTGGCGTAATGGATGCCGTCGCCTTTGAGGCGCCAGTCTCGCAGGATCTTCCAGCCTTTCATTCGTGCGAAGACATGCTCCACACGAGCGCGAACTCGTATGTGAGACCAGTTGTGTTCCTCCTGCCAGGCCGGAATTTCCTCACCCTTCGCACAACGGTGCGGGATGACGAGGCCAGTGCCCTGGCAGCCGCCGTCCGCAATGGTCATGGTGTGGCCGACGGCGGCCTTGGCATCGGATTCTGCCCAGCCGCGGGAGCCGTGCCGGTTGCCGGGCAAGGGTCGACCGACCACGACGATCAGGCTGGTATCGGCATCGATGACGACCTGGTGAGCCGTGGAATAGCGATAGTTCTTCGACTGCTCGGCGATCGACCGGTCACGGATGGGCTCAAGGGTGCCGTCCACGATGCGCACGGTGTCCTTCGCGAACCGCTTGCGCGGCTTGAGCTTGCTCCGCTTTGACGGACACCATTGGTGTGGTGGTCAGGCTGCGAGTGCGGTCTCGGTGAGTTCGAAGTCCCTGGCGCCCTGCCCGACCGGGCGGTCGCCTCGTCGGCATAGCCCGACGATCTCGTCCTTGAACTCCGGCGTGAACGAACGGCGAGGGCGGCGCGGCTTCTTCTTC
This sequence comes from Streptomyces sp. NPDC050610, assembly GCF_040654875.1. Taxonomy (NCBI): domain Bacteria; kingdom Bacillati; phylum Actinomycetota; class Actinomycetes; order Kitasatosporales; family Streptomycetaceae; genus Streptomyces; species Streptomyces sp. NPDC050610. The sequence continues at coordinate 118,085 of NZ_JBFAIV010000009.1, read as the reverse complement.
CCCACGCTCTCCATGATGGACATCCTGCCGGAGCTGAACCCCTGACTTCGAATGTCCGTCCAAGCGGACCAAGCCCCGTACGCGGCTTCTTCCGTGTCGCGGTCAGAGGCGGAGGGCGGGCCGCCGAGGCGCTGCGCCCCGGCCCACCTCCTCAAACTGAGTGGCAGCCTCCTGCGCGGCCCTGCGAGCCCAGCTTCCGGTGCTGATCAGTGCCAGGGTGCCGATGCCGATGCCGATGCCGATGCCGATGCCAAGGCCGAGCAGCAGCCACCACACGCCGCGCTCCGAGGGACACACGGACTCCGGCCACCGCCAGGGACGTCATGCGCCGCGGGCGACTGCCCGCTGACGCTGCTCTGAAGCAGCGTCGAGCACCATGCCCGGTAGCTGACGATGACGGCCATGTACTCCTTGCTCTCCTGGTCAGGGACCCCGCAGAAACTCAGCGTGGCAGTGATCTCCAGTGCGAAGAGCCGCCGGTAACCAGAGCGGTCGCCCAGTCGTGCGGCGGGGATGAGCAGGCACGTGTACGCCAGGGTGTACCCGGCCGGCAGAAGCGGCACCGTGCCGTGCCTGCGACCAGGCCGGACTGGATGGCCGGCACGGTGACTCAGCGGGCCGCCACCAGGTGACGGAAACAGGGCCGCGCGGCCCCCTGGCATCAGCCACAGGGGCGCACGGTGATCGGGGAACCTAAGGCCCCTCTTCTTCCTGGTCAGAAGCCGACCCCAGGGCTGTCCGCGTCCAGTTTCAGGTCCACGCTGTACAACGGGCGGTCCTCGGCCCCCAGAGGGTGGGCCGATCTCAAGGAACCCCGCCTCCTGTAGGCGGTCAACAGCCTCATCGCCAACCCCAACAGCCCCCACCAGGTGACCCAGTTGCGCCCGGCACCATGGATGGACGGCACCGACCGCGACCCCAACGGTCCCGCGGCCAAGGTCGGCGTCCCCGTTCTGCCGTTCCCCCAGTGGCTGCGCTGCACCGCTTGCAACGAACTCGGGGCCCTGGACTCCAGTAACTTCCGCTTCGAGAACGACAGGCCCCGCCGCCCCGACAAGGCCCGTTTTTTCCACGCGGGCTGCAACGCCAAGCGCAAGGGCAAGCCTCCGCTCGCCGTGGCAGCCCGCTTCGTCCTCGTCTGTCAGGCCGGCCACCTCGACGACTTCCCGTACACGACCTTCGTGCACCGCGGCGGCAGATGAGCCGTGCGGCCTTCCGGCAGGCAGCGGCGGCCCGGGTAGGCCCCTGTCCGGCGAGGGCCGTGGCGTCGAGGGTGTACTTGCGGCCCTGTATTCCGGAGCGCGCGGGGAGTGCGGCGGAGTTACGGACTGGTGCCGCGCAGACGACGTGCAATGTCGATGTCCCGTTGCAGTGCGCTGAGCCGCGGAGGTTCGCGGCTGGCGTCCAGGACGGTGACGTGGAGGGTGTCGCCGACCTGGGGAGGGGCGGCGTTCTCGTCCCACCAGGAGGGATGTTTGACCTGGTCGATAAAACCGGTCGCGCCGTCTACGTCGACCTTCGCTCCCACGGGGGCTACAGCGACCACCGTCACGTCGAATTCCTGGTGATTTCGCATCGTCACTTCGGCCCTCCGAAAATAGATACCCAACTCCGGCCCTGCGTCAGCTCGTTGAACCTGTCGAGCTTCCCCACGGGAATCTCGAATTCTAGTCGCGCCGCCACCCAGCACGGCGGAAGCCGCCGGGGAGGGTATCGCCGAGGAGGGAGCTACTCCGGGTGAAGCCGCCGAGGCCGCCTCACCGAGGGAGCCGACTGCCGAAGCCGACGCGTCGGCCCGCATCACCAGCAGCCTCCGGACTCCGCTCTTCGCCCGCTATGACGATGAGACCCTCGTCGGGCTCGGTGTGGTCCCCTCGCTCCTGCCGGCCCTGCGGAAAGTCCGCACGCCCGACCAGTTCAAGGGACTGCTCGGCCACAACCTCCCGGAACTCACCCGTGACGTCCTCCTCGCGCTCCACGACCGTGTGGAGCCGCAGGACGTGCGGCAGCACATCACCGAAAAGTGGCGTCCCGAGGAGGATGTCAACCCTCGCGACTGGTCCCGGGCCGCCCAGCGCGCCGTCTCCCAGGCCGAGACCGACGACGACGCCGTACTCGGCGCCCTCGGCAGGAGCTTCGACGCTTGGCGGTTGTTTCTCCACCCGGAACAGAGATGCCTCGCCGTGGGCGACTTCAAGGGGTCCGCCAAGGTGACGGGCGGCCCCGGTACGGGCAAGACGGTCGTGGCCCTCCACCGCGTGCGCCACCTCGTGAACCAGCTGCCTCCCGGCCACTCGCGTCCGGTTCTGCTCACCACGTACAACACCAACCTCGCGCTGGACCTCAAGGAGCGGCTTCGCCAACTGGGCGGCGACGAACTGCTGCGCCGTGTCGACGTGAAGTCCGCCGACGCGCTGGCCCGCGAGATCATCCAGGAGGCCCGGGTAGAACTGGGCAGGCCGATGGACGACGACGCGGCCATGAACTTGTGGCACACGGTGCTCACCGAGACGGGCCGGTTCGAATACGACGCCGACTTCCTGGACACCGAGTTCAAGCATGTGATCGTCGCGGGCCGCTGTGGCTCGTGGGACGCCTCCCGGCGCGTCGGCCGCTCGGGACGCCCTCGAATCAGCACAGCCCAGCGCCATGAGATCTGGCAACTTGTGCTGGCCTACAAGGCGCACTTGGAGTCTCCGCCGAGGCAGACGACGTACGCCCTGATCGCCGACGAAGCGGCCGTCATCGAGCAGCACCGTATGGCCAGAACCGAGGAGCAGGCCCGGTACAAGGAGGAACAGGGCGGTCGCGATCTCGTCCACCGGGAGGCCGGCAGCGGCATGTGGCTCAAGCCCCGCTACGACCACATCGTCGTCGACGAGGCGCAGGACCTGTCCGCCTCGCACTGGCGGATGCTGCGCGCCATGGTCCGCAAAGGACCGAACGACATCTTCCTCGTCGGCGACGCTCACCAGCGTATTTACGGCAACCGAGTCGTCCTCAGCCACCAGGGCATCGAGATCCGCGGCCGTGCGTCACGGCGTCTCACGCTGAACTACCGCACCACCCGGCAGATTCTGGGCAGCGCCAATGGTCTGATCACCGGTGCCGCCTTCGACGACCTCGACACCGGGACCGACACCCTCGACAGCTATCGTTCCGTCCTCACGGGGCTGGCCCCGCAGTTCTGGCGGGCCCCCGACCGGCTGACTGAGATGCGTGCTGTGGCCATTCTTATCAGGGAGCGCCACGACACTTACGGGACGCCGTACTCCGCGATGGCCGTGAGCGTCCCGGACGGGAGTTCCGCGCAGCAGTTCGCCAACGTCCTGGCCCGGGAGCCCTTCTCCATCCCGGTGGTCGAACTCGGCAGGGACGGAGTCCGTGCCGACCGCGAGGCCGTGCGCATTGGCACCATGCACCGTTTTAAGGGCCTCGAATTCCAGCGCGTCTTTCTCACATCGGTCGGCGAGGGGCAGGTACCGCATCAGCGAATCGAGCAGTATCGCCTTGCGAACCCGGCCCGCTACCGTCAAGAGGAACAGCGGTGTCGCTCCCTGGTCTTCGTCGCCGCCACTCGCGCGCGGGACGAACTCGTCGTCACGTGGAGCGGCAAGGCCAGCCGTTTCCTTCCGCGGGACGCCGACGCAACCGCTTACCGGGCCACGGATCTGCTCAGGCCTGATGGACCACCGTCCGGGTCGTCGAGATCCGCCGCCTGACTGTTCGTGGCATACCGCGTTGTTTTCGCCATCGTCTCCGGGGATCGAGTTGGGCTGGATCTGGATCTCTCCGTCGGGGATGTCGGCGCGGTGATAGATCCCTCGGAAGTGGCTGTCGCGCTCGATGAAGACCAGGCCGAGGCGGTCGCTGACGAGGCGGACGAGTTCGTGGGCGGTGTGGCTGCTGGTGTCGTAGGTGGTCATGGTGCGGCAGACCCTATGTCGTGACGGCGGCGCGACGTTCAGCCGTTTTGTCGTCGTTCGAAGTGGGTGCCCGTGCGGGTGGCGTCGTTGCCCGGTAGGGGGTGGGGAATTGGGGGGCGTGTCAGGACGCGGGCCGTAGGTTTTTCTGTGTCCATTCCTCGAAGTTGGTGAGTGGGATGCCGAGGGCCGTGGCGTACTGCGGGCGGGCCGGTTGGCCGGCTGTGTTCAGCCATTCGTGGGAGGCGCCCATTTTCGGCATTCCGGCGGCGAGGGCCTGTTCCTCGGTCATGTCCGGTGCGGACAGTGGTGTGCCCAGGGTTCGGGAGAGGGTCTCGGCTATCTCGGTCATCGACAGGTAGTCGCTCGCCAGCTCCAGTTCGATCCCGTTGAACCGCTCCGGCGCGGTGATGGCCGCGGCGGCGGCCCTGCCGATGTCGTCCACGGCGATGAGGGACAGCCGGGTTTCGGGGTTGAGGACGCTCACCAGGCCGCCCTCGATGCCGCGGGGGAAGAGGAACGCCATGGAGGGCAGGAAGTTCTCCATGAAGAAGCCCGGCTTGAGGAGGGCCCAGTGGGGGAAGCCTGCCGCGCGGACCCGGTCCTGGATCGTGCTCTTGGCGCCCATGACGGGTTCCAACGATGTCCAGCGGCCCTCGGCCCAGCCGGGGGTTTCGGTGTGCCGGCCGGCGCCGGTGACGGACGTGTGCACGAACTGCGTCACTCCGGCGGTCTTCGCGCCCTCTATGAGGTTGACGCCCTGGGCTATCTCCCCTTCGAAATCGGGGCCCTCCGCGGTCATGGCGGGCATTTGCACGGAGAAGACGGCGCGGGCGCCTTCGGCGGCCCGGATGACGGAGGCGCGGTCGTGAAGGTCGCCGGTGACCAGTTCGACGCCGAGTGCCTCGACGGCCTTGGCGCGGGCGGTGGCCGGGTCGCGTACGAGGGCGCGTACGGGAATGCCCGCCGCGCGCAGGGCGCGGGCGGTGGCGCCGCCCTGTCTGCCGGTGGCGCCGGTGACCAGGACGGGCGCGGAGTCTGCGGACATGGTGCTCCTCGGGGTGCGTCCATTAAGTGGCGGGGGCCGCCGTTTCTACTCGGGTACGATATGGCGGGCCCCGCCACTTAGCAAGCGTGGAGGTCACGCCATGCCCGACCGCCAGCGCGCCGACGCCCGGCGCAACTACACGCGCATCTTCGCCGTGGCCGAGGAGGAGGTCGCCGCCCGTGGCGCCGACGCCTCCCTGGAGCAGATCGCCCGTACCGCGGGGGTGGGCTCGGCGACCGTACGGCGGCATTTCCCCACCCGCCAGGCGTTGTTGGAGGCGGTCTCCCGGCAGCGGATCGAGGCCCTGTGCGTCCGCGCCCGCGATCTGGCCGGCGAGGGCGACAGCCGGAACGCGCTCCTGGAATGGCTGAGCGACGTCGTCGCCTACTGCGTCTCCGCCCGTGGGCTGGCGGCCGTGCTGGCCTACGACGGCGCCGGGGCCGGGCCGGTGCACGAGAACGCCTGCTCGGCGGCGCTGGAAGAGGCGGCAGGGCCGCTGCTCCACCGCGCCGCGCGGGACGGCGCGGTGGCGTCGGGCGTCACTGTCGCCGACCTGATCACGCTGGCCGTCGGCATCGTCCTGGCCACGGAGCACCACCCCGGCCCCGCCGCCCGAGCGGACCGGCTGTTCCGGCTGGCGGTGGCGGGACTGAGCCCGCAGGGCTGAGGACGGCGCGCGACCGGCAGTCCGGCAGCATCGAGGCCAGGAGCGCGTGCCCCGTCGTGCCGTTCGTCGGTGACCCGGGCCTCTCCGCTCGGCCTCGGCGGTGGCGGTGAGCGCGCCGCGCCGATCCCCGCATCCCGCCCGCGCCAGCGCCAACCGGAGGTTCAGCAGGTCCGCTTCGGCCGAGTGCCGCGGCTCGCCGTCGAGCGCGGCAACCGCCAACCCGAGCGCCTGGTCTCCGTGGCCGAGGTCCTGCGCCTGCGCGCTCATGGCGCACAGCGTGACCGCGTAGCGATGCGCGTCACCGACGGCGGCGGCGAACGCGGTCGAGGCGCGGAAGTACGAAAGGGCTGCGCCGTGCGCCAGCTCGTCGACGCTCATCCGGCCCGCGAGCCGCGCGAGATCCGCGGTGACCGCCAGCAGTCGATGGCGCACCGTGGGGGCGGCCGGAGAGCGCAGGCGCGGAGCCAGGTCGCCGGCGAGCAGCGCGGCGAGCGCGTCCCGCGCGAAGCCGCCGCCGAGCATCCGGTCGCAGTCGACGAGTACGGGCAGCAGCCGCTCGGCCGCTCGTACCTGCGCGGCGCCGACGCGCTCACGGCGCGGATCGAGGGCAGGGGGAACCACGCGGGGCAGGGCACGGAACGGCGGAAGCTCCGTCGAGTCGAGGCGGTACGGGGGAGTGCGCGCGCCCTTGTCCCCTCCGCGACCGCCGGCCGCGAGGCCCAGCAGCAGGCCGACCGCCTCCTCGGCGGTGGGGAGCGGATCACCGGGCGGAGGCGGCACGGCGGCGTCCGGCGCCATGCCCAGATCCGCCGCCGACACCTGCCGGCCGAGCCGGCGGGAGAAGACCTCGGCGGCGAACGCCACGATGTCCGGCGCGGGGCGGCTGCCCCGCAACCAGTGCGCCACCGACGTACGGTCGTAGCTGACGACGCGGCCCGCCTCGCCCGCGGCCGCGTTGACGGAGTCCGCCAGCGCCTGTCCCGTCATCACGGCCTCGCCCATCAGCGATCGCAACCGGGAATTGGGCGGAAGGGGATTACGCATCGGAGCGTTTCGGAGCGTGCGAAGTGGGGCTCAACGGCCTGAACATTTCCACGGGGCGGCGATGCCGGGATCTCCCGAAACCGCGACCGGTCAGGACCACTCGGAGAGCGGCGGGTATGGATCGAACACTGCCCGAATCCGAAGCGGACGAACGCGGCGCACACCGGCGCACCGGAGCGCGGCCCGGGCATGCGGTGCGGCGGCCCGCACCCTCTCGTGCGACGACGTCTGACGCACGATGTTCGCAGGAGCGCGTCCCCCCCGGCTGGCCGTCGGCTGCTCGGGCGGTCGTGGGGCGTTCGGGCTGGGCCGGGGGTTTTGCCGGACCTGCCGATCGAAGGAACTGAGGACCGACGGAACCGGGGAGCGACGGAACCGAGGAACGAAAGACCGGAGGATCGACGTATCGGAGCCGAGAGCATGGCCGTATCGATCAGGAATGATCAGGAATCGATCAGGAATCGAGAAGCGCGGGGCACAGGCCGGTTCTAGCCTTCTCGACATGGACATCACCATTCATACGAGCTTCCTGCCGCACGACGATCCGGACGCGTCGCTCGCCTTCTACCGCGACATCCTCGGCTTCGAGGTACGCACTGAAGTCGGGCAGGGCAGGATGCGCTGGATCACGGTCGGCCCGGCCGGTCAGCCCGACACGTCCCTCCTCCTGGCGCCGCCGGCCGCCGACCCGGGAATCACCGAGGACGAGCGCCGCACCATCACCGAAATGATGGCCAAGGGCACCTACGGCTGGATTCTGCTGGCCACCCCGGACCTCGACGCCACGTTCGCGAAGGTCCAGGCCGGTGACACCGAGGTCGTCCAGGAGCCGACCGAGCAGCCGTACGGCATCCGGGACTGCGCTTTCCGCGACCCCGCGGGCAACCTGATCCGCATCCAGGAGCTTCGCGGCGCTTGAGCGCATGCGTGCCGGGGGCCTGTCTCAGCTGGCCCCCGGCACGCGTAGGCGGCGTAGACGCGATGAAAGATGAAAATGGAAGAGAAAGAAGAAAAAGAGGAATGGAAGGGATGCACTCCCGTGTGCCGACCTGAGTGGCAGCGTGCCCGCGTCGAGGCGCAGCGCCTCGCCGATCTCGCGCGGCTGCGCCGCGTCCGCGACCGGATCGACCGGGAGTACGCGCAGCCGCTGAACGTGGAGGCGCTCGCCCGTGGGGTGAACATGTCCGCCGGGCACCTCAGCCGGCAGTTCCGGGCCGCGTACGGCGAGCCGCCGTACTCGTACCTGATGACGCGTCGCATCGAGCGCGCGGCGGCGTTGCTGCGGCGTGGCGACCTCAGCGTCACCGAGGTGTGCTTCACGGTCGGCTGCGCGTCGCTGCCCACGTTCACCGCCCGCTTCACCGAGTTGGTCGGCATGTCGCCCGGGGCCTTCCGGCGCCGCGCCGCCGGTGCGGTGGATGCGGCGGCCGACCGTACTGACGACGCGAGTACGGCCGGTGCGGCGGGGCCTGCGGTCACCGTGGAGGGGATGCCGGCGTGTGTGGCGAAGCAGGTGACAAGACCGGTCAGGAATCGAGAAGCGCCGGCCACCGAGCGACCCCTAGCGTGATGGCCATGGCAACCACCGCATCGACGGCATCCACCGCATCGACCATGTTCATCGCGTCCGTCACCCTTGAGGTGGCCGACCCCGAGGCCGCCCGGCGCTTCTACACCGCCTTCGGGGTGGACGCGTACGTACGCCTGCGGGCGTCCGAGGCGCACACCACCGGATTCCGCGGCTTCACCCTGGCGCTCACGGTGTCCCGCCCTGCCACCGTCGACAGCTTCTTCTCCGCCGCCGTGGACGCCGGTGCCACGGTGCTGAAGCCCGCCGCGAAGTCGCTGTGGGGCTACGGCGGCGTCGTCCAGGCGCCGGACGGGACGATCTGGAAGGTCGCGACCTCGGCGAAGAAGGACACCGGCCCGGCCACCCGCGAGATCGACGAGATCGTCCTCCTGCTCGGCGTCGAGGACGTGAAGGCCGGCAAGCGGTTCTACGCCGGCCGGGGGCTGACCGTGGCCAGGAGTTTCGGCGGCAAGTACGCCGAGTTCGCCTCCGGCGAGTCCAGCCCCGTCAAGCTGGCGCTGTACAAGCGCGGCGGCCTCGCCAAGGATCTCGGCGTCCCCGCCGAAGGCGCCGGCTCGCACCGCATCGTCATCGGCGGCACCGCGGGCCCCTTCACCGACCCGGACGGGTTCGCCTGGGAGGCCGCCGCGTAGCTCACTCCGGCGCCGTTCGCGGCGTCAGCACCGTCAGGAGACGGACGTCGGGGCGTCCCGCAGGGTGACGTTGGCGTGGCTCTCCTGGAAGCTCTGTTCCGAGACGATGGTGAGCCGGGCCGTGGACCGGAACTCCGGCAGGGTGGCGGAGCCGCAGGAGACCATCGTGGTCTTGAGCTTGGCGACGGTCTGGGCGAGCCCTTCGTCGAGGCCGCCCGCGTAGGGGACGTAGCCGTCCACGCCTTCTTCGAAGACCAGCCCCTGGCCGCCCTGGCCGTAGCGCTGCCAGTTGCGGGCCCGGTTCGAACCCTCGCCCCAGTACTCCTTCACGAAGCCGTCGCGGGTGGGCAGCTTCGCGCCGGCCGCCTGGTCGAAGCGCGCGAAGTAGCGCCCCATCATGACGAAGTCGGCGCCCATCGCCAGGGCCAGTGCCACGTGGTAGTCGTGCACCAGTCCGCCGTCGGAGCAGACCGGTACGTACTCGCCGGTACGTTCGCGGAAGGCGTCCCGGGCGGCCGCGACGTCCAGTACGGCGCTGGCCTGGCCCCGGCCGATGCCCTTCTGGTCCCGGGTGATGCAGATGGAGCCGCCGCCCACCCCGACCTTGACGAAGTCCGCGCCCGCCTCGGCGAGGAAGGTGAACGCCTCGCCGTCGACCACGTTGCCGCCGCCGACCGGGATCTCCGGATAGTGCTTCTTCACCCAGGACAGCGCCTGCGCCTGCCAGTCGCTGTAGCCGTCGGACGAGTCGAAGCACAACGCGTCCACGCCCGCCTCCAGCAGGGCCGGGACGCGCTCTTGATAGTCGTGGGTGTTGACGCCCGCGCCCACGCGCAGGCGTTTGGCGGCGTCCACGGCCTGGTTGGGGAAGCGCTTGTTGTCCGCGTAGTCGGAACGGAACACCAGGTGCCGCAGGCGGCCTTCGGCGTCCAGCACCGGGAGGCAGTCCAGCCGTCCGTCCCACAGGCGCGCGTTGGCTTCGGAGAGCGTGATGTCGGCCCCGGCGTGGACCAGGTCGGCGACCGCGGTCATCCGCCCGCTGACCGGCCCGTCCAGATCATGGCGCTGGGGGTGGAAGTCCCGCGAGGTCACGAGCCCGAGCAGCCGCCCGCCGGCGGTCCCGTCGTGGGTGACCGCGGCGGTGCTGTGACCGGTGCGGCGCATGACATCGACCAGGAGGCTCAGGCTGTCGTCGGGCCGGACGTTCGTATCGCTGGTGACGAACCCGGCCTTGAAGTTCTTCACCTGGCGGACCGCCGCGGCCTGGTCCTGGACCGGCTGATTGTGGTGCAGGAAACTGAGACCGCCGTTTCGCGCGAGCGCGATGGCGAGTTCGGGTGTGCTGACGGCCTGCATGATCGCGGACGTGAACGGGGACCGCAGCTCGATCGCCGACGCCTCGCCCGCGATGTGCCGGACCAGGGGCGTACGCAAGTCGACCGTCGCGGTAGAGCAGTCGGTCCGAGTCCGGTTCGGCAAGAGCAGGAACTCGTTGAACGTCCGTGAGACCTCGGCGATGATCTGTGCCACTCGTTCCTCCTGACCCGTCGGCCGGGGCCCGACTGCCCCGCCGTGAGGCTCGCCCCCGTGTTCCCGGGCCGGACGGACAGAGACCGGCGCGCAGCCGTGGAGTTGCCACCGACTGCGGCAGAGCCCTGACCGGTCCGTGGATCGAACGGGGAGCGGTCGTGACGTGGCACCTTAGCGACAGACTCAGCCGCCGCACGAATCGTGGCCGCCACAGGTAACCGGCGCGCCGGGGCGATTGCTTCCCGCCCTTTTGGCTGGGGCCGTCAGCCGCCATGAGATACGCGCCCCAGCGCGCGGGTCGCGCCGTGCGGGTCGAGTTCGGGTCGATTTCGGGTCGCACGGGACGGGCCGGCGAGGGTCTGGACGGGCTCGTGAGAACTGGGGCTGCGGCTACGGCCGTTCGGCGCGGCGCCGCCCCAGGACTGCGGCGAGTCGTGGGGGCAACAGAGAGGGGCGGCGCCTGGCCAGTTGGGGCCGCCTGCATACGTATGGGCTGGGTCTCTGGGCTGTCCGGGGCCAGGCGGGCGAAAACCACAATTGCTCGCGCCGGGCCTGCTCGTAGGGCAGAGGCTTGCCGAGGGGGAGAGGCTCGTTCTCGTCCTCGACATTGGGCCGAGCTCGCCGCATGGAGCAGAGCCGATCGGACCACGGAGCCTGCCTACAAGGCGCGCTGCGCTCCCCAGCAGCCGGCGCGCGCCAGTACCGTAAGACGATGTCGAGCGATCAGGCAGGATGCCTGATTCGGTTGCCCGCGTACGTTAGAGGGCAAGGACGGTATAGGGCGTCTCTCCGAACTGATCGGCGACCAACTCCTCCTCGTACGGAGTCGGTGCACGGAAGACCAGAGCATGAAACTGGTCGTGCACCTCACGAAGACCGGCTCGGCGAAGACCAGTTTCCAGTAATGGATATACGACATGTCGTGTCCCGCCCGTCAGTCGCCGTCGGTCCGCGTTCCACCCTCGCAACTTCTCAAGCAGTGGCCGCCGCTTCGGAGGGCGCGCGCAAGGGATACACAAGCAAATGACGCCGTCGGTGCCCCCACGCGCCCCTGTTTCGGCCCGCTCGGCCGAAGAAGCACTTGGCCGGGCCAGTAGACCCTCCCGATACTCATAGAGGCGCGGTGTGGGGAATGGGGGGGGGATCCGATGCTGCTCGTCGTGGCATTACTGGTGATCGGCGGCACCGCACTGGTGTCGCGTTGCGGAGGCCCGACCGCTTACAACCGGCCGTGTCGCCGTAGGCGCAGGGGGCTGTTCGCGCGCTGTCGCGACCATGCCTTCACCTTGGTCACGATCACCGATCTGGCGGGCCTCGCACTGTTCGGGCTGGCCGGCGGAGTGTGGGCGCTCTTCGGCCCGGTCGTCTGATGCGGCGCGGCCGGAGCCAGGGAGGGTGGGAGGCGATTCCCTGGTGGGGGTGGGGCGTCGGAGCCCTGGCTGGGGGCAGTGCGCTCTGGCAGGCGGCCGAGCAGTGGCCCGTGTGGGCGGGCATCGTGTTGACCGCCGCGGCAGTGGGGCTGGGCTGGAAGCCGGGGTGGCCGACTGTACGGAGATGGATCGACCGCTCGCGGTTCTCCGCCGGGCCCGTGCGGTATTCACTGGCATATCTCGACGCCCTGGATCCTCGGGCGTTCGAGTTGGCGGTCTGCTCCCTGCTGCGCCGTGACGGACTGGCCGCGGAGCATGTGGGCAGAGCGGGGGACAAAGGCGCCGACGTGCTTGTAGTCGACCGTTCGCGACGGCGGGTCGTCGTGCAGTGCAAGCGGTTGCGTCAGGACCGGCGGGTCGGGGACCAGGATGTGCAGCGAGTCAACGGCACGTACCGCCATGACCACGGCGCCCAATTCGCGGTGATCATCACCACCGGTGGTTTTACGGCATCCGCGAGAGCCAGCGGGCCACGCTATGGGATTCACCTGGTGGATCGGGACGCACTGGAGAGATGGGCGGACCTGGGCGAGCCGCTGTACAGAATTTTGTCGGTTTCGGACGGAAGCGCACGACACAGGCGCTGGATGCTCGGATCGGCGCGGCGAGATCAGTAGCTAGGCTGACGAGCCATCAGCAGTGCTGATAATCCAGCTTGTAAGCACGTGAGTTGGCGGTATGAGGGAGAATATGTCCGACGAGATCGAGGCCGCGACAATCCAGGTGTTCGGCGCCGACCCGCGGCATGCGGAGGCCGAGGCGCGAGAGCTCCGTGAGGTCCTGCGCCGGCTGGACGACGCCCAGGTGCGCTTTGCCGAGTCCGAAGCGTCGCTGGACCTGGTGAGTGCGAAAGGGACGGAACTGCTGTCCCCGGAGGTCGTGCTCATCCTCACTTCGGGAACTTTCGCGCTGGCGAGGTCTGCCATCAGGGCGTGGGTCGAAGTCCGTAAAAGCCGCAAGGTGCGCATCGTGCACTCCGACGGTACGGTCACGGAATTCCAGGGCGGAGTATCCGGGCGAGAGGTAAGGGCGCTGCGGGACGGACAGGACGGAAGGCAGGGCATCGCCCCGGGGGACGAGCGATGAGCCGCAAGCACGCCTTGCTCGTGGGCACCGCTGTCTATGGGGACGCTCACTTCCCCGCCCTGCCCTCCGTTCGCGCAGACGTCCATTACCTGAGCCAGGTTCTGGACATGCCGGCGGTTGGCGGGTATGAGAAATGCTTGAAGGTCGAGGATTCATCGAAGGCCGCGATCAGACAGGCCGTCGAAGATTTTCTGAGGGATCGCGAGCCGGACGAACTGGTCGTGCTCTATCTCAGCGGCCACGGGGCGTACGACCGTGAGGACGGTCAGCTCTACTACGTCACTACGGACACTGTGGAAGGCCGAATCCAGCAGACCGCCATCGAAGCCTCCTATGTGACCGACCAGTTGGAGAAGTGCGCGGCACGACGCAAGGTCCTGCTGCTCGACTGCTGTTTCAGCGGTAGCGCGGTACAGGGTTTCCGCAGCAAGGGAGCCTCGCGCTCGGCCTCAGCTCCGGTGGTCGAGGCCAGCGGAGTGCACGTCATCACCGCCTCGCAGCACTGGGAACCGGCATTCACCACCGATGCGGACCAGCCCTCGCAGTTCACCAGAGCAATAGTCGAAGGTCTGCACTCGGGACAGGCGGACCTCGACGGCGACGGGCAGGTCTCGGCGAATGACCTGTTCCGGCACATCAGCCGAGACCTGCAGAAAGCGCCCGACGGACGTCGGCAGACGCCGACCCAGTCGAGTCTTCAGGTGACCGGCGACATTTATCTCGCCCGTGCCTCCGCAGGCCGGCAGATCCCGGCCCTCAAGCCGTTGCCCGCCGGACACACGGCGGTCAGTGACGGAGTCGGAGGGGTGGTGCCGTCACCGGCCAAGTCCGTCGAGGCAGCACATGACGACTCCGCCTTCACCGACGCCGACTGGTCACGGCTGTTGACGTACTACCAGCACTGCCTGGAGGCGGAGAACTCCACTGACGAACTGCTGCCGCTGGTGGGCAGCGACCCTCCGCGCGCGGTCTGGCCGGCGGGGGAGGAAGTCTTGCTCTCCGGCACGGAAGCCACAGTGCAAGCGCCGGAACGTGTGGTGGACCTCGCCGAGCAGGCCCATAAGGATGGTGCCGATCTCTGGTACGGGTATCCCGTCGCCGTCCTCTACGACGGAAAGCGGCAGGTGTGTGCGCCCCTCGCTATGCGTCAGATCGAGGTCGAACGCGACCCGCAGGGACGCAGTGCGGTAACCCCCACAGGGCCGATCGCCTTGCATCCGAAACTCGTTCTCGACCGGTTGGGCAAGGATGAAGGCACGGAGCTGCTCGCCGCCTACCAGCCCAACTGGCGCCCGGGTTTCCGCGACGACATGATCCGCGACCTGCGCAGCCTGCTGCAGGAACTGGGACTACCCGACACGGAGCACCTGGACCCCGGATCACTCGGCGACGGCAGCACGCTGTACGCCGCGCACGAAGGCGTCCGCAATGTGGCCATCGTCTTCGCCGCACGGCCGGACTCAGCTGCCACCGCACAGCTGTTGAAGGACTACAAGACCCTGCAGAAGAGTGTCGGCCAGTTCGCAGGCACCGCGCTCGACGCGTTCACCGCGCGGGCGGGCCAAGAGGTGGACGAACGCGCCGAACAGCAGGTGAGGGTAGTCGCCCCACTGGAGCTGAACGAAGGACAGGAGGCGGCCATCCGGGCCGCCATGGTTCGTAAGCTCACCGTCGCCACGGGGCCGCCCGGCACCGGGAAGAGCCAGCTCATCGTCAACGCGGTCGCCACCGCCAGAGCAGCTGGTCAGACCGTGCTCGTCGCATCGACCAACAACAAGGCGGTGGACGAGGTCTGGGAGCGCTGCGAGGTCCTGGCTCCGGGCCTTCTCGTCCGTACGGGCAATCAGGCAGCCGTAGAGGAAGAACTGCGGACGTTGGAGCGGCTGACCCGCAGTGCTGAGCCCCTCCAGTCCTTCCAGATGCACCAAGGCGAACTGCGGAACCACCTCCGAGAGCAGGAAGCGCAGCGTCGAGGCCTCGCCGAGGCCGCCCGTCGGGAGCGAGAATTGGCCGACCTCGGCCGAATGCGCTTCTCCTATGCCGAACAACGACACAGCGACCCCGAGATGCTCGCTGTGGCCCTGGGCGACGATGTCTCACTCAACCGGTGGCTGCGCCGGGCTCGTATGGCAGTGCGCCTCGGCATCTTCGGCGGGTGGCTGCGAAGGCGATGCCTGCGCGGCCTCGCCTCGCTGTCCCTACAGGTCGCGGAGCCTGAGGAGTTCGCTGACCTTATCCGCTTCGCGGAAGCCGAGGCGATCTGGCGGGACAAGCGTGCCGATGCCGACGCGGCTGCGGACGACACTCAACTCCTGACGACGCTCCGGGAGGCTGATCGACGGGCCCGGGAGACGGCAGCGGTACTGCTGCGGACTTTGGTGGCGGAGCAGGCGACAACCGTGCGTGCGGCCATCCACGACCGCATCGAAGCCGTGAAGTCACGGTCGCCGCGGCAATGGTCGTCCTTGGACCGCATTCTGCCGCAGGTGTCCGGCTGGGCCGTCACCGCGAGGTCTCCTCGGCGGTTCCGTGACCGGGCCGCCCTCTTCGACCTGGTCATCATCGACGAGGCGAGCCAGTGTTCTACGCCGGATGTTCTGCCTCTGCTCTTTCGCGCACGTCGGGCCCTCGTGATCGGCGACCCCATGCAGTTGCAGCACATCACGACACTTCAACCCCGGCAGGAGGCCGAGGCGCACCGCGGAGCGGGGCTGCGGGCGAGTTGGCTCGACGAGCACCGGTTCGAGCACCGCCGCTACTCCTCGTTCCACGCGGCTGCCCAGGCGGCAGGGGAGACCCTGCTGCTGGATGAGCATTTCCGCTGTCACCCCGACATCGTCGGCATCTCCAATCGGTATTGCTACGGCGACCGGCTGACGGTCCTCACCGAGCCTCGGTCGTTGCGCCGTCTGGAAGGGGTCGACGCGGTTCAGTGGCTCGATGTGACAGGAACGGCGCGCCGGGGCCGCAACGGGTCGTGGGAGAACCAGGAAGAGGCGGATCGAGTCCACCTTTCGGTGGAGCGGCTGCTGATGCGTCTGCCTGAAGGATCGACGGTAGGGGTCGTCACCCCGTTCCGGGCCCAGAAGGACCTGGTCGCCAAGCGTTGGGAAAACGAGCCGCGGGTACGCGTCGGTACGGTGCACACGTTTCAAGGAGGACAGCAGGACGTGATCCTGCTGTCGCTCGTCGCGGGCGCGAGGATGCGCCCCAGTGCGGTCAACTGGCTCTGCCGCGAGATCAACTTGTGGAACGTAGCCATCACCCGCGCCCGTTCGCACCTCATCGTCTTCGGCGACCGCGACTTCTGGTCGGCCCGTTCGGGTATGCCGCATGCTCTCTTGGACGCGGCTGAAGCCAAGGCCGCGCGGTCTCCGCAGGGCGTGGAATCCGATCAACAGCGCGAGCTTGTCGGAGACCGGCTCCAACTCCTGCTGACAGACGAGGTTTCCGGAGCCCTGTTCGACCGGAATGTCACGGCAGACGGCTATCCTTACGACTTCGATGTCCGCCGGGGTATGGACGCAGTCCAGGTTCAGATCGACCATGGGGCGTCGGCCGCCATGGAAGGCGCACGCCACTTGAGGCTCACCCTCAGCCATGCAGCCCTGTTGCCGAATGGCGTGCGGCTGCCTGCCTGGCACGTGTGGGCGGGCCGAGCGGATCGAGTGACGCGACGGCTCAGCGGCGGATGAGAGAGAAGACCAGGAACACGGGGAGCAGGCGATCGTGCCGTCGCCTGCTCCCCGTGAGCTTGGCCTTGACAGCGGTCAACCACATTCGCGGAGCATTGGATTGCTGGCCCTGTCGACGCTGTCCAGACAGCCTTGTGGGCGGTGTGTCGGTACTCGCCGATGGGGGCCGGGGAGCACCGACTGTGGGTAATGGCATGGGACTTCGGCTGAGATCACTTGTCGTTTGCCTGCCGCAAACCGATGCCGTCGCATTACGATATGCGTGGGGGCCTCGGCGGCTCGGCGTGAGTGCTGGTGACCGGTGTGTCGGCGTGCCTTGCGAGCTGGCAGGCCGCATGAGCACCTCCCGTAACTGACTTCTTCGCAGTCCGCCAGGAGCGTAACGTGCCGTATACGGCAGAGATCAGCCGCAGCAATCCGACGAGCATCATCTTCCTCATCGACCAGTCGACTTCCATGAGCGACCCCATCGGCGGTGAAGTCCCCCGGCAGAAGGCCGATGTCGTTTCCGACGCCATCAACCGGCTTCTCACTGAACTCTCCGTCAAGTGCGCCAAAGAAGAGGGCGTACGCGACTACTTCCACGTCGCGGTCGTCGGCTATGGAGCCACCGTCGGCTCGGCGTTCGCGGGGGCGCTTGGCGGCCGGGATATCGTTCCCCTCAGCGAGGTGGCGGACAACCCGGCCCGGGTCGACGAGCGGAGCAAGAAGGTGTCCGACGGCGCCGGCGGCTTGGTCGAGACCGTGGTCAATTTCCCGCTGTGGATGGACCCGGTGGCGCACGGTGGAACCCCGATGAACCGGGCTCTTCAGTACGCCGAGAGCCTCGTCGCAGGCTGGACCGAGCAGTACCCGGCGAGTTTCCCGCCTATCGTCATCAACTTGACGGATGGCGAGTCGACCGATGGCGACCCGACCGCGGCAGCCGAGGCCATCACCTCACACGCCACGGCCGACGGCGCGGCACTGCTCTTCAACCTGCACGTCTCCGCTGCAGGCGGCACCCCCACCGCCTTCCCCGACACCGTCGACGGCCTCCCCGACAGTTATGCTCGTACCCTCTTCGCCATGTCGAGCCTCCTGCCGAGCCATATGCGTTCGTACGCGGCCTCACAGGGCCAGCGGGTCAGCGAGACCACCCGCGGCTTCGTCTACAACGCGGATATCACCACGGTCGTGCAGTTCCTCGACATCGGCACGCGCGCCACTGAGCTGCGGTGACGGGTCGTCCCTCCTGCGTATACGTCACTCGCCTCGTAGCTCCTAAGGACGGGAGCACTGAAGCGGAATGCGAAGACGCCGTCGTCGTGCTTCCCAGTCGCTCCCACGACTACGAGTTGAAGGAGCCCATCACAGCAGGCGTCTGTGATGGGGCGACGGAGAGTGCCCTGGCGAAGGACTGGGCTCGGTTGCTGTCCCGCTCGGTGGCCGAACACGCCATGAAGAGGCCGGAACTGCTGGCCGGTGGCACCGCCTTTGAGGAGTTCGCGGCGTCGGCGGTAGCTCAGTGGGACCCCTGGCTCCTCCAGTACACACAGGCGCGCGTCGCGGAAGGACGCCCGCTGAAGTGGTACGAGCACACCAAGCTCGCCGAAGGCGCCTTCGCGACTCTGCTGACCGTGCGTGTCGACCCGGACCCTGGCCCTGGTGCCGGCATCGACGTGGAGGAGGCTGAACCTGCGTGGCACTGGCGGGCCGCCGCCCTTGGGGACAGCTGTCTGTTTCACCTGCGCGACGAGCGGTTGGTACAGGCATTCCCCGTGGGCGACGCCGACGAGTTCGGCACGGTCCCTGACCTTTTCGGCAGCCGTAACCACGATGCGGCGCTGCTGGCTTGCCGTACTCGGTTCACAGAAGGCCGGTGCAGGCCCGGCGACCGGTTGTTTCTGATGACCGACGCACTGGCCGCGTGGTTCCTGTCGGCCCCCGATCAAAAGGTCGCCGTGCACCAGTTGCTGGAATTCTCCGGGCCCGACGATCTGAGCGGGTTCGTGGACTGGCTGAACAGCCTGCGGGACCGACGGCAACTGCGCAACGACGACGTCGCTGTCGTACGGATCGATTTCGAAGGACGGTGAACGTGAACTCGCCGACCGGTCGGCAACGGCAGTTCCCCAGCGGTGCCGCCTACGCGGAGGCTTTGCAGCATACGCAGTTGTGTTTCGATCACCCTGAGCTCAAGGGGGCGAGGCCGGAGCTGACCAACCTCGGCCTGCCCCGCGCCATTTCTGGTGCCTTCGCGAGCGTGTTCTCCCTGACCTCGGCCACGTCGGGCCAGCGGTACGCCGTCAAATGTTTCACTCGCTACGTCCCTGACCAGGAACTCCGTTACCAGGCCATCAGCAGCCAACTCGCGCGGCTGAACTCGGCAGAGCTCTCCCAGCCGTGGAACCTCGGCTTCGAGTACCTTCCCGACGCGATCGGCGTCGGCCAAGAGCGCTACCCGGTCCTGAAGATGGAGTGGATCGAGGCAGTTACCTTGTCCTCCTGGCTCGACGACAACCATGCCGACCAGTTCGCTGTCGGCCGTCTGGCCGACCGGTTCGAGGCTCTGATCCGCGATCTGTCGGATCACGAGATCGCCCACGGCGACCTTCAGCACGGGAACCTGCTGGTCGCGAGCGACGACACCTTGCGCCTGGTGGACTACGACGGCATGTTCGTGCCGGCGCTGGCGGGCCTCGGCGGTACTGAGCGGGGCCACCGCAACTACCAATCACCCATGCGCGGAAACGACGACTTCGGGGTGGAGTTGGACCGGTTTTCCGCCTGGGTCATCTTCATGTCACTCAAGGCGATCGCCACCGACCCTGCTCTGTGGCATCGGCTGCATGAGCCCAGCGGTGAGTTTCTGCTGCTTACCGAGGACGACTTCAAGAGTCCGGGCGGTTCCACAGGGTTGCAGACGCTCCTCACCCATCCGGACGGGACAGTGAGCGGCCTGGCTGATCAGGTGAGGTCCTTGGCTTTCCAGCCGCTGGACTTCCTTCCGCCGCTCGCTCACGCGATTCCCAAGCAGCGGAAGACCACGACGACGACCACCTCGGCGTCGGCTCCCTCCACGACCGCTGCACCGGGTGCGGGCGGCCTGCCCGGCTGGATGACCGGACATGTTCCCCCGCAGGTCGCACCGCCGTCGGTCTCGCCCGCCGCCACTTCACCGGACGGCTTCCGTACCCGGACGCCGTTGGACGTCGTCACAGCCGTACTCTGGCCACTGCTGTTGGCCGTGGCGGTATTGATGGCCGTCGGAGGGCTCCCGATCCCGCTGATCGGAGCCGCCGCGCCCGTCATCCTGGCCGCCGCGATCACAGGCTACGCATGGAGCCGCCGAGTGGAGACCGCCCAGTCCCGGGCTGTCCTGGCCAGGCTGACGGACGAGGTGGACCGACTTGGAGACCCCGCCAAGGCCGCGGAGAGGCTGCGCAAGGACAAGGCGAAGCTCGACGCGGCGGAGACGAAGCGGGCCACCGCCTACCCGCAGGCTCAGGACAAACTCACAGCCCAGTACCACGCCGAGCTCAAGGAGGCCGAGAAGCGCAAGATCCGCAAGTCGCGCGACATCGACAAGAAGATCGACGGGCTCTCGGAGGAACTCCGCAAGTCTTTGGCCAAAGCGCTTGTCGACAAGCAGGCCGCGTATATTCGGGACCAATTGAGCCGTCGGTTGATCGCCCAGTCCCCGCCGCATGGCATCGGCTCGACACTGGCCGCTCGACTTGCCACGGCGGGCATTCGGACGGCGGCTGATTTTACGGGGTATCGGCCCGTGCAGAACAGTTCCTACAACAGCACGGGAGCAGTGCTGGTACTGAGCAACGGCCGAGTCACCAATGTCCAGGGAATCGGCGAGGCCAAGGCCATCGCCCTCGACAGATGGCGCCAAGGCTTGGTCGCGTCCGCCGTCGCCCGGCAGCCGACCGCCCTCGGTGCGGCGGAACGACAACAATTCGAGCAGGACATTACTCGCCGCCGGGCGCGATTCGCCGACCAACGCAAGGGCGTGGAGTCCGAGACCGATTTCTTGCGCGAGCAGGCGCGGAAGCACTTGGCGGTGGAGCTAGAGCGGCTCGCCCAGGAAAACACACTGGCGGGCGACCGGGCCCGGCAACAGCGTCAGGAGTTCGGCCGTCGTACGGTTGCGCTCCAGCAGAACAGCGTGCTCCATGGGACGCTGAGCGCCTCCCTGGAGGCTGCGAACCTCCAGCACCGCCGTCTGGCGTGGGGGTATTACTTGCGGTTCCTCTACACCGGTCGCTGACGCTGAGCCCGGATGCGGGCAGTGGCGCAGATCGATGGGGCAGGGCGTCGCGTTGCGGCGTCGCGGCGACCGTGCCCGTTGCGCTTGCGGGTCACCTGCTCGCGGCCTACCTCGCCGGGAACCCGTACGCGTTCCAGTTCTCGATCACTCGGCGGCGGATGTCGGCCGGGAACGAGTTGTGGAATGACGCGGTGGTGCCTCTGGTCCTGCCCTCGAACTGTTCCGGCAGCAGGCAGCTCGTGATGGATTTGCCGCCGTGGCCGGTGCGGGTCTCCTCTTCGGTGAGGTACGGGACCAGGGGGATGCCCGGGGCCCGCGGGTAGAGGTACTGGCCTGTCGTGGGGTGGTGGCGGGTGGCCAGGGCCCAGGTCACCTGATTGATGTCGGTGATGTCTATGTCGTCGGCCACCAGGATCACCTTCGGCACCAGCCAGCCCGTGTGCGAGGTGAAGAGCACTTCGGCCACCGCGTCGGACAGCTGGCGTTCGGTCAGGTGCAGTTCGGCGAGGCGGCGGATGTCGATGGAGACGACGAGCCAGCAGGTGGCAGCCTCGTAGGAGCACCAGGCCAGGGAGACGGGGAGGCCGCTGGAGCGGAGGAGGTCCAGGCTGGTGGCCGAGATCATGGTGCCCCAGATGGTGTGGTTCTCCTCTGGGGGGACGCCTGCCACGCAGATGGGCAGGATGGGGTCGTCGCGGAACGTCACCGCCTCCACATGGAAGACGGGCTGCGGCTTGCTCTCGGCGAACGCGTAGCCGTGGTACTCGCCCATCGGGCCCTCGGGGGCCGTCTCGTCAGGGCTGATGAACCCTTCGACCACGATTTCCGCGTTGGCCGGGACGTAGAGGCCGTTGGTCTCGGTGCGGACCACCTCGACGGGGCTGCCGGTCAGTGCGCCTACGTAGCCGTCCTCGCTCACCTCGGCGGGCAGCGGCATGCCGGCCGCGGCGAGGGCTGCCGGCGGGGCGCCGAGGACCATGGCCCACGGGGTGCGCTCGCCCCGCTCGCGCCACATCTGGTGGATCATGCCGAGGTGCTGCTGCGGCATGGCCGGGCCGACCAGGGTGTTCCGTCCGTGCAGCATGGCGCGGCTGACCGACCAGCTCGTCCACCGTTCGTCCGGAGTGCGTACGACGTGGAAGCCGTACGTACCGAAGTACCGGCCGCCGTCGTGTTCGTGCAGGAGCGGCACCGGGAAGCGCTCCAGGTCGACGTCGTCGCCGGTGCGGATGTTCTCCTTGCAGGGGCCCGTCTCCACGACGCGCGGGGCGACGGGTTCCGCCTTCATCGCGGAGATCAGCTTCTCCAGCAGCTCGCTCGGCGTGGTGTCGCGTTCGAGGCCGAAGTGGGCCGCCAGTCTGGCGAAGGGGGCCGCCGGGGACGCGCTCAGCCCGGCGGGCGCGCCGAGGATGCGGCAGCCGGGAGCGCCCTCCGTCAAGGCGCTGAACAGCGGTGCGGGGCTCCTCGTGTCGTACGTACGCCGGGTGACGGCTCCGGCCTCCAGCGTCGGGCTGACCGGTTCGCGGACGTCGATCGCGTCGCCGGTCGCCAGCAAGTCCGTTACGAAGTCCCGGAAGTTGAGCGCACTGCCCCTTTGCGACGGGCGTGATCGCTGCGGCTGATGTGTCATTCCTGGAAGCCTTTCCGTGCGAGGGGGAGCGGGTCGCCGGGGGTCCGGTGCGCGGCCGGGCCCATGCCCTGCCACCGTTCGGCGTTGGGCATCTCCAGGCCGAACTGGTCGAGAACGCGCGCGACGATGTGGTCGACCAGGTCCTCGATGGTCGACGGCCGGTTGTAGAACGCGGGCACCGGCGGCATCACCACGGCGCCCATCCGCGCCAGCTCGTACATGTTCTTCAGATGCACGGCCGACAGCGGCGTCTCCCGGGCCACCAGGACGAGGGGGCGCCGCTCCTTGAGCGTCACATCGGCGGCTCGCGCGATGAGGCCCTCGCCGTAGCCCGTGTTGACGGCCGCCAGCGTCTTCATGCTGCATGGCGCGACGATCATTCCGTCCACCTGGAACGATCCGCTGGAGATCGACGCTCCTTGGTCGTCCGGGCTGTGACACACCGACGCCAGCGCCCGTACGTCGCGCAGCGAGAGGCCCGTCTCCTGCGCGAGGGTGGCGCGCGCCCAGCGGCTGACGACGAGGTGCGTCTCGACGTCCAGTTCCCTCAACGCCTCAAGCAGGCGCACTCCGATGGGCGCGCCGGTGGCTCCGGTCATCGCGACGACCAGACGCACCATGGCGGCCTCCTTTCATTCATTACGCTACGCAGAGTTATTCCGTCTACGTCCTATTTCTCCAAGGTATAGTACGTGTACGTCCTAATCAACCGTGGGGGCGGGGAGCGAAGGTGGAAACGATGGCGCACGGGGACTCGGACTCCCGCGCTCTCCTCGACGCGATCAGCGGGGTCGGCCCCCTGGCACGCCGGCTGAACCAGGTGCACACCCGGCTCTGGTACGAGCAGGTGGACTCGGACCTCACCGGGCCGCAGTTCACGGTGCTGAGCCTGCTGTGCGAGCGCGGCGTCACGGACCAGGGCACCCTCGGCGCGCTGGCCCATCTCGACAAGTCGACCGCCGCCCCCCTGCTCGAACGGCTGCGCCGACGCGGCCTGGTCGACCTCGCCAAGGACGCGAGCGACCGGCGGCGCAAACTGGTCAGCATCACCGATGAGGGCCGGGAACTGGCGGCCCGGTTGGCTCCCGCGGTCCTCAGGGTGAACGAGCAGATGCTGGAGCCGTTCTCCGGGGAGGAGCGGGAACAGCTCCTGAGCCTGCTACGTCGCGCGGTTCAAGGGGCCGAGCGTTAGCCGGGTTCCGGTTTCTGTTCCGCGGCGGGACCCGATCCTGCCCGAGCGGGCGCTCGCCGGGTCGGTTGGCGGCCCTTGAGGGGTGTACGTCTCATGCCCCATGCCCCATGCGACATGCCGCACACTGGGCGGCGGGGGAGCGGCATGGCGGGCTACCCGGATCGGCCGACCCGGCGTCGTACGGCGAGGGATCACACCCGCCACACCACCCTCAATCGTGTTATTCAGGTGCGGTGACGACTCCCTCGATACCGGGCCGCCCTTTCGACGCGGTGCTGTGCGACCTCGACAATGTGATCCGCTTCTACGACACGAGCCGGCTGGCGGAAATGGAGCGTGCCGCCGGGCTGGTGGAGGGCACGACCGGAAAAGTGGCCTTC
Source organism: Streptomyces sp. NPDC050610 (assembly GCF_040654875.1). NCBI lineage: Bacteria > Bacillati > Actinomycetota > Actinomycetes > Kitasatosporales > Streptomycetaceae > Streptomyces > Streptomyces sp. NPDC050610. Next base: position 93,976 of record NZ_JBFAIV010000009.1, on the reverse strand, counting down.
GAGCCCGCGACGGACCTGCCGGTGCTTCTCGGCGAGATCAGCCACGAGCAGTGGATCGATTCCATCGCGCTCGGCCTTTCGGGGCAGGTGTCCCGCGAGTTGGCCCGCGAGCTGGCCACGACGTTGACCGGCTCGCCGTTCTCGGCGGACGAGGCGGTGGTGGCTCTGCTGCGCCGGGTACGGGCCCACGTGCCGCTGGTCCTGGTGACGAACGCGACTTCGCAACTGGAAAGCGACCTGGCGACCATGGGGCTGGACGACCTCGCGGACCACGTCGTCAGCAGCGCCCGGGTGGGAGTGGTCAAGCCCGACCGCGAAATCTATGAGATCGCCGCCGGGCGCGCGGGCGTCGCCATGGACCGGTGCCTCTTCGTGGACGACCGGCTGGAGAACGTGGAAGCCGCGGTCGCGCTGGGAATGACCGGCGTGCACTATCGCGAATTGGGGGATCTCCGCGCGGCGCTGGGCGGTTTGCCGGGCATCTGAGGTGAGCTGCCCGCGGGGCGGCGAGCCTCCGGACGGACCGTTGGAACGGACTGACGGCCTGGGGCCGAAGATCGGATGCGCAGGCTTCCCCCGACGATCACGAATCCGCATACTGCGGAAAGGGAAGCCCGAACTCCTCTTACCGTCGCGGCCGTTGTCCTTGACCGCCCGTCCGTCCAACAGGAGCAGCGCGTGTCTGATGCACAACCCGATGTGGGCCCCGCCGGACCGGCCGTCGACAGACCCGCCGCCGACGGGCCCCCTGCCGACGTGCCCGCCGTCGACGGCTACCCCGGCTCGCCGAGCGTACGGGCCGGGGGCACCCTGCGGCTGCACGTGTCGACGCGCGCCGAACGGTTCCGGGCCGACTTCTTCCGCTGCGGTGCCACGATCCGCCACATGGGCACCACGCACGGGCCCGGCCGCTACGCGCCTCCTCGCCGACAGGACGAGGACTGGGGCTGGCCCGGCCACGACTTCGCCGTACCGGAGGACTGGCCGTCGGGCGTGTACGTCGCGGTACTGAGCCCGTACGCCGAAGAGCCGTGCCCCGAAGTCCCCGATGTCCCCGAAGCCCCGGCCTGCGCCGAAGACCTCGACGCCCGCCACTCCCGGCTGCTGTTCGTCGTGACGGCCCGCGAGCCCGGCCGGACCACGAACATCCTGTACAAGGTGCCGGTCTTCACCTACCACGCGTACAACATCAGCGGCGGCGGCAGCCTGTACGGCCCGGTCGACGCGGCCGACCCCGCCCCGCACACCGGCACTCTGGCCGTCACCCTGCGGCGCCCCGGCGGCGGAATCGGCGGGCCGGTCAAGGGGCGCCCGGACCCCCACGACCCGCGTACGCCCCGCCAGACCTTCGCGCACTGGGACGCCCCCTTCATCGCCTGGCTCGAAGGCGCCGGGCTGACCGCCGACTACTGCACCGACCTCGACCTGCACGAATCGCCCGGCATCTCCGACCGTTACCAGCTACTCCTCTCCGTCGGCCATGACGAGTACTGGAGCGCGCGTGTCCGCGACAACGTCACCGCCTTCCGCGACGGGGGCGGCAACATCGCGATATTCGGGGCGAATACGTGCTGGTGGCGGGTCGCGGTGACGGACGGCGGTACGGCCATACGGTGCGCCAAGTACCCGCCGGGCGTCCCCCGCGGCGCCGACGTCGACCAGATGCGCGGCGCCCCCGACCACTGGTGGGAGACGGAACCCGAGAACACCCTGACCGGCGTCAGCTACCGCAACGCCGGCGGACACTGGGAAGGCCCCCGGGCGCCGTTGGGCTTCACGGTCCAGGACACCGACCACAAGATATTCGCGGACACCGAACTGCACGACGGGGACGTTCTCGGCGCGGAACACCGCCTCGTGGGGTACGAATGCGACGGCGCCGCATACGCACGCGACGCCTTCGGCCGGGCGGTCGCGACCGGCAAGGACGGCACCCCCGCCGACTTCGCCATCCTCGGCACCGCCGACCTCCCCCAGGAACCGTCCGCAGGCTGGCACACCGCCGCCCGCGAAGACCCCGCCCCGGCCCGCGCCGCGACCTTCGGCCTCTACACCCAGGGCGGCACGGTCTTCACCGCGGCCACCACCGACTGGCCCCGACTGCTGCCACTGGACCCGCGGGTACGCGCCATCACCAACAACGTGATCACTCTGCTGACCTGAAGCCAGGCAGCGCGAGCGGCTGCCCTGGAATCGGCCGGGGCCGCACCGTCGTCTCGACGCAACTGCGGTTCTCCGCTGTGCTGGACGATCACGGCACCCCGGGGGCGGTCTGGCGCGGCGCATGGGCGTCACACGTCAGACCGCCCATCAGGCCGTACACGGTCCGGTCGCCGCCGGGTTGCTCGAACAGGCCCCGACCTGCCCTCCGCCCGGCAGCGGCTGATTCGGCGCACCCGTGAGCGCGTAGTGGTGAGGCCGCTACCCGAAGGGGTGGTTTGGGAGAAGGGTGCGTCTATAGGGCGTGGGTGTGGGCACGGTCCGGCCGTTGGCTTCCGCGCCGGCGTTGAGGTCGAGGCCGAGGCCGAGGTCGACCGAGCCGCGCGGGCGCTCATTCCGGCACGCATCCCGATCCCGAGGAGTCGCTTGTGTTCGACGGCATTCGCATTCCGCACTCGTTCCCCAAGGCCCGCGTCGTGGCGTCAGCTCTGGCCGTCGTCGGCCTGACCTGCGCGGCTCTCGCGCCGGGCAGCGCCTCGGCGGACGTGGGAGACCGCAACGGGACGATCAAGTCGGGCTACGCGCAGAAGTACTGCCTCCAAGGCGACAAGGGTGCGGCGAAGGTCTCCGTCGCGCCGTGCAACGGCAGGCAGAACCAGGCGTGGCTGGTCTCGGCGGTCGGCAACCGCAACGGGACGATCAAGTTGGGGTACGCGCAGAAGTACTGCCTCCAGGGGGACAAGGGTGCGGCGAAGGTCTCTGTCGCGCCGTGCAACGGCAGGCAGAACCAGGCGTGGCTGGTGTCGGAGTCCGGCAGCCGTAACGGGACGATCAAGCTGGGGTACGCCACGGGGTACTGCCTGACGCATGACAAGGGCGCGGCGAAGACCCGCCTCGCCGCGTGCAAGGGCACGCAGAACCAGGCCTGGCTGGTGTCCTGAGCCGCGGTGTCGGACATGGCGGTGCGCCACGACCTGATGGTCGTGGCGCACCGGTTCGAGGCGGCGGGCAGCCGGGTCAGCGGTGGCTGTGGTGATTGTGGTGGGGGTGGCCCCAGTGCTTGGTGTCGACGGTGTGGTGGTGGGCGTTGCGCAGGGTGGCGGTGTCGCGGTGGTCGTCCCACGCGTACTCGCGGCTGTTCTGGAAGACATCGCGCGCGGTGTCGTGACCGCGACCGGTGTGGACGCGGACGCTCTTGTGGCCGCCCAGGTTCAGGTGGCGGAAGTGGTAGACCTTGTGGGTGCAGTCGCTGGTGAGGGTCCAGCCCTTGAGGTCGACCGGGCGGTTGCCGGTGTTCTTCACGGTGACCCATTCCGCGTTCAGGCTGCGGTTGGAGTGGTCGTCGTGCCCAGGGCTGTCGGCCTGGACGGCGCCCAGCACGATCGGCGAGTGGTGCTTGCCCGGCGTGTGATGGCCGGTGGCCGAGGCCGGCAGGGCCAGGGCGGCGGCCAGTGCGGCCGAGCCCAGGACAGCTGTGGCGAGACGCGGTGCGAAACGGATCACGTGAACCTCCTGCGAACAGCCCCTTGTTCTGGGGCTGCTGTTACCTGATGCCCGGACTGTCGCCGGGCGAGCCCCACTGTGGCGGACCGTGAGTGCCGTGGTTGAAGAAGCGGTTGCCCTTTACGAAATACGGACATTTGCACACCCGGTGCGCGCCGGGCGTACACGCCTCGGCGCGCGCTCACCGCCTGGCGCTCACTTGCACTTTCACTCTTCTCTCGTCTCCGTTCGCGGCTCGCCTTCCGCGCCCGCGCCCACGCCCCTGCCCCCCCGCCCTGGCCCGAGCCCGCGCTTGCTCCGTGGAAAACTCTTCGCCGCTCCACCAATCCGCCCGCGCCCCCGCTCCGAATACGGGGCATGAGAACGTGGCGCAAGAGTCTTCTCCACGCCGCACTGGGCGCACTGAGCGGCCTGGTCGCCGGTTACGTGGCCCTCGCCGTCGCCGAGCTGGCAGCCGTCGCGGTACGGCCCGAGGCCAGCCCCGTGACGGCCGTCGGCGGCGCGGCCGTCGACCGCACGCCCGCGGCGGTCAAGATCTGGGCCATCCGGAACTTCGGGACCGACGACAAGCTGGTCCTGCGACTCGGCATCGTCGCCGTGCTCGCCCTCTTCGCCATGGCCCTGGGCGTCCTGGCGCCGCGCTTCCGGCGGGCGGCCCCGGCCGGGGTGCTCGTCTTCGGCGTGGTGGGCGCCCTGGCGGCGACGGGGCGGCCCGATTCGCCGGGTGCGCTGGACGCCGTGCCCTCCCTCGTCGGGGCCTTCGCGGCGGCGGTGGTCCTCTACTTCCTCGCCGGACGACTCCCATCACCCGGTACGGCCGTGGCGGTGGCGGGGTCCGGCGTGGACCGCCGACGCTTCGTCCTCGGGCTGGCCGGTGCGACGGCGGCGGCCACCGTCGCCGGGCCGCTCGGCCGGGGGCTGAACGACGCCGACGCCGAACGGGCCGCGGAGTCGCGGGCCAAGGTCGAGCTCCCCGCGCCCGCTTCCCCCGCGCCCCCGCTGCCGCGCGGCGTGGACCTGAAGCTGCCCGGCCTCAGCCCGTTCACCACGGCCAACCGTGACTTCTACCGGGTGGACACCGCGCTGACCGTACCCCGCGTGGACGTCGGCGGCTGGCGGCTGCGCGTACACGGCAAGGGCGTCGGCACGCCCCTGACCTTGGACTTCCAGGATCTGCTGCGCCGACCGCTGATCGAGCGGGACATCACCATGACGTGTGTGTCCAACGAAGTCGGCGGTCCGTACGTCGGGACCGCCCGCTGGCTCGGCGTCCGCCTCGCCGACGTCCTGCGGGAGGCCGGGGTGCGGCCGCCGTCGAAGGGCGGCCCGGCCGATCAGCTCGTGGCCCGGTCCGTGGACGGCATGACGCTCGGCACGCCCGTCGAGACCGTACTGGACGGCAGGGACGCGCTCCTCGCGGTCGGGATGAACGGCGCACCGCTGCCGTTCGAGCACGGCTTCCCGGTGCGCATGCTCGTACCCGGCCTGTTCGGCTACGTCTCGGCCTGCAAGTGGATCAAGGACATCGAGCTGACCACGTTCGACGCGTACGACCCGTACTGGGTCCGGCGCGACTGGGCCGCCGAGGCGCCGGTCAAGACCCAGTCGCGCATCGACACCCCCAAACCGTTCGCGAACGTCCGGTCCGGCACCGTCACCGTGGCCGGGGTGGCCTGGGCCCAGCACAAGGGCATCGGCCGCGTCGAGGTCCGCGTCGACGGCGGCGGCTGGCAGCCGGCCGAACTGGCCGCCGAGGCGGGCGTGGACACCTGGCGGCAGTGGTCGTGGGAGTGGCGGGCCACGCCCGGCACGCACGCCCTGCACGTCCGGGCCACCGACCGTACTGGCTATACCCAGACCGCCCGGCGTGCCCGCACCATCCCCGACGGCGCCTCGGGCCGGCACTCGGTGGTGATCACCGTGGCCTGACGCCCATGACCTGGCACCGGGCCCCGGACAGCTGATCCCGGACCCCCGGCCCCTGACCTCCGCTCGTCCTCACCGACACACCACTTGGAGCACACCATGAACACTCGCATCACCTCGCGCCTGCGCCGTCGCACCGCTCTCGCCGTCACCGCCGTCGCGCTGCTGCCGATCGCCTTGACCGCCTGTTCCGACAGCGGCGGCGGCAGCGGCAAGGAGAAGACGGCCGAGAGTTCCGCCTCCGCCGAGCAGCCCTCGGCGACCGGCGGCACCGACGGCGGCAGCGACGGCGGGGACGACAGCATGGACACCGCCGCGAAGCCCTTCGGGCCGGCGTGCTCGACGGTGCCCAAGGACGGCAAGGGCAGCTTCGACGGCATGGCCAAGGACCCGGTCGCCACGGCCGCCTCCAACAACCCGGCCCTCTCGACGCTGGTCGCCGCCGTCAAGAAGGCCGGTCTCGTCGACACCCTCAACAGCGCCAAGGACATCACCGTCTTCGCGCCGACCAACGACGCCTTCAAGAAGATCCCCAAGGCCCAGCTGGACAAGGTCCTGGCCGACAAGGCGCTGCTCACCAAGATCCTCACGGGACACGTCGTCGGTGAGACGATCGCCCCGGCGCAACTGGCCGGCGGCTCCTTCGACACGCTGGCCAAGAGCAAGCTCACCACGTCCGGGTCCGGCGAGTCCTACACGGTCGACGGCTCCGCCAAGGTGGTCTGCGGCAATGTGCGGACCGCCAACGCCACCGTCCACCTCATCGACAGCGTCCTGCTCCCCAAGAAGTAGCGCGCGGCCGTTCCGAGAATCCAGTGCCGTACTTCCGTCGGCCACAACGCAGTTCGGAGGCGACCATGCCCGTAGCGGCCCCCGGTGATCAGTACCCGGCCCCGGCCCCCGCCCACGGCGCTCTGGAGGCCCTGCTGGACCGCGTCGCGCGCGGCGACCAGCGGGCGTTCGAGAGCCTCTACACGGCGGTGGCCGGTACGGTCCTCGGTCTGGTGCGGCGGCTCGTACGGGACCCCGCCCAGTCCGAGGAGGTCGCCCAGGAGGTGCTCATCGAGGTGTGGCGGTCCGCCGCCCGCTTCGACGTACGGCAGGGCAGCGCCATGTCCTGGATCGTGACGATGGCCCACCGGCGCGCGGTGGACCGGGTGCGTTCGGCGCAGGCGGCGGCCGACCGCGAGCAACGGGCCGGGGCGGCCGCCGCGCACGTCCCCTTCGACGAGGTCGGCGAGCAGGTCGAACGGCGCCTGGAACGGGAGCAGGTGCGGCGCTGCCTTGAGCAACTGACCGAATTGCAGCGGGAGTCGGTGACCCTGGCCTACTACCGGGGCTACACCTACCGGGAGACGGCAGAAGTGCTGGACACGGCGCTGGGGACGGTCAAGACCCGATTGCGCGACGGGCTGATCCGGCTCCGCGACTGCCTGGGGGTGGCGGCGTGAGCACCGTCGATCTGCACACCTTGACCGGTGCGTACGCGCTCGGCGCGCTGTCCGGGCAGGAGGCGGCGGAGTTCGCCCGCCACCTGGCGCGGTGCCCGGCGTGCGCCCGGGAGGTGCGGGAGCTCCGCGAGACCGCGGCCCGGCTGGCGGGGGCGGTGGCCGAGGTGCCTCCGGCGGAGCTGCGTACACGGGTGATGGCGGCGCTGCCCGACGTCCGGCAACTGCCGCCCGTACAGCGCGAGTCCACGGCCGTACCGCCCCGGCGGCTGCGGCACCGGGCGCCGCAACTCGCGGCCGCCGCCTGCCTGGTGGCCGCCGCCGTCGCCGGCGGGTTCGCCGTCGACGCCCGGCAGGACGCCGACCGGCAGCACGACCGGATGGCCCGTGTCGAACAGCGGGCGTCCGCGCTCAGCGCGCTGATGGCCGCTCCGGACGCCGCCTTCCATACCACCGCGCTCAAGGGCGGCGGCAGCGCGACCCTCGTCGCCTCGGAGCGCCAGGGCCGTTCGGCGCTCGTCTACGACGGGCTGCCGGCCCTGTCGGGCTCCCGCGTCTACCAGCTCTGGTACAGCCGCGGCGGCACGATGGTCCCCGCCGGGTTCCTCGGGCCGGGCGGCTCCGGCCGTGCCGGCGGCGCGGCGCTGCTGAGCGGTACGGTCCGGGGGGCCGACGGGGTGGGGGTGACGGCGGAGCCCGCCGGCGGCTCGGCCACGCCGACCGGCAAGCCCCTGGCGCTGCTGCCCGTATGAGTCCGGCGTGGCTCCGTACGACCGTCGGCCCTGCGATCTGTCGTCCGGTGTGGCTTCGTACGGCCGGTCGGCCCCGCTACCTGTCGTCCGCCCTGTCTCCGTACGGCCGGTCGGCCCTGCGACATCCCGTCCGCCCTGGCCCCGTACGACCGTCAGACGCGCCGACCTGCCGTCCTCCGCGGGCGAGCCGACCGCGGAGTAGCCGTTGTCCGCCCAGGGCAGGGCGGCAGGGCAGAGTGGTAGGGCAGGCCGGCGGGGGCCCGCCGGCCCGAGTCCCTACGGCGTCACGATGATCTTCCGCCCCTTGCCCGCCTTGAAGCGGTCGACGGCCTCGGCGTAGTCGTCCAGCGGCAGCCGGTCGCTGATGAAGACGGACGGGTCCAGGACGCCTCCGGCGAAGAGCGCCGCCGCGCGTTCGTAGCTGTGCAGGACGGCCATCGAGCCGGTGATGGTGATCTCCTGGTTGTAGATCTTGTACGGCTCGATGACCGCGGTCGTCGCGTAGTCGGCGACCCCGAACTGGAGGAACGTGCCGCCCTTCGCGACGCGGCCCAGGCCGTCCTGGATCGCGGCGGCGTTGCCGGTGGCGTCGACCACGAGGTTCCAGCCCTGCGGCCGGTCCAGTTCGTCGGCGTGCGCCGCCGCCTGTGAGACGCCGAGCGAGCGCGCGGTGGCCAGCCGCTCGGGGTTGACGTCGAGGACGTCGACGCTGACGGCGCCGGTGCGCTTGGCCAGTTCCAGCATCATCAGGCCCATGGTGCCGGAGCCGTAGATCAGGACCTCCGCGCCGAGGGTGGAGCGCAGCACGTCGTAGCCGCGCACCGCGCAGGACAGCGGCTCGATGAGGGCGGCGTCGCGGACGTCCACGTGGTCGGGCAGTTTCACGCAGTTCGCGACGGGGGCCACCGCGTACTCCGCCGCGCCGCCCGCGACCGTGACGCCGATCGCGCCCCAGCGGTCGCAGAGGTTGCCGCGCCCGGCCCGGCAGTACTTGCACTCGTGGCAGTACAGCGACGGGTCGACGGCCACCTGGTCGCCGACGGACACCTCCGTCACGTCGCTGCCGACGCCGACGACCTCGCCCGCGAACTCGTGGCCGGGCACCACGGGCAGCACCGGAGCGAACTCGCCCTGGAGGATGTGCAGATCGGTGCCGCACAGCCCGCACGCGGCGACGTCGACCACCACCTCGCGCGGCCCCGGCGTGGGGTCGGGGAGCTGGGTGACGGATACCTTGCCGGGCGCCTCGATGAGCGCAGCTTTCATTTGACCGCTCCTAGCGAAAGGCCCTGGACGAGTTTGTCCTGGGCGGCGAAGCCGGCGACGAGCACCGGCAGGGACACGACGACCGACGCGGCACAGAGCTGGGCGAGGAAGAGGCCCTGGCTGGTGACGAAGCTGGTCAGGAACACGGGGGCGGTCTCGGCGACCACCCCGGTGAGGACCCGGGCGAAGAGCATCTCGTTCCAGCTGAAGATGAAGCAGATCAGCGAGGTGGCGGCGATGCCCGGGCCGGCCAGCGGGGCGACGATGCGGACGAGGACCGTCGGCAGCCCGGCCCCGTCCATATGGGCCGCCTCGATGATGGAGACGGGGATGTCGGCGAGGAAGGACTGCAGCATCCACACGGCGATGGGCAGGTTCATCGAGGTGTAGAGGATGACGAGCAGCCAGACGTTGTCGAGCAGCCCGGCGTTCTTCGCGAACAGGTAGATCGGCAGCAGCCCGGCCACCACCGGCAGCATCTTGGTGGACAGGAAGAAGAACATCGCGTCGGTCCATTTGCGGACCGGGCGGATGGACAGGGCGTACGCCGCGGGGAGCGCCAGGACGAGGACGAACAGGGTCGACATGAGGCTCGCCGTGGCCGAGTTGAGCAGCGCGGGCGCGGGGTCGGCGCCGCCGCCCGCGCCGAAGAACTTCTTGTAGCCGTCCAGCGTGAGCGACGCGGTGAGCGACGGCGGGTTGGTCGCCGCGTCCGGTTCGGAGTGCAGCGAGGTGAGCAGCATCCAGAAGACGGGCAGGCAGAAGAGGATGCCCGCGACCCAGGCGAGCAGGCCGAGCGCGGCGGAGCGGCGCCGGGCCCGGCGGGCCATGGGCGGCAGGGGCGTGGTGGCGATGGCGGTCATGCCTGGTTCCCTCCTTCGCGGAAGAGGGACGAGACCACCCGCAGCGCGAAGGTCGCGATCACGATCGTGCCGATCACGACGAGCACCCCGGCGGCGGAGGCCATCCCGTACTCATGGGCTCCGTAGAAGGTCTGGTAGATGGTGTACGGGAGGTTGGCGGTGCCCAGCCCTCCGGAGGTGATGGTGAACACCGCGTCGAAGTTCTGCACGACGTAGATGGAGCCGAGCAGGATGCCGAGTTCCAGGTAGCGGCGCAGGTGCGGCAGGGTCAGGTAGCGGAACATCTGCCAGGCGTTCGCGCCGTCCAGCCGGGCGGCCTCCATCATGTCGGCGGGCCGGCTCTGCAGCCCGGCGAGCAGGATCAGCATCATGAACGGCGTCCACTGCCACACCAGGGCCGTCTCGACCGCGACCAGCGGCATGCCGGACACCCAGTCCGGCTGGGCCGGCGAGGAGTCCCCGAAGAGCCCGGCGATCCAGTTCCAGGCGCCGTTCAGGAGCCCGTACTCGGGGTTGTAGAGGGCGTGCTTCCACAGCAGCGCCGCGGATACGGGCACCAGCAGGAACGGCGTGATGAGCAGGGTGCGTACGAGGCCCCGGCCGCGGAACTTGCGGTCCAGCAGCACCGCGAGCAGCAGCCCGAGCACCACGGAGACGATGACCACGGTCACGGTCAGCAGGATCGTGGTGAGGACCGACTTGCGCAGATCGGCGTCGGTCGCGGCGGTGACGTAGTTCTCGAACCCGGCGAAGCGGCGGGCGTCGGGGGCGAGCGCGTTCCAGTTGAAGAGGGAGATCACCAGCGTCGCCACGAACGGCAGCTGGGTGACGACGATCAGGAACACCAGGGCGGGCAGCAGCGGAGCGCGCCTCGCCCAGGCGCGTTTCCCGCCGCGGCGGGCGGGGGCGGCCGGGCGCGGCGGGGCGCCGACGGTCCGCGGTGAGTCGTTCAGGGCAGTGGTCACCGGTATTTTCCTCCGGTCTTCTCGGCCAGCGCCTGCGACTTCTTGAGCGCCGCGTCGACGGACTGGCGGCCGGCGATGGCGGCGCTGATCTCCTGGGAGACCTTCAGGCCGAGGTCGGTGAACTGGGGGATGCCGACGAACTGGATGCCGGGCGCGGGCCGCGGCTGGACGCCGGGGTCGTTCGGCCGGGCGGAGCGGATGGCCTGCAGTGTGACGTCCGAGAAGGCCGACGCGGCCTTGACGTACGGGGGGCGGGCGTAGGTGGAGGCACGGCGGCCGGCCGGCACGTTGGCCCAGCCGCTCTTCTCGCCGACCAGCTCCTCGTACTTCTTGCCGGAGGCCCAGGAGATGAACTTCCAGGCGCGCTCGGTGTTCCGGGACGCCTTCTCCATGCCCCAGGCCCAGGTGTAGAGCCAGCCCGAGCTCTTCGTACGGTCGACCGGCGCCGGTACGTAGCCGATCTTGCCCTTGACGGGGGAGTTGGCGGCCTCCAGGGAACCGGCGGCGGACGTGGCGTCGTACCACATGGCCGTCTTGCCCTGGGTGAGGTTGTTGAGGCACTCGGCGAAGCCGGACTGCGCGGCGCCGGTCTCGCCGTGCGAGCGGACCAGGTCCACGTAGAACTTCGTCGCCTTCTTGAACTCCGGGGAGTCGAGCCGCGCCTTCCAGTCCTTGTCGAACCAGGTGCCGCCCATGGTGTTGACGACGGTGGTCAGCGGGGCGGTGAGCTCCCCCCAGCCGGGCAGGCCGCGCAGGCAGATGCCCTTCATGCCGGACTGGGCGCCGTCGGCCTTGGCCGCGAGGTCGGCGACCTGCTGCCACGTCGGGCGGTCGGGCATCTTCAGCCCCTTCTGGGCGAAGACGTCCTTGCGGTACATGAGGAACGACGACTCGCCGTAGAACGGCTCGGCGTAGAGCTTGCCGTCCTCGGCGGTCAGCGACTGCGTGAGGGGGCGGAGGACGTCCTTCTGGTCGAAGGCGGCGTCCTTGGCGACGTAGTCGTCGAGCGGGTGCAGCCAGCCGTTCTTCGCGAAGAAGGGGACCTCGTAGTTGCTGAGGGTGGCGACGTCGTACTGGCCGCCCTGGTTGGAGAAGTCCTGGCTGATCTTGTCGCGTACGTCGTTCTCCGGCAGCACCGTGAAGTTGACCTTGATGCCGGTCTCCTTCGTGAAATGGGCCGCGGTGAGCTTCTGCAACTCGATCATCTGCGGGTTGTTCACCATGAGCACATTGATGGTGTCGCCGCCGGAGCCGGTGCCGCCCGCTCCGGCGCACGCGGTGCTCGTGGCGAGGAGGGCGGCCGTGACGGCGGCCACGCGTATGCGTGTGCCGCGGCCCCGGCGTCGGTGCTGAAGGGGCATGGAGCCTCCTGGCGTTCGGGCGCGGGTTGATAGCGGGTACTACAGGCAGTGGGCGGTGCGGAGGGTGATGCGGAGGGCGGTGCGGAGGGGGTGCTGTCGGCGGCGGGTGGTCACACCCGGATGACCTGCGGACCCAGCAGGGTGTAGCGCTGGGCCTCGGCCGGCGGCAGGCCGCTGTCGGTCACGATGGCCTCGACGTCGGCGACATCGGCGAACCGGCAGAAGCTGGCGGCGCCGAACTTGGTGTGCACCCCCGCGAACACCCGCCGCCGGGAGCCGCGCACCGCCTGCGCCTTCACCTCGCTGACGGCGGGGTCGGGCGTGGTCAGACCGTGTTCCCGTGAGATCCCGTTGGCGCCGATGAAGGCCAGGTCGATGACGAATCCGGCGAGCATCCGGGTGGCCCAGTGGTCGACGGTCGCCATCGTGCCGCTGCGCAGCCGGCCGCCGAGCAGCAGGACCGTGGCCTTTTCGGCGTCGGCCAGGGCCTGTGCGACGGCCAGCGAAGCGGTGACGACGGTCAGCGGCCGGTCGCGGGGCAGCGCCCCGGCGATCAGCTGCGGGGTGAACCCCTCGTCGATGAACACGGTCTCCGCGTCGCTGAGGAGCCGGGCGGCGGCAGCGGCTATCCGGGTCTTCTGCGGCACGAGCTGGGTGGTGCGGACGGCGAGGGTGGTCTCGAACCCGGAGCTCTCGACCGGGTAGGCCCCGCCGTGCGTACGCCGCACCAGCCCGTGTTCCTCCAGGACGTGCAGGTCCCGGCGGATCGTCTCCTTCGCCACCTTGAAGTCGGCGGCCAGACCGGTGACATCGACGCCTCCGGTCCGCCGAGCGAGTTGGAGGATCCCTCGTCGGCGTTCCTCGGTGTTCACGGCACTCTTCCCTGCGGTCTGCTGTGGAGCGACGCCCGATCGGGCGCCTGGCATGTTTGTACAAGCGCCGGGGTGATCGTGAACAGGGTGTCCGGGAGATCGATGGGGCCCGTTCGTGCCCGTTTTCCGGCGTGTGTCACCGCTGGTCAAGTGTGCGATGAGGGATATGTCGGATGGGAGGGCCGCCCCGCTTGGGCCGACTGAGCTCCGTTTGAGGCCCGTTCGGGCATCGGCGGCTGCCCGGCGCGGCGGCGCCCCGGGGCCGTGGTGTCCGGTCCCGGGGCGCGGTCTCGCGGGCTGTGTCCGGTCAGCGGTCGAGGGTGCAGTAGGCCCGTGCCTTCTTGTGCGGGTCGCTCTCGGAGCGGGCTTCGAGCGCGATGCGGCCGTGCCGGGCGGCGTCCGGGCGGGCGGCCACGGTGACCGGGACGGAGACGGTCTTCCCGGCCCCGGCGGCGGTGAGGCGGTTGGGCAGCCAGGCCGACCAGCCGCGGGCGGCGGAGGTCGCGGAGAGCCGGTAGACGTCGGAGGACAGATGCGGCGCGCTGCCCGCGCCGCCGGTGTTGGTCAGCGGGAACGTGCACACGGCGCGGCCCTTCGCGGGGGAGCCGTGCGCGGCGCCGCGGCGCAGGTCCAGGCCGCGGCGCTGCGGGCCCGCGCCGTCCAGGGACTTGACGGCGACGGTGTAGCTGAGCACGCCGGACGCGTCGCGTGCGATGTCCAGGACGTAGAAGTGCAGCCGGTTGGCCTCGTCCACGTACTCGTAGCTGCTGCCGGAGTCCGCGCCGGCGTGGAAGAGGGCGTCGCTGAGCTGCCGGTAGTCGCCGATGGTGATCTTCTGCTGGGTGCCGTCGGGGCGCTTGAAGTCCACCATGTCGATGTCCTCGGGGTGGGCGTCGACCACCCACGCGAAGGGGGCGCGGTCCTTGTCCTTGGTCTTGGAGACCAGGACGCCGTGGTCCGGGGTGAAGGAGTCCATGCCCATCCGGTCGACGACCTCGACGGTGTAGTTGTCGTAGCCGCCGCCGTCGCACAGCGGGTCCGTCGAGGGGGAGCAGGCGGGCGCGCGGTCGCCGCTCATGGTGATGTTGACGCCGGACAGCCCCTTGTCGCCGGGCGGCGCGGAGCGCGCGGTGACCCGGGCGACGGCGAGGCCCGAGGCGGCCAGGGCGTCCCGGTCCAGGCGCAGGACGTTCTTCTCGTCGACGATGCCGAGCTTGAGCTTGTCGCGCAGCACGTGCTGGGAGCCCATCGTCGCGCCCTCGGTCGCCGGTATCCGCCAGCGGGTGTGCGGGCCGCCGGGGCCGTTGAAGGAGCCCCGCGAGAGCATGCTCCAGATGCCGGTGTACGCGCGTCTGGGCGGCGAGCCGTAGGGGTTGTTGTAGTTGTCCGCGATGCCGAGGATATGGCTGAACTCATGGGCGTACACGGCCATTCCGGAGCTCTCGGCCTGGGTGGAGGAGCCGTCCTCGGCGTTGGGCCAGATGCGGGCGGCGGCCTGCCAGGAGGTCCACGGCACGTAGCGGGTGGCGGCCGCGTTGCCGCCGCCGGCGATCGGCGACGGAGGTCCCCAGGCGGCCGGTACGTCCTTGGGGTCCGCGAACTTCATCTGGCCGAACTCCTGCCAGGCGGCCGACTCGTCCTGACCGGCGGTCAGGTAGAAGACGAAGTCGAACTCCTTGGTGCGGTCGGCGCCCACGTCGGCGGTCCAGGCGGCCTTGCCGTCGGTCCGGATGTCCTTGCCGCAGGCGTCGCCCACGGGGCAGGCGCCGGGGTTCATCGACTTCTCGATGCCGTACTGGTAGGACTTGAACGGCATGCGGTACGTGCCGAATCCGGTCAGATCGACGCCGATGCGCCCGCCGGAGTCCTCCATCCAGTACTCGTTGATGGTGTGGCCGTGGTTGAGCTTGCCGGGCTTGTTGAGGAAGTCCTGGTAGAAGCGCGGCAGTTGGGCTCGCGGCACGTCGTGGGCGGCGGACTGCGGGTTGCCGAAGATCGTGGAGCCGGCCGGCCTGCTGACCGTGAACTCCTCGTCGGGGTAGTCCAGCAGCACGAGCGCGCCCTTGAACGTCCGCCGGGTCGGCACGGCGTTCGGGTCGGCCCAGTGGGCGCCGGGGACGGCCCGGTAGTCGGCCCAGGTCATGTCGTCGGGGTTGCGCCAGTTCTGGGGGTCGATGGGCCGGTTGAGCGGCGGCCGGTCCGGGGGAGCGGGGTCGGGGTGGGCCCGCGCGGGGCCGGCGGCGAGCGCGGCCAGCAGCCCGAGGAGGAGGAAGACGATGCCGGAGCGGCGGAGCGGTCCGCCGCGCGTACGGGCCCGTCTGAGGGGGAGGAACAAGACGCACCTCTTGTCGGTAATCTTCAACAAGGACATGACAAGCGATCGGACGGCATTCCTACCGCTGCCAAGGTAAGCCGGGGGCGGAAGGGGCACCAGAGGGTCGAGGAGTCGAAGGGGACCATGACGGACACCGACCGGCACGGCTACGCCATGTCGCACACCGGCCAGCAGGCCCTGGCCCACTACGAGAACGCCCTGGGAGCGCTGCTCCTCTTCCGCGGCGAAGTGGCCGACGAGTCGCGGGCGGTCCTGGACACCGCGCCCCACTCCGTCATGGGCAACGTCCTCGCGGCCTACCTCGGGCTGCTGGGCACGGAGGAGAAGGACGCCGCCGCCTCCCGCGCCGCCTTCGCCCGCTACCGGAAGTCCAGCCCCGCCGGGGCGACCGCGCGCGAACGCATGCACCTCGCCGCCGCCACCGCCTGGCTCGCCGGCGACCTGCGCCGGGCCGGCGCGCTGCTCGGCGAGATCACCGTGGAGTACCCGCTCGACGTCCTCGCACTGGCCGCCGGGCACCAGATCGACTTCTTCACCGGCGACGCCGTACGGCTGCGCGACCGCGTCGGCGGCGCGCTGTCCGCGTGGCGCGAAGGCGACCCGCAGTACGGGCAGGTGCTGGGCATGTACGCGTTCGGGCTGGAGGAGACCGGCCACTACAGCCGCGCGCAGCAGACCGCCCTCGCGGCCGTCGAGCGCGACCCGCGCGACGTGTGGGGCATCCACGCGGTCGCGCACACCTACGAGATGCAGGGCCAGTTCGCGGAGGGCATCCGATACCTGGACGCCCGTACCGACGACTGGGCCGCCGGCAACTACCTGAACGTGCACAACTGGTGGCACTACTGCCTCTACGCCCTTGAGGCCGGCGACACCCGGCGGGTGCTGGAGATCTACGACGCCGTGCTGCACAACGACCGGTCGCAGGGCCTGGCCATGGAACTCCTCGACGCCTCCGCCCTGCTGTGGCGGCTGCTGCTGGCCGACCACGACGCCGGCCCGCGCCGGGCGGCGCTCGCCGACGCCTGGGCGGCCCGCCACGACGCGCCCTACTACGCCTTCAACGACGTGCACGCCGTCATGGCGTACGTCGGCGCGGACCGCGTCGCCGACGCCGAACGCCTCGTACGGGACCGGGAAGCGTGGCTCGCGGAGGCGGGGGCGGGGACCCGGGCGGGGGCCGGGACGAGGGACGAGGAGGCGGGGGTTGAGACGGCCGGCGGGGCTGTGAACGGGCAGGCTTCGGCCTGCCGCGTCGTGACCAACCGCGCCATGACCGAGCGGATCGGGCTGCCCGTGTGCCGGGCGCTGATCGCCTACGGGCAGCGGCGGTACGGGCAGGCGGTCGACCTGCTGGCGCCCGTCCGCTACCGCCTGAACGACTTCGGCGGCAGCCACGCGCAGCGGGACGCGATCCAGAAGACCCTGCTGGAGGCGGCCCTGCGCGCCGGCCGCGCCGACACCGCCCGCACCCTGGTGAGCGAGCGCATCAACCTGCGCCCGGTCTGCCCGTACAACTGGCTCGCCCAGGCCCGCCTCGCCGACCGCATGGGCCGGGCGGCGGAGGCGGCCGCCGCGCGCGTACGGGCGGAGGAACAGGCTTCTTCGGGGGCGGCGGCGTTGGGGCGCTGAGGCGGGGACGGGGGAGGGGGCGCGGCACCGTCGTCAGGCGTCTCCGGACGTTTCGAAATGACGGTGTCTGCATTTCTGCTGAATTGCCGTCGGGCTCGGATCGCTATCCGATCATGATTCTTGGGAGCTATATCGAATCGTGACCCGTTAGTCATGTGCATGAGTATTCAGGGAACGGTTCGGCTGCTAATCCTGTGGTGTCCCATCCCCCCACCCTCGGAGAAGACACCACAATGCGATCGATGAGGTTACTGTTCGCCGCACTCCTGGCGTTCATCGCGATGGCCGCCGCCGCATCCCAGGCACAGGCCGGCCCGCAGAGAGATGTCACCGTCCCGGAGAGCGGCGTCACCGCCCCGCAGAGACACGCCGCCGCCGCGCAGAGAGATGTCGTGGCGGGGAAGTATGTCGCCCTCGGCGATTCCTATGCGGTGGCCGTCGGCACCCGGAAGTACGACAACCCCGACGACGCGTGCCGTCGCGGACCGCTCGCCTACCCCAGGCTGTGGCACGCGGCCCATCCCGCCGTCGGATTCGTGGAGGCGTCGTGTTCCGGCGCGACCACAGCCGACATCGACAAGACGCAGATCGGCTCGCTGACTCCGGACACCAGTCTCGTAACGCTCCAGGTCGGCGGCAATGACGTCGGGTTCGTCGACGTCCTCACGCACTGCATCCTCACCGTGGACGACAAGGACTGCCTGGCCGGGGTCGAGGCCGCGAAGCAGGCCGCCACGGGCAAGCTGTCGCCCGCGCTCGCCCGGACCTACGCCGTTGTGCGCAAGGCCGCGCCGGCCGCGAAGGTCGTCGTCGTCGGATATCCGCGCCTTTACACGATCGGGGGCGACTGCGGAATTCTCGGCCTCAGCGACACCGAGCGCAAAGCGCTGAATTCGGCGGCCGACACATTGGCCGACATCACCGCGTCGCGCGCGAAGGAAGCCGGATTCACCTTCCTCGACGCGCGCCCCGTGTTCGACCCGCACACGCTCTGCTCCGGCAAATCGGAGTGGGTGACCAGCCTTGAGTGGAACAAACTGAACGAGTCCTACCACCCGAATACCGACGGGCACCGGGACGGTTACCTCGCCGCCCTCAACCGCATTACGGGATGAGGCCGGCGGGTGAATAGCGGGCGGCCGACTGCATGGGCAGCCGGCCGCCCGCTCACCCGGCCGCCCGTACGTTCCCCGCCCTCGCGCCGGTGGCCCGCGCGCCGACGTCTTCGAGGCGGTCGGCCGCCGCCGGGGCGCCGCCCGCCGCACGGAAAGAGTCACCGATCGCCTCGGCCGCCGCGCGATGGCCGCCCGCCGGATCGAGTACGGCGTCGACGGCCGCGCCCAGCCCCCGGGCGTCCACCCGGCTGAAGCGGACCCGCACCCCCGCGCCCGCGTCCACCACCTGCCCCGCCACGATCGGCTGATCGTCACGGATCGGCGCGAGCACCAGCGGCACCCCGTGCCACAGCGACTCGCACACGGTGTTGTGGCCGCCGTGGCAGACGACGGCGTCGACGCGCGGGAGCAGATCGAGTTGCGGCACGTACGGTCGCACGAGCATGCCGGGCGGGACCGTGGCCCCGGCGAGCGTACGGCCGGGGTCGACGACGACGCCCTGCACCCGGTCGCGCGCGGCGTCCAGCGCGGCCACCGCCTCCGCCAGGAACCGGCCGCCCGCGTCCGCGTTCGCCGTGCCCAGCGTCACGAGTACGGTGCGGCGTCGCGGGTCCAGTTCCGACCAGGGGAAGCCGGGCCGGTGCGGCCGGGCGGCGATGGCGGGGCCGACCAAGTGCAGGGGAGCGTCCGGCAGTTCGGCGTCACCGAGGAGTGCCCGACCGGTGAAGGCGATGATCCCGTACGGGGAGAACCGCGGGTCAGTGCGGTGCGCCGGGTCGCCGAGCCGCTCCCGCAGCCCGCTCAGCAGACCGTTGAGCCAGGCGGCCACTTTGGGCATGGCGGCCAGTGGGTCGACGAGTTCGGCGGAGGTGGTGGACGAGGTGACGTACGGGATGCCGTGGCGCTCGGCGACCAGCGCGCCCGCGACGGCGTGCTGGTCGGTGACGATCGCATCAGGCGTGAACGCCTCGATCGCGGCCTCGACACCCGGAGCCATCGACTCGGCCAGCGGGAGGAAGAACTCCGCCCACAGGAACCGGAACGCCGCGGGCCCGGTCAGCTTCGGCGGCCTGCTCAGCTCATCGCCGGGCAGCGCGCAGCCGAACACCATGGCCTCCGCGCCCGCGAGCTCCCGGAGCTGGTCGGCGTGGCCCGCCCAGGCCACCCGGTGCCCGCGCGAGCGGAGTTCGTCCGCGACGCCCAGCAGCGGATTGATGTGCCCGACCAGCGGCGGGACGACGAACAGGAAGCGGAAGCGCGTCACGGCGTCGCCGCCCCCAGCAGTGCGTGCTCCCGCACCCAGGAGAGCAGGAGTTCGCGGGTCTCGGCGGTGCGCTCCACCAGTACGGAGTGGCCCTGGTCCGGCAGGACGACGGTGCGGCATGCCGTCAGTTTCCTTTGCAGGTCGGCCACTTGCTCGGAGAGGCCCGACTCATCGCCGAAGATCGCGAGCAAGGGGCAGTCGATCGCCCGTAGATCATCGTTGATGATCCGCCCCGCCGGTACGTCCTCGGCCAGCGTCGTGGTCTGGAGGATGCGGCCGGCGGCGCGGGAGAGCCGCGCCGTGTGCGCGCCGTGCTCGGCGTGTATCCAGTCGATGACCTCCTCGCGCGCGAGCCGGTCCTTCGCGTCGGCGAGCCCGTCGGCCATGTGCCGGGTCCACTCCGCGACTGGCGGCTCCGACTCGATCATCGTCACGGTCGCCACCCGCTCCGGGTGCCACGCGGCGGTCGCCGCCGCGACCGTACCGCCGAACGAATTGCCCACCACATGCGCCGGCCTCCTCTCGCCGAGCGCGTCGAGCAGCGCGACCAGGTCATCCACGAAGGACTCCAGGCGGTAGCCGGTGCGCGGGCGGTCGCTGCGGCCGTGCCCGCGCAGGTCGTACATGATGACGTCGATCCCCTCGGCGGCGAAGGCCGGGCCGAGAGTGAAGTAGTAGCTGGCCAGACTGTCGGTGAGCAGGCCGTGTACGAACACCACCAGCGGCGCCTCGCCCTGTCCGGCGGGTGGCCGGGCGGCGGCGTCGAGGCGCTGTACATGTGTGGTGATCCCGCCCGTACGGATCTTGGCCATCGCGGTCAGTCCTGTTCGGAGGGGGCGGCAGTAGCGTGCAGTGACTCCACTACGTAGTCCACGAGTTGACCGATTGTCAGCGCGATGATCTCGTCCAGTTCGAGATCGGCGATGAACGCGGCGAAGTTGACCCGGTCTCCGTAGTGTTCGCGCAGCGCTCCGGAGAGCCCCACCAGGTCGATGCTCTCCAGTTCGAGATCGTCGTGGAAGGTGGTCTCCCGCGCGATCTCGGCATCGTCGAGCCCGTACTCCGCCAGCAGTTCCCGCAGCATGCCGGCGATGTCCGCCAGTACGGACGCGGGGGCGGGATCGGGGCTGGTGCCGTTGTCGAGGCTGTGGCCGGTGTCCGTGGTGAGGTCGCCCCCGCCGGCCGACGGCGCGCTCTCGGCCGTCTCCGCCGTCGCGAGCCCGGTAGCGTCAGTGGTCATCCCGCTCTCCTGTCTCCTCTGTCTGCTCGTCGGCGGCCGTCCACGCGACCACGTAACTCCGCGCGGGCAAGCGCGGCGGATTGGCTGTGTCCCGCACTTGCGCGGTGTACGGAACGCCCCCGGCCAGCACGCGCAGCCGGTCGCTGTCCGCCGCCACCACCCGGAAGTCGGCGGGGCGGCCGCGCAATCCGGTGCCGCGCGCCTTGGCGACGGCCTCCTTGGCCGCCCAGAAGCGTGTGAACCACAGAGCGCCGCTGCCTGCTCCGCCCTGCACGCTCACTTGATCGAGGATCTCCAACTCCGCGTCGCAGCAAGCTGCTTCGACGGTCGATCGCGGACGGTCCGCGACCTCCTCGACGTCGATGCCGCACGGGCCGCGCCGGGCGATGGCGACCGCGGTCTCCGCGCAGTGCGCGAGGGAGACGGTGATGCCGTCGACCACCCGCCCGTGCACTCCGTACATGAGAGGACGCCCCGACTCGTCGTTGCGCACGGCGATCTCGGCCGGATAGATCTCGCCCGCGCCCTCCCGCCACAGCAGGCCGCGCACCGCGTCCTTGGCCGCGATCCGCCCGAGCAGCCAGTGCCGGCGACGGACGGGGGAGAGCCGCTCGTACTGGGCGCGTTCGGCGCTGCCGAGCATGTTGCGCATGATCAGTTCACGGGTGGCGAGGTCCGGCCAGCGCTCGTGGACCTGGGCCCACCCCTCTGGCCGCAGCGTGGACAGCGTGTTCTCGCCCGGGAACCGGTCGACCGCCCGGATGCCGGGATCGGTGTCGAACCGGCGGTCCGTCCAGCCTGTCAACTCGGCCCATACACGTCCCTCTTGCAGCAGCTGCATGTCGGCGGTGAGGGTGCTGTCGGTGACCTCGGTGATGCGGATCGCGCACATCAGGCGCGTACCGGGGCGGAGCTCGGGGCCGTGGAAGCGGA
Organism: Streptomyces sp. NPDC050610; assembly: GCF_040654875.1. Classification (NCBI taxonomy): domain Bacteria; kingdom Bacillati; phylum Actinomycetota; class Actinomycetes; order Kitasatosporales; family Streptomycetaceae; genus Streptomyces; species Streptomyces sp. NPDC050610. The sequence continues at coordinate 72,341 of NZ_JBFAIV010000009.1, read as the reverse complement.
TGCGGTCCATGCCCACCGGGAGCACGGTGGTGCGCTCCGTGAGCGTCGCCATGATCCAGTAGCCGAGCAGCTGCCCGGCGTTGTCGAGCAGCGCACCGGGCGCCTCCGGTGCGGTGATCAGCCCGCGTACGTGCCGGTCGCCGATCGCGGTCAGTTCGGTGACGCCTTGGAAGCGCGGGCCGTGGAACATCCACCGCTCGCTGTAGAGCTGTTCGGCGCGCATCGCCGGTACGCGTTCGGCGGCCGGGTCGACGGGCCATGGTGCGGGCGGGGCCGGGTGTTCGGCGGCCAGCTCGACGACGGCTCGGGAGGACTCCGCAAGGATCACTTCAACCCGGCCTGGAGCTATTTGACGTACCGTCACCGGCACGTCTGTGGCGGGGATCGCCTCGATCCACTTCAGCAGCCGCACCTGGTGCACCGCCACGGCTCGTAGGCCAGGCATCGCGCGCTCGGCGATGTCCATGAGATGCCGGACCACCGTGGTGGCGGGCACCACCGGCCACCGGTCGACGGCGTCGGGCCAGCCCGGCCGCTGCCGGAAGAAGCAGTGATCGAGCAGATACGGCATCCGCGCGACATCGATGCGGAGGGAGGCGGGGGCGAGCGCCGGCGCGGACGTACGGTCGTACGTTCGTGGCCGTTTCCCCTCTTGTACGGGCTCTTGTACGGGCGTGGGCTCGGCCGGGGCGCGACGCTCGGGGACCCGGGGCTGAGGCGGCTCCGGGCTCCGGGGGCGGGCGCGGCCTCGCCGGGCGGCGGCTATGAGGTCGGCTGCTGTGGCGGCGGTGTCGCCCAGCAGCGCGGACAGCTCGGCGGCCATCGGGAGCCCGGCCCCCACCCGTTCGAGCCGGTCCAATGGGCTGCCGTTCGCGGCGTCGCTGACGCGCGGGAGGGTGGTTTCCGCGGTGACGGGGGATGGGTGGTTCGAGCCGTTCGTGTTCCCGTTTCCGATCCCGTTTCCGTTCTCGCCGTTGTCGGGGGCGTTGGCCCTCTCTGCTGCCACGCCCTCTGGTGCGGCGAGCAGTCCCGTGAGGAGACCCCGGGAGTGAGCGGGCAACGACACCAGTGCCCCGCCGAGGTCCAACCGGAAGCCGGGCCGGTCGGGGCGGTGGGTCGGCTCGGTCCGGTCGGTCCGGGTGGGGGCGGCTGTGGAGACGGAGGATGGGCTGTTCGAGGCGAGCAGCGGGGCCACGTCCGGCTCGGCGCCGTCCGTCCACAGCGCGGTGACCACCCTGCGGAGCTGCGCCAGGCTGTCCCGCGACCCCGCGTGCGCGGAGACGACGAGCCGGTCCCGGCCGGCCAGCGTGTCGTCGATCAGCGAACCGAGCTGGCCCGCGCCCAACTGGACGAAGGCGCGGAACCCCGCGTCGTGCATGGCGGAGATCAGCAGGCGGAACCGCACGGGTTCCAGCAAGTGACGGACGAACAACTCCCGTACCTCGTCAGCATCCTGCGGGTACGGCGCGGCGGTCGTCGCCGACCACACCGGGGTGGACGGCGGGCGCAGCGTGTACGCCTCGGCGGCGGCGCGGATCGGCGCCAGGTAGGGCGCGAGCATCGGCGTGTGGAACCCCGAGCGGAACGGCAGTACTTGGCCGACCACCCCCTGGGCGCGCAGCCGCAGCACAAGGGCGGTGACGGCGTCGTGCGGGCCGCAGACCATCGACTGGTTCGGGGCGTTGTCGTGCGAGAGCACCACGTCTTCACGGCCGGCCAGTTCGGCGCGTACCCGGTCCGCGGGCAGGCCGAGCATGGCGAAGGCGGCGCCGGGCACGCGCAGCGCGTCGGGGTCGAAGTCGGCGAGAAAGGCGTCCACTTCCTCCGGCGCGTGCATGCCGCCGCAGGCCATGGCGGTCCACTCGCCGACGCTGTGCCCGGCGACCGCGTCGGGCACCACGCCGAGGCGCCGCAGTGCGGCGTCGAGCACCCGGCCGAGCTGGAACACGGCCGCACCGTGCCGCCCGACGTCCCCGACCTTCGCCCCGCCGGGCGACCAGTCGAGACCGAACCGCTCCACCAGCTCGGCGACGCGCGGCTCGAACTCCGCCTCCAGGCCGGGGAAGACGAACGCGGTACGCCCGTCGGCTCCGCCGAGCAGTGGACGTGGGCTGAACCACACGTCGCTCCGGCCACGCCAGGGCGCGCCCTTGGCCACGGCCTTGCGCGCCAGCGCGAGCCGACGCCGCGTGGGGTCGACGATGCCCAGCCGGCACGGACCGCTCGCCCTCGCCCGCTCGTCCAGCCCGGCGGCCAGCACCGCCGAGTCGTCCTCGGAAAGCATCGCGGCGAGCGCCTCGGGGGAGGCCCCGGCAAGCCGCAGCACCCGTTCCGGCTCAGTTATGGAGGTGCGGGCGGTACGGGCAGCCGGTTCCGTACGGGCACTGGGTTCCGTGCCCGCGCTGTGGCCCGCACAGGGGCTCGCGATCGTACGGGTCGTACGGGCTGTCCGGGTGTCAGGGGCTGGCGCGCTGCCGGTGGCCGTCCCGGTACCGGATCTCGTACGCGAACTCGTGCCGCCTGGGCGCGCCCCGCCCCCGGCCTCCTCCAGCACGACATGGGCGTTGATGCCGCCGAACCCGAAGGCGTTGACGCCCGCTCGGCGTGGGGCGCCGCTGGCGGGGGCGTGCCACGGCCGGGCGTGGTCGAGTGGCCTGAAGCGGGTGTGGGCGAGCGCCGGGTGGGGGGTGTCGCAGTGGAGTGTGGGGGGCAGCACGCCGTGGTGCAGTGCCAGGGCGACTTTGATCAGGCCGGCGATGCCCGCCGCCGGCATGGTGTGGCCGATCATGGACTTCACCGAGCCGATGACGGCCCGGTCGGCGGCGATCGCCGGGCCTGTGTCGTCTTCAGGGCCGAACACCGTGGCCAGCGTGGCGAGTTCGGCACTGTCTCCGGCGGGAGTCGCCGTGCCGTGCGCCTCCAGCAGCCCCACGGAGTCCGCGGCTCGCGGGTCCAGGCCCGCCGCGTCCCACGCCTGGCGCACCGCGCGCACCTGGCCGCCGGAGTCCGGGTTGAACAGGCTCGCCGAACGGCCGTCCCCGGCCACCCCCGTGCCGGACACCACGGCGTAGACGCGGTCACCGTCGCGCTCGGCGTCGGCCAGGCGCTTGAGGACCACGATGCCCGTACCTTCGCCGATCAGCACGCCGTCGGCGGCGAGGTGCAGGGGACGGCAACGCTGGCTGCGCGACAGCGCGCCGAGCTGGCTGAAGACGCTCCACAGGGTGATGTCGTGGCAGTGGTGCACGCCGCCCGCGAGCATGACGTCGCACCGGCCAGCCCCGAGTTCGCGTACCGCGTGGTCGACCGCCACGAGCGAGGAGGCGCACGCCGCGTCCACGGTGTAGGCGGGGCCGCGCAGGTCCAGCCGGTTGGCGATGCGGGACGCGGCCAGATTCGGGACCAGCCCGATGGCGGACTCCGGCTGTTCGGGGCCGAGTTGGCCGGCGAACGCCGAGCGGACCCGCTCCAGCCGCTCTTCGTCGAGTTCTGGCAGCAACTCGCTTAGCGTGCGCACCACTTGATGCGCGGTGCGCACCCGCTGGTCGAGCCGGGCCAACCCCGGCGTGAGGTAGCCGCCCCGGCCCAGTACGACGCCGACCCGCTCCCGGTCGGCAGGCAGGACCCCGTACCCGCCCGCGTCCTCCACGGACCGGTCGGCGACATCCAGCGCGATCAGCTGATCGGGCTCGGTCCCCGGGACCGAGTTGGGCATGACGCCCAGCCTGGCGAGGTCGTACGCGATGCCCTCGTCCACGAAGCCCCCGCGCCGGCAGTAGACGCGATCGGCCCGCCGCGGCCCCTCCGGCGCGTAGAACTCCTCGTCCCAGCGCCCCGCCGGGACGTCCGTGATCGAGTCCACGCCGCCCTCGATGTTCCGCCAGTAGCCGCCGAGGTCCCTGGCGCCCGGGAAGAGCGCGGCCATGCCGACGATCGCCACCGGAGTCGTACGGGCGGGGGTGGGCGGGAGCCTGTGGGAGGGCTTTTGCGGGGTCGCTGTACGGGCGATGCCGGTCGCCGCGTGGTTGTCGCCGGTCGTGGAGCGGGACCTGTCGATCGCCGGGCGGGTTGCGGCGGCCACAGCCCCAGCTCCGGCGGCCACGGTCCCAACTTCGGCGTTCTCGGTCCCAACTTCGGCGTTCTCGGCCTCGGCCTCGGCCTCGGCCTTGGTGGTCGGGGTCTCGGCCTCGGCGGCCACCGCCCGGGCTTCGTCGGCCGCCGACCCGACTCCGCTGGTCACCGCTCCGCCCCCGGCGGTCGCGGACCTGGCGGCCGCTGCCTCGGACCCGGCGGCCACCGCCCCGACTCCGCTGGTCACCGCTCCGGCCTCGGCGGTCGTGGACCTGGCGGCCGCTGCCTTGGACTTGGCTGCCTCGGACCTGGCGTCCACCGCCCCAACCCCTCCGGTCGCCGACCCGGGCCCGGCTTTCGCGGATCTGGCGGTCACCGCTCCGGCCCCGCTGGTCGCGGTCCTGGCTCCGCCGGCTACCGACCTGGCCGAGTTGATCGCCGCACGGTCGGCCTCGGTCGTGGTACGGGGCCCGTCGGCAGCCGTACGGGCTCCGTTGGTCGCCGACTCGGCTCCGCCGGGCACCGCTCCGACCCTGGCGGTCGCGGACCCGGCGGCCACCGCCCCGGCTCCGCCGGTCGCGTCCTCGCCCCCGCCGGTCACCGACTCGTCCTCGCCCCCGCCGGTCACCGACCCGCCCTCGCCCCCGCCGGTCACCATCCCGACGCCGTGTAGAGGACCGAGTGCACTGTGGGCGCGCCCCAGGCCAGTTCGCGCAGCAGGCTGAGCGGGCCTTCCTCGGGGTCGATGAGTTTGATGCCGCGGGCGGCGTACGAGCGCATCAGCTCGGGCGTCACCATGCCGCCGCCGCTCTCCGCCGCGGCCCAGGGCCCCCAGTGCACCGTCAGGCCCCGGCGGCCGGGGGCCGACCAGCGGCGGCCGAGTTCCTCCAGCGCGTCGTTCGCCGCCGCGTAGTCGCACTGGCCGCGGTTGCCGAGGGCGGCGGCGATGCTGCCGAACAGCACCGCGAACCGCGGCTCGTCGGTCAGCGCGCCGGCCGCGTCGAGCAGTACGCGCGCGCCGTCGACCTTCGTGGCGAACACCCGACGGAAGGACTCGGCCGACTTCTCGGCGATCAGCCGGTCCTCGACGACCCCCGCCGCGTACACGATCCCGTCGAGCCTGCCGTGTTCGGCGTGGATGTCCTTGACGGCGGCGCGCACCGCCTCCTCGTCGCGCACGTCGATCGAGCGGTAGCCCACCGAGCTGCCGAGTTCCCGCAGGTCAGAGATGGTGGCTCGGACCTCCCGCTCGGCGAGTACGGCCGCGCAGGCCCGCTCGATCCCGGCGGGCGAGCCCGCCCCGGCGGCGATGAACGCGGCCCGCAGCTCATCCCGGCCGACGATCCCCGCCGTCTTCGGGTCCTCGGCCTCGGCGGGCGCCGGGGTGCGGCCCAGCAACTCGATCCGGCACCGGCTCGCCGCCGCGAGCGCGCGGGCGAAGCGCGCCGTGATGCCCCGCGCGCCACCGGCGAGCAGGACCACCGAATCGCGGTCGAGCCCGGCGGCGGCAGCCTCCGCGACGCCGCCGCCCGCCGGCCCCGCGCCGGTGGCGGCGAGCGTGCCGAGGCCGGTGGGCGTCGGGCGCAGCGTGCGCCGCCGCCCGCCGTCGGCCAGGACCACGACCGGCGTCCGTTCCACGGCCGATTCGGCGGCGGAAACGGTGGTGGGACCGGTGGCGGCTCCCGTAGTGGCTCCGGCGGAGGCGAGTTCCGTGACGACCGCTCCGGCCACCGCCTCCGGACTGTCGTCCGCTCCGACCTCTACGAGCGTCACGGCGACGTCCTCGTACTCGCGGGCGAGACTGCGGAAGAAGCCCCGCAGGCCGCGCACCGTGCCCTCGTCCCGGCGCTCGACGGCGAGCAGCCGCCGCAGGCCGCTGTCCGCCAGGGCCGCCTTGAACAGCGGGAACGCGTCGGGGAGCGAGGTGTCGGGCGCCTCGAAAGCGTGCAGGTAGACGACGGTGTCACCGCCGAGCCGTTCCGGGAGCCGGTCACCGGAGACGATGGGCACGATCTCGGGGTGCGCACCGGCGGCCCGTAGCTGTTCGGCCAGGAGCCGCGCGAGAGGACCGTCGCCCAGCAGTGCCACGGTGCCGCCGGGGGCGATCGGGGCGGTGACCGGCGGGAGGTTGACTTCGGTGAACTCCAGGCGCTGCGGGGGGAGTACGGAGGCTTCCAGGGGCTCCTCAGTGGTTGCGGCCGGTTCGGCTCCTTGCGGCGTTCCGGCCTCCGGGCCGTCGAGCCTGGCCAGGAACAGACCGGCGATGGCCGCCGCCGTACGCGCCGAGCTGAGCTCGTCGAGCTCCGTACCGTCGCCCAGGGGCAGGCCGAGGCGAGTCGCCAACTCCCCGGCTATTTCAGTCCTCTTGATGGAGTCGACGCTGAGGTCGGCCTCCAGGTCCAGCTCCGGTTCGATCATGTCGACCGGGTAGCCGGTGCGCTCCGCGACGACTGCCAGCACCGATGCGAGCACGGTGCTCCGGTCGGCGGCGACGCCAGCGGGCGCGTGCGTCTCCGAGGGTGCGGCCTCCGCCACGGGCTCCAGGCCGGGGCCAAGCCCGAGGGCCGGTGCGCCGAGCGGCCTGGCGGCCGGCTCGTACGCCACAGTCGAGGCCGTGACTGGAGCCGTCAGGGCGGGCGGCGCGGGTTCCGTGCCTCCGCCTCCCAGATAGCGCAGCAGCACATCGCGCTGCGCAGCGACCATCTCCCGGCTGCTGCGCAGGAATTCGGCGATCAGGGCATCCGGACCGGACGGCGGGGCGCCGTCCTGGGCGGGGTTCTCCGGCACGATCAGCTCCGTGAGGGGGCGGGCGGGGTGGAGGGCGTTGGGCAGGAGGGTGCCGTCGGCGCGGCGGGCGAGCTGACCGTTCACGGTCCAGCCGGCGGCGGAGGGCGCGGTGCCGGTCTCCGCGTCCACGGCGTCGCGTCCTTGGAACAGCCGCCCGGTGCGCACATCGGCTCCGGCTACGGCGAGTTGGGCGACGGCGGCGAGGAAGCCGTAGAGCCCGCCGCGCCGTCCGCCGCCGTCCAGCGGGACCGTGCGGTGCGGGCGGTCGCCGAGTACGGCGGAGACCAGGCGGGTCAGCACCCGGCCGGGGCCGACCTCGGCGAAGACCCGGGCCCCGGCCGCGTACATGGCCTCGATTTCCTCGGCGAACCGGACGGGCGCGCCGAGCTGCTCGGCGAGTCCGGCCCGTACGGCGTCCGGGTCGGCCGGGTACGCGGCGGCCGTGCTGTTGGCCCACACCTGAACGGACGGCGGGCGTACGGTCAGCGTCTCCAACGTGCGGGCGAATACCTCGCCCGCACCGGCCAACAGCGGGCTGTGGAACGCGCAGGCCACCTGGAGCCGCTTCGCCGCGAGCCCCGCGTCCCGCAGGTGGCCGATCGCCGCGTCAACTGCCGCAGTCGGGCCAGAAATCACGGTCTGCCGGGGAGAGTTGTGGTTCGCGGTGACGACTTCTCCCGCGAGACCGGAGAGTTTGAGCACCTCGTCGACCTGCGCGGCCGACGCCGTGACGGCCGCCATGGTGCCGGGGTCCTCATCCCGGCCCTCGCCCCCGCCCCTGACCCTGGAGAGGATGGCTTCGGCGCGTGCGGCGCTCGCGGTGAGCAGGTCTTCGGGCGTCAGCGCCCCGGCGACCGCGAGTGCGACGAGTTCGCCGTAGCTGTGACCTGCGGTCATGTCCGGGCGTACGCCCACGGTGGCGAGGAGTTCGGCGGCGGCGAGCCCGGTGATGCCGAGCGCGGGCTGCGCGACGGCGGTGTCGGTGAGCCGGGCGAGCTGACCGGCCGTGGTCGCTTCGTCGAAGGCGGCGGGCGGGTGGATGGCGTCCGCCCAGCGGGAGCCGAGCCGCAGGCAGCCGTGCAGTTCGGGGAAGGCGACGAAGAGGTCCGCGAGCATGCCGGGGCGCTGACTGCCCTGCCCAGGGAAGAGGAACGCCAACTTGCTTTCCTCGGCATCCCCTTGATCCGAACCGTCAGCGGTTGATCCGGCAGAGTCGCCCCCAGCCCCCGCAGTGAAGAGCCCCGCCCCCGGATCGTCCGCCCCCTCCGCGGCCCCGTGCAGCAGCTGGGTCAGGTGCGGCACGCTGTCGGCCAGCAGCGCGATCCGCACCGGTTCGCCGCGCGCGGCGGCCGAATCGCTGCGCCGGGCGGCGCTACGCGCGTAGTCACGCAACCGCCACGTTTCGCCGCGTTCGACCAGGCCGAGCAGCGTACGGGCGCCCCGCCGGGCGGCGGCGTCGTCCTTGCCGCGGAAGGTGAACAGCTCGGCCGGCCACTCGTCGAGCGCGTGGGCGGCCGTGGCCTGGGCGTACGCGCGTAGAACGACGTGGAAGTTGGTGCCGCCGAAGCCGAAGGCGCTCACCCCGGCGATCCGCTCGGCCGGTTCCGCGGGCCAGGGCCGGGCCTCGGTGTGGAAGACGAACGGGCTGCGGTCGGCGTCCCAGGCCGGGTTCGGCTGCCGTAGGTGCAGGGTCGGCGGCCGTACCCCGTGGTACAGCGACAGGGCCGTCTTGATGAGCCCGGCCAGCCCCGCCGCGCACTTGGTGTGGCCGATCTGCGACTTCACCGAGCCGATGGCGCAGCTGCCCGGAGCGGCCCCGGCTGCGGTGAACACCTCGGTGAGCGTGGCCAGTTCGGCACGGTCGCCGACGACCGTGCCCGTGCCGTGCGCCTCGATGAGGCCGACCTGCGCGGGCGAGACTCCGGCGTTGCGGTAGGCGCGGGTCAGGGCGGCGTGCTGGCCCTCGGGGCGTGGCGCGGTCAGGCCGAGCGCGCGGCCGTCGCTGGCGCTGCCGACTCCGTCGATGACGGCGTAGACGCGGTCCCCGTCGCGTTCGGCGTCGGCCAGCCGCTTGAGCACCACGCAGCCGACGCCCTCGCCGAGCGCGATCCCGTCGGCCGACCGGTCGAAGGTCGCCGAGCGGCCGGTGGGCGAGAGGGCGTGCACGGAGGAGAAGAGCAGATAGTCGTTGATGCCGTTGTGCAGGTCCGCGCCGCCGCACAGCACCAAGTCGCTGGTCCCGGAGGTCAGTTCCTTGCACGCCACGTCGACGGCGGTGAGCGAGGAGGCGCAGGCCGCGTCGACGGTGTAGTTGGCGCCGCCGAGGTCGAGGCGGTTGGCGATCCGGCCCGCGATGACGTTGGCGAGCATGCCGGGGAACGAGTCCTCGGTGAGGCGCGGCAGTTGGCCGTCGAGGGCGGCGGGGAGTTCGCCGACGTACGCGGGCAGGACCGTGCGCAGGGTGCTCGCGTTGGCGAGGTCGCTGCCCGCCTCGGCCCCGAACACCACCGACGTACGGGCGTGATCACGCTCCGTCTGACCCGCGTCCGCGAGGGCGCGCCGGGCGGCCTCCAGCGCGAGCAACTGCACCGGTTCGATGCTGCTCAGAGAGGCGGGCGGGATGCCGAAGCGCAGCGGGTCGAAGGGGATCTCGGGCAGGAACCCGCCCCACCGCGACGGCGTGCGCTCGCCGTCGCCGTCGGGCGCGTAGTACCGCTCGGGGTCCCAGCGCTCGGCCGGCACCTCGGTCACACAGTCCTTGCCGGCCAGCACATTGGCCCAGAACGCGGCCGTGTCGGGGGCGCCGGGGAACATGCCCGCCATGCCCACGACGGCGATGCGCAGCGGTTCGGGAGCGGGCCGTTCGGCGGCCTCCGGGGCGAGGCCCAAGGCGTCGCGGACCGCTTCATTCCGGGCCCGCAGCCACTCGACGGCTCCGTCGCCCACCGACCGGTGGAGGGCGGCGACGGTGGTGACCTCGTCGCGCAGCACGCACACCTCGCCGGCCATGAACATGCCCTCGGCGCCCTGCCGACCCTCGTCCACGGGGCGCAGCTCCGCGCCGACGCGTTCGATGCCCTTGCTGGCCAGCCGCAACCTGCCGACGTTGAACTCTTCGAGCCGCGCCCACCGCTCGCGGTCGGGCACGCCCCGCTCGCGCAGCTCGCCCTTGAGGGCGGCGAAGTCCGCGGTGAACGCGCTGTGCGCGCAGCGGGTGGCGTGGCCGGGCGCGGTCTCCAGCAGGTCGGTCCGCTCGGCGGCGAGGACCCGCCGCTGGAACAGCGGCTGGACGGCCCCGGCCCGTACCGCTTCCTCCGTGAACAGGTAGGCGGTGCCCATGAGCAGGCCGAACGCGACGCCCGCGAGGGTCAGCGGCGCGGCGAGAGCGGCGACCATCGCGGCCGAGCGCTCGTCGTGGATGCCTCCGGCGAACAGGACGGTGATGCGCGCGGGGGCGGCCGCTCCGGTGGATGCCGTCGCCGTCACGAAGTCGAGCAGGACCCCGATCTGGGCCTCCCAGAGCGGGAAGCTGTTGCGCGGGCCGACGTGCCCGCCGCACTCGGCGCCCTCGAAGACGAACCGGCGCGCACCGGCCGCGAGGAACTGCCGCAGCAGCCCCGGCGACGGTACGTGCAGAAAGGCGGCGATGCCCGCCGCCTCCAGGTCGGCGGCCTGCGCGGGCCGGCCGCCGGCGATGATCGCGTGGGTCGGCCGCAGCCGCCGTACGACCTCCAACTGCGCGGCCCGGATCTCCTCGTCGGCGAACCCGAGGACGCCGACGCCCCAGGGCGCGTCGTCGACCGCGTCGCGGGTGCGCTCCAGCATCGTCCTGGTCTGCTCGGCGTCGCTGAGCGCCAACGCGAGGAACGGCAGCGCGCCGCCCGCCGCGACGGCGGCGGCGAACTCGGGGCGGTCGCTGACCCGGGTCATAGGGCCCTGAACGATGGGCAGTCGGGTGCCGAGTGCCCGCGCGCCGGGGGAGTGGGGGCCGAGGGCGGCGGCGGGGGCGTCATCCTCGACGGCGTCGACGATCGCGGCCCGGACGCCGCGTACGACTTCGGTGACCGTGGTCCATCGGCGGGCGAAGGAAGCGGTGAGGAAGGCGTCCTGCCCGACGGGAAGGAACTGGGTCCGCAGGTCATCCCCACCGATCAAGTCCTCGAACTCCGACCGAGTGGCAGGTAGTTGAGGTGTCCCGGGGCCGCGTCGCAGTAGGACGCGGCTGCCGTGGTGCAGTACGGTCTCCGACCCGTCGAGCCCGCTGAGGGCATCGACGATCTCCAGCGGCAGCTCCGCCTCGTCCAGCAAGGCGAGTTGAGTGTCGAGCACGACGCCCGCCGCGCCGCCGGCCACTGCGGCAGCGGCGGTATGTGCGCCGATGCCGCCCCAGGCCCAGACGGGGATGTCGATCCGAGGGGCGCTGAGGAGCTGCTGGAGCAGTACGAACGTACTCAACTCGCCTACTCTGCCGCCGCATTCCGCTCCGCGTGCAATGAGCCCGCAGGCTCCGGCCTCGACGGCCCGTACGGCCTCGGCGAGGTCGGTGACCTCGGCCAGGACTTGCCGGCCGGTGAACTCCTCGGGGCGGCGGTCCGGGTCGGCGAGCAGTACGAACGTCGCGCGGCTCGGCAACTCATCGTTCGAGGTGGAGCAGTTGGGCCTTATGCGTACGCCGAAGGGCCTGGTCGACCAGTGGTCGGTACGGGCGAGGAGTTCGGCGGCCTTTCCGGAGTCGCCGGTGGGCAGTTCGAGTACGCCCAGAGCGCCCGCCGCGCAGGCGGCGGCGGTGAGCCTGGGCGACGGCCGGTGGACGGGGTTGACCGCGATGACCGGACCCGGCCATGAATCGGAAGGAGACCGCGGAGGCTCGGAGGAGGAGTGGCCGCGCTCGGGTGCTGGCTGAGCGGAATCGGGCGTCGCGGAGGTCGCGTTGGACGGTCTTGGGCCCGGCATCCTCATGGGTTCTCCCCGACTGCGAGATCGGTCGACCAGCTGATGGTGCGTAGTAGACGGGACGGTTTTCCGAGAGGTCAACTGTCCACTTCCTACAGCTGATTACTCTCCGTCGATCATGTGCGACGTGCTGACTGCCGGGCATTTCGCCCCTAGTGGCCCAACGGGTCGCGGCTTCTCGCGCCCGCCATCCCCGAGTAACGCAATAGAGATGAAATTGTCATGCTCACATAACTGTGTGCCTATCGGCGGGACGCCGATTGTGGGGCAGATCACAGTCGGGCTGTGGGGGTTTCGGTGGCGGGTCGGTGCCGGGTCGGCGGCTTGCTGTCGTGCAGGGGGTGGCGTCGGTGGCGCTTTCGGGGAGGTGGCGGAGCCGCCTCGGGGGCGGTCCGGAACCTGATGGTGCGTCAGTAGAATGCCTGATGGTTAGTCAGTTCGGAACCTGAGCGCACAGGGAGACCGGAACCCGATTGCACGGGGAGTCCGGAACCCGACGCTGGATCGGTCCGGCATCTGAACTCGGGTCCTGGACTCGCAACCTGAACTCGGCGCCGGTCCGGGGCTGGTCCGGAACCGAACCGGAACAACCCGTACAGGCCCGGTCCGCGACCCGGCCTGCATCGGTACGGTGGCCGCTCGGGGGCCGGGAGGGGCGCAGCGGGAGGGCAGTTCGTATGGCTCGTACAGCTCGTACAGCTCGCACGGCTGAAGCGACCGCGCCGGTGACCGTCGCGCTCATCGACGACCACCCCGTCGTGCTCGCGGGCATCGAGTCCTGGTACGCCGCCTCCGAACGGCCGATCACCGTGGTGGCGAAAGGCCCCGACATCGCACTCGCCCTGGCCGGTGCGGGGAGTACCGCCGACGTCGTGGTCCTCGACCTCCAGCTCTCACGCGGCGCCCCCGTCTACCCCGAGCTGAAGCAACTCGTCGCGATGGAGCGGCAGGTGGTCGTCTACACCATGCAGGAGAGCCAGGACGCCGCGCTGACCTGCCTGGATCTGGGGGCGTTCACCTTCCTGACGAAGGCCGAGGGGGAGGACCACCTCGTGGCGGCCACGCTCGCCGCCGCCGACTGCCGCCCCTATACGCCCCCGGCCCTGGCCGGAGCCTTCGGCAGTGACGTCCGGCTCGGGCGGCCCTCGCTGGCCCCGCGGGAGGTGGAGGTACTGCTGGAGTGGTTCCAGTCGGAGTCCAAGGCCATGGTGGGGCTCAGCCTCGGGATCTCGGTGCGTACGGTCAACACCTACCTCGACCGGGTGCGGATCAAGTACGCCAACGCGGGCCGGCCGGCGCCGACCAAGGCGAACCTCGTCGCCCGCGCCATTCAGGACGGCTGGGTGTCGCTCGACGAACTGTGACCGGGTGGGAGGGGGTTGGGGGAAGCGGAGCCGGTACCGGCCCCGACGGCCCCGGCTCCACCGGCCGTCCGGGAAGCGTCGGTCGCGTGGGCAGGGCCGGCCGCACGGGAAGCGTCGGCCGTACGGGCAGGGTCGGCCTCGGCGCCGCCCGGTACGGCGCACACCGCCTCGACCCACAGCCGCCCCTCGCTCTGCACCGTACGCACCTGGACGCCCGGTTCGCCCGAGGCCGGGATGTCCGTACGCGGGGCGTCGGTGACGACACTGACGCGCACCCGCCCGCCGCCGCGCACCACGGTCGCGCGGGCGGCGTGCTCGGCCGTCGTGAGGGCGGCGAGTACGGGTTCGGTCAGGGCGCGCCGCAACTGCCGCGGCACCGGCGCGGGCGTGCCCCGCACGGCGAGCTGTACGTCCACGCCGTTGCGCTCCGCGACCCCGATGCACGCCCGCAGCTCGTGCACCAGCGGGTCGGCGGCCTGGTCCCGCTCCGCGAACAGCCGCCGCAGCCGCGCGGCCTCGAAGGCGCACCGGCGGCGCACCCGCTCGTCCGCCGGGTCCAGCTCCCCGCCGGCCAGCCCGGCCAGCAGCGGCAGCACGGAACGGCGCAGATCCTCGTAGCGCGCCCGCTGGTCCGTGTGGATCCGGGCGGACACCTCGGCCTCGGTACGTACCCGCTCCTGCTCCCGCGCGGTCGCGCTCGCCGCCGCCGCGCACCCTCGCAGCAGCCCCGCCATGACCGCGGCGGCCACCTGGAACGCGCAGATGACCATGGCGCTGACCGCCATCCCCGCCGCCGCCTGACGCGACGGCGCGCCCGCCGACAGCAACTGCGCGAGCGTGAGCGCCACGCAGCAGCCGATGAACAGCAGCGTCCACCGCAGCCGCTCGCCGTACAGCAGCAGGACCCCGAACCATCCGATCTCCAGGAACGACCAGTGCGGGGTGGCGAGAAAGTACGCGGCGGGTAGCTGTGCGGTGGCGACGGCCGCCGCGGCCAGCGCGCAGCCGAGCCCGGCGACGGCCCAGCGCCGCGATCGGGTCCGGTCCCGGTCCCGGGTTCGGGCCTGGCCCTGTGACTCGGTCCGGTCCGGCGACTGGGACCCGTCCTGCGACTCGGTCCGGTACTGAGAAGGGGGCCGGTCCTGCGACTCGGTCCGCTCCCGCGAACGGGTCCGGTCCTGTGACTGGTCCCGGCCCCGCGCGCCGAGCAGCAGGTCCACCGCCATCACCAGTGTGAGCACGCCGAAGGCGACGAACTGGATCCAGGGCTGCCGGTAGTGGCCGAGATTGGTCAGCAGGGCGGGCAGCGCCAGCCCGAAGTGGACGGCGGCGAGGATGACCAGGCCCGCGACGCGCAGCCCGCCGCGCATGTCATCGGCGATCCGTTCCGTCAGCGCCTCGGACACGAGACCATCCACTCCGTCAGCGGTTCGCGCGTACGGCCACTCCGGTAGCGGCCCGGCCGGGTGTGCGGTGCCTCAGACATACGGCCACTCCAACCGTACGGTCGTGCCCCGGCCCAGCGTGGAGTCGACGCTCGCCCGTCCGCCGACGGCGGTCATGCGCTCGACCACCGACCAGGCCAGCCCGCGGCAGTGAGCGGGTACGAGCGCCACATCGAACCCGGCGCCGTCGTCGCTGACCGTCACGGTGACCCGCTCGCCCGCGCGCTCCGCCCGTACCGTGGCATGGTCGACGCCCGAGTGCAGCGCCACATTGCGCAGCGCCTCGGCCACGCCGCCGCGCAGCGCCACGACCGCCGGGTGCCAGGCGCGCCCGAGCCCGCCCGCGAACTCCGTGCGTACCCGCAGCGGATTTCCGGAGATCTCCTCCCGCAGCTCCTCGGCCACCTCCGACTCCCCGGTCGTCACCCGCTCGGCAGCCAACTTCCTTAAATCCTCGGCCGCCTGACGCCGCACCACATCGCCGGGGATCGACGAGCCGCGCACCGCGACCATCAGCAGCGTCGCGCACGCCGTGTCGTGCAGCGTCGCCAGGTACTCGCGCTCCGCCGAGCGCTGCGCCTGGGCGACCTCGTGACCGCGCCGGGCCGCGGCGGTCCGCGCGGCCGCCGCGTCGGCGGTGCGGCTGCTGCGCAGGACGAGCCGGTACAGCCCCTGGGCGAGCGACGACTGGATCAGCAGCCACCCCACATTGGGCAGCGCGTACGCCCAGCCCTCCGGCCGGTCCAGCATCGCCCCGGCCAGATCGGCGGCGGCGAGATACAGCGCCAGCGCGAGTGCGAGCGGCGCCGGGTACACCAGCTGGTACGACACCGCCACGATGCTGACCGCCACCAGCACCCAGGTGCTTCCGTGCAGCGTCTGCGCCGCGGGAACGGACAGCGCCTGGCCGAGGCAGAGCCCGGTCATCACCGTCAGGTCGGCGGCGAGCAGCAGCCGGGGCCGCCGCCCGGTTGTGCCGAACCGGTAGTGCACGGCGCTCCACGCGAGCATCCCGGCCGCGACGGCCACGGCCGCAGGCATCGCGTCCACCGGCATCGCAGGCGGGGCGAGCAGCGCGCAGGAGCCCACCACGACCGCGCGGATGCGGTGCGCGTACCGACGTCCGAAGCTCACGAACTCCCGCTCGGCGGGGCCGGGGCCGATGGTATCGCCGGGGCCGCTTATGGAGGGTGAGGTGGGCGTTCCGGACCACAGGGGCGGTGCCCCAGGCTCGTGGAGCCCGTGAGCCTCGATTAAGCCGCTGGGTGATTCATCAGGGGTTCCATCCGGTCCGTCAGATCTGTTCGGTGTATCCGATCGATCCGATCGATCTGGTCTACCTGGTTCGAGTGTCACGCCGCGCCCCCGCTCGCCGGGATCCGCCATCGATTGTCGGTCGATTGACCGTCACACGTCCGCGGGCGCCGACGATAGCGTCTGTCAGGTCAGCGTGCGGGCCGCTCCGGCACCTTGCCGGGACGGGCCCGTACATCGCCGGGACGTCCTCACCGCCCGGCCCGGGGCGCCGACCGGCCAAGGACACCGACCGGTGCTCCGGGCCCGTGGTGCCGCGGGTCCCGGGCCGAAGGACTACGACTCTGAGCCAAGGCGCTACGGCTACGAACCAAGGCGCTCCGGCCAAGGTGTTGCGGCGGCCCGGCAGAGACGCCGGACCTGACCTACCGCCCGTGACATCGGATCGCCGGGGCGCTGGACGTCCCGCCCGGGACGCCGGGGCATCGGATCGCCGGGACCGCCGGGTCTCCTGCCCCACGGGGGTGGGCAGGGGTACCCGGCCGGATGGTTTCGGGGGCGGGCAGCGCCCCTGCCCGGCGGGCCCTGAGCGTATGGCCCGCAGTCCTCGCACCCTGCGCACCCTTCGCGGACCCGCTCTGATCAGGCTGATAGCGTCTCTGCCGAAAGTGAGGGCACGTCAGGATCGTGCCGCCGGGGCGGGAAGGAACGAACGCGCGATGATGGGCCATTCGCACGCCATGAGCGGTGCGCTGATCTTCGCGGGCACCGCGTCGTACCTGCCGCCCCTGGTGATGCACACTCACCTCTCGCCGCAGGAAATACTGATGGGCACCGTGCTCTGCGCCGGTGCCGCGCTGCTGCCCGACCTGGACCACCACGACGGGACCATCGCCAACTTCCTCGGCCCGGTCTCCAAGACGCTGTGCCGCTTCGTCGCCTGGATCTCCGGCGGCCACCGGCACGCCACGCACTCGCTGTTCTTCGTGGCCTTCATGACCCTCGGGAGTTGGGCGGGGGTGACCTACCTGGGCCGCCCGTTCACCCTCGGCATGTCCTTCTTCCTGCTGGCGCTGGCCGTACGGGCACTCAACCTCTGTCCGCCCGGGCACGGTTTCTCCGCCTGGGGCACCATCGTGGCGATGGCGGGGATGGGTACGGCGGTGCTCGCCAAGTTCATCCCCTCGGCGCCGGGCTGGCTGCCGTACGCCATCGGGCTGGGCTGCATGGCGCACCTGCTGGGCGACTCCATCACGAAGATGGGCGCGCCGTGGCTGTGGCCGCACAAGAAGCGCTACGAGATCGTGGTGATCCAGCACAGCGGCAACAAGCTGGAGACGGAGATACTCACCCCCATCATGGGCGTGGCCACCGTCATCCTGCTCTGGTTCACGGCGCTTTCGCCGAACTCCATCAGCTGACGCCATAGGCGCGCTCGAAGCTTCGGCGGAGCGACGGAGCGTCTCTGGCCCCTCGGCTCCATCAGCCCCGTCAGCTCTCCAGGCCCCTCAGCCCTTCAGGCCCCATCCGGCCCCTCAGCCCCCAGCCCTTCAGTCCTCCGGCCGTACGCGTACGGACCGCAGCGTCGGGTCCATCGCGTCCGGTAGGTGCATGCCGCCCGCGACGCCGGTCCGCAGATACCGCAGTACGGGGTCCGTCAGCCGCTCGCCGGGCAGCACGGCGGGGATGCCGGGCGGGTACGGGGTCAGCATCTCGGCGGCCACCCGCCCGGCGGCCTCGTCCACCGGCACGGCCTCGGTGGGGCCGAAGAACGCGTCGCGAGGCAGACACGCCTGTTCGAGCCGGAGGTCGCCGGACGGCGGGACGTCGATGACGGGGGCCGGCCGCAGCCGCCGAGCCTGCCCGGCCAGGGCGCGCAGGGCCTCGACCAGCGCGCCCGTAGTCGCCGCGTCGTCGGCGTGTGTGATCTGGGCGCTGATCCTGCGGTGGTCGGCGAGGTGCGCGTCGATGCGATGGTGCTCGCGGAGCCAGTCCGCCGCCCGGTAGCCCGTGGTCCCCAGTCCCCGGACGTCGATCACCACGGGGAGGGGGTCGAACCCGGCGGCCAGCCCCGGCCCGCAGAAGTCGTCCCGGTCGTTGACGTGCAGCCCCTCGATGTCCTCGATGGCCGCGCGTGCCTCGGCGGCCAGGTCCAGGGCGCGGCTCATCAGCCGGTGCCCGTCCAGCGCCATCTGCCGCCGCCAGCCGTCCATTCCGGCGTAGAGGAGGACGGAGGGGCTGGTGGTGCCCAGCAGATCGGCCCGCGAGGCGAGGACGGCGGGATCGACCAGGCCGCCCCGGAGGTGGAAGACGGAACCCTGCTCCAGCCCGCTGCCCATCTTGTGGATGCTGGTGACGCAGACGTCCGCGCCGGCGTCCATCGCCCAGGACGGCAGCTCGGGATGGAACGGCAGATGTGCGCCCCACGCCTCGTCCACGATGAGCGGCCGCCCGCGCCGGTGGCACACCTCGGCGATGGCCGGGAGGTCGGCGCAGCTGCCGTACGGGGTGGGGCTCGTGACCAGTGCGCCCATGGCGTCCGGGTGCTCGGCGAAGCCCCGCTCGAACTCGGCCGCGGACGGCGGGTGCGCCAGGTGCAGTTCGTCGTCCCAGCACGGGTCCGCCCACACCGGCCGTACCCCGGAGAGGATCAGTCCTGACACCACCGACTTGTGCGCGTCGCGGCCCACCAGCAGCTTCTCGTGCGGACCGGCGACCGAGAGCATCGCGGCCTTGACGGAGAGGGAACTGCCGCAGGTGGAGAAGAAGGTGTGCTCGGCGCGTACGGCGTCGGCCATCAGAGCCTCGGCCCGTTCCAGTACGCGGCCGGTGGTGCGCCGGTCGTCGAGGCCGCCGGACGCCAGCAGATCACCGTAGAAGACCGCGTCACCGAGCACTTCGCGCACTCGCGGGTCGGCTCCGCGCGCTTGTTTGTGACCGGGTGGGGTGAAGGACAGTTCCTTCGACTCGCGGTAGCGGACCAGTGCGTCGAGTACCGGCGCTTCATTGTGATCGATGCGATCCACGTGCTCGACTTGATCGACTTCATCGACAGCCATGGACAGACGACTGCCCGAGACCGCGCGGACCCAATCCCTTTCGGACGTGCACCGCGAATTACCGCCGGTCAACTGATTGCCGATCAACTTCCTTACTGAGCAAAGGACAAGAAGTCGTTATGCGTCGGTGGTGGCTGCTGCCAGGTGTTCACTTGATTGGCGGATGAAGTGGAACAGGTGTCACCGGTGAGCGTATGGGTACTCCTCCGGCACCGACCGGTGAACGAGCGAAGAGGCCGAACGCGTCGAACGGATATCAGCGCAGGTGGGACAGGCTGCGATTAACTGGAGGCGGCATGACTATTTCTCGTGGTCCGGCATGAGGACGCCACGACGGCGTCCTTCCCGTAGGGGAGAACCGCTGCCGCCTCGGGCAGGCGAGCCGCAGTCTTCCGCGGGGGAGTCGCGGCCTTTCGCGGGAGAGCCGCAGCCGCAGCCCTGTGCAGGCGAGCCGCGGCCATACGCGGACGAGCCACGGCCATACGCCGACGAGTCACGGTCATACGCGGAGGAGTCACGGTCATACGCGGACGAGTCGCGGCCTTCCGTGGGGGAGCTGCGGCCTTCCGTGGGGGAGCCGCCGCCACCTCCGGCGAAGGGCCCGCAGCGACTGCCCGTACCGCGCGTCATCGCCCCCGGCATCGAGGGACCCGAGGACGTGATCGTGGACGGCGCGGGCCGGATTCTGGCCGGCGCCGCCGACGGGCGCATCTGGCGGTTCGCGCTCCCGGAGGCGGCCGGGGACGCCCGGCCGGAGGTCGTCGCGCGCACCGGGGGCAGGCCGCTGGGCCTGGAGGCCCTACCCGGCGGCGGGCTGCTCGTATGCGACGCGGAGCGCGGACTGCTGCGGGTGGACCCGGATACCGGGGCCGTGGTCACCCTCGCGGACGAGGCGGCGGGCGCACCGCTGCGCTTCTGCAGCAACGCCGCCGCAGCCGCGGACGGCACCGTCTACTTCACGGTCTCCAGCCGCCGTTACGGCCTCGAAGACTGGCTCGGCGACATCCTGGAGCACATCGGCACGGGCCTGCTGCTGCGCCTGCGCCCGGGCGGGGAACCCGAAGTGCTCCTGGAAGGGCTCCAGTTCGCCAACGGCGTGGCGCTCGCCCTGGACGAGTCCTTCGTCGCCGTGGCGGAGACCGGCGCGTACCGCGTCGGCCGCTACTGGCTGTCCGGCCCCCGAGCCGGACAGCACGACACCCTCGCTGACGGCCTGCCAGGCTTCCCCGACAACATCTCCCGCGACGCCGACGGCCTGTTCTGGATCGCCCTCGCCGGGCCGCGCCTGCCGGGCCTGGGCCTGCTGCACCGTAGGGGCCCCGCCGTCAGACGGGCGGCGTGGAACGCGGCGAAGCGCGTCCGGCCCCGGCCGAGCCGCACGGTACGGGTGCTGGCGGTCGGCGCGGGCGGCGGCGTCGTCCGCGATCTGCGGTACGCCAGGAGCCCGTACCGGATGGTCACGAGCGTCAGCCGGCACGGGTCGCGCCTGGTGATGGGCAGTCTCGTGGAAGGGGGCATCGCCACGTTCGACCTCCCGCCGGCGCCAGGGGCCGTCCCTGGCATCCCTGACGTTCCTGGTACTCCTGGCGCTCCTGGCGCTCCTGGTGTCCCGGGCATTTCAGGCGCCCCTGGCGTCTCTGGTGGCCCGGGCGTCTCTGGCGACGGCGTGGAGTAGTGGAGTAGGGGTGGTGGATCGGCCGCTTTCACGCGGAGTCGAAGAGGTTGTGTGGGGTTCGTGGGGCGTATGGGATGGCAATAGCCGTGGCATTAGCCGATGGCAACCTCTTCCGTCTCTTCCTCGCCCTCTCCTCCATCTCTTCCGCCCTCCCGTTCTTCGCTCCTTCTTCGCCTCTTCCCCGTCTCTTCTTCGCTCCTTCTCTGCCTCTTCTCAGCCTCCTCGCCGTCGCTTCACCGCTTCACCACTTCTTCGCCGGACCGCTTCTTCGGCTCACCAGCGCTCCTCTTCTCCGGCTCTCCGTCTCTGTGGTTGTTCACGACGCCGGACAGGCGCCTATGCCCGCATCAGCCCGTTCGGCAGAGCCGGTTTGTATCGGCTTTGCTACGGGATCCCTCATACGCGGCCGGATGCGTGTCATTCGGCGCAGAGATTGTGTGTTCATCTTTAAGATTGCGGGATGTACATAGCCAGCACACTTCCCAACGGGGTGATCCGGTGATCGGTCGCGACGCCACCGACGAGCAGTGGGAGGGCCTGGCCGAGGTCGTCCCCCTGCGCAGTCGCAACGCATGGCCTTCCTGGCCCAACCACCGGGCGCTGCCCGAGGAGGAACCCGACGAGGAGCAGCGCCGGTTCGTCGTCATCCGCGTGCAGGTCTTCGCCGACGCCCGAGAGGTCGCCGAGTACCTGATCGCCCAGATCCCGGTCCTGCTCGACCTCAGCGTCGCCGACAGCGAGGTCGCCAAGCGGATCCTGGACTTCTCCAGCGGGGTCGTCTTCGGCCTGGGCAGCGCCATGCACCGGGTCGACGCGAACGTGTTCCTGCTGGCCCCCGTGGGCACCGAGGTCGAGGAACCGGCGATCGGTTCGGGCGTACCCCGATCGTAGGAAGAGCGGTCAGCTAAAACGGTTCGCCGCACAGGCCGGTGCATACGGTCCGGACATGGACGCACGCTGCGCCGGACCGGCCGCCACAGTTCGCCCGACCGCTCGCCCCACCGTCACCGAAATCAGGCTCCCCGCCTTCAAAACACACCGCAGAGCGGCCTTCCCGCTCGGCCCGCTCACCCTCTTCACGGGCGCGAGCGGCAGCGGCAAATCCACCGTCCTCCAGGCGTACGAGGCGCTCGCCCGGCTCGCCGGCGGTGAGCCCCTCGACGCCGCCCTGGCCCCGGTGGCCGGCGGCAGTGCCGCGTGCGTGCCGCACCACGCCAGACCGGACGCGCAAGGACGGCGCGGCTTCCGCATCGGCTGCACGATCGACGGGCCGGCCGGCGAGATCCGCCTCGACCTGGCCGTACAGACCGAGCCCGAACTGCGCCTGGTCGGCGAGCGGCTCACCGGCGCGGGCTGCACACTGCTGTCCAGCGCGCTGCGCGACCCCGAGCGGCGCAGCGTCCAGGCGGCCTGGCACACCGCCGGCGCCGTGCCCGTCACCCGCGCCCCGCTCCCCGACGACCTGCTCGGCACGGCCCTGCTGCCGCTGCGGGTCGCGGGCAAGACCGCGGGCCAGCGGCTCGTGCTCCAGGCCGCGGAACAAGTCGTCGTCGCGCTGCGCTCCGTCTTCGCCTGCGACCCGCGGCCGGAGCTGATGCGGTCCCCGGCGCAGGCGCGGGACGTGCTGCTGCGGAGCGGTTGCGACAACGTTGCCGCGGTGCTGGGGCGTACGAGCACGGAGTGCGCCATCCGGCACACGGCCCTGGTCGCGGCGGTACGGGCGGGGTGCCGGGGGGCCGCGGTGGACGGGCTGACCGCGCGGGAGACGGAGGGCGGTCTCGTACGGGCCGTACTGGCGTCGGCGCCGGACGGCGACGGGATGCCGGTGGAGCGGCTGGGCGACGGCGAACTGCGCTACCTGGCGCTCGCGCTCGTCCTGCTGACCGGCCCCGGGGTGCTGGCCATGGAACGGGCGGCGGAAGTGCCAGCGGCCCGGCAGTCGCTGACCCTGCTGCTGGACGGCTTCGACCGGTGTCTCGACCGGCGGCAGGCGCGCGAGCTGCTGGCGCTCGCGGTGCGGATGTGCGCGCGGGGGCATATCAGGCTGGTGGGAACGGTGGGGTCGGCCGAGGCTCTCGGGGTGGGGGAGGCGGGGGCCGGGTGGGGCGGGGAGGTGACGGTGGTAGACCTGGGGCGTGACCGAAACCCCTGATCCCGCACTGCACAACGGCTCCGCGCGGTACGACGGCTCTGCGACGCACGATGGTTCTGCGACGCGCGAGGGCTCCGCGCCGAACAATGGCTCTGCGCCGCGCGACGGCTCCGCACCTGGCGACATCGATGCCCGTACGGCCGGCAATTCCGGCACCGCCGAGGACGTACGGGCGCTTCAGCGGCGGCTCGTCGCGTTCGCGGCGGCGCGCGACTGGCAGCAGTTCCATACGCCCAAGAACCTGGCGGCGGCGCTGAGCGTCGAGGCGTCCGAACTCGTGGAGATCTTCCAGTGGCTGACTCCGGAGCAGTCCGGGCGGGTGATGGAGGAATCGAAGTCGGCGGCGCGGGTCGAGGACGAGGTCGCGGACGTGCTGGCGTACCTGTTGCAGTTCTGCGAGGTCCTGGGGATCGACGCGCTGGCGGCGCTGGCGGCGAAGATCGACCGCAATGAGCACCGCTTCCCCGCGGTGCTCACGGTGTCCGAGGAGTCGAAGCGGAACGGTCCGGATTCGACCGTTCGTCACTCTCCGGAGTGATTGAGTTATCCACAACGCATCTGGTATCCACAGATTTCTGCTTTCCCCTGGCTTTTCCGGCGACTATTCATCACTCTGGGTAGTGAGGTCGGGACGGCGAAGAGTGGGGACGGAACATGGAGGCACTGCGGCTCATCGGAGCCACACGGCACGCCCTGGCAGGAGCCAGCGGCGTGCGGGACATCGTCACGGAGGCGTGGCAGGTACAGGCGTTGGCCCAGGCGATGGGCAGTCATCTGGCGGCCACGGGGCCGGCGGAGATACGGGCCGAGGCGTGCGGCCTGAGCGAGGCGGGGAGCAGGGCCTGCGGTTCGTTACGTCAGTCCGTCCTGCGCGATGGCGGGGTGCGGGCCACGCAGCTCTCCGAGATGCGGGACCCGCGGCGAGCTCTGCTGGGGCTCGGCGGACTGCTCGGAGATGTGGGAATAGCTCTGGTGACGGTCGCCTCCGCCTCTGACGAGGACGGCGTGTACTGGCAGTGCATGGAAGCGATCGACGCCGCCGACGAGTCCAGCGACCGGGTGCTCGGACTGCTGAGGCGCTTCGCGGTGCGGGAGCGGGGGCCTGACGACGCGTGGGCGCGACGCGCGTGCGGTGGGTAGCGGCATCGGGTACGGCCCGGCGCCGCGCGGGTGCGGCGCGGCCCGCACCCGACGCATCCGACGAACCCGACGCGGTCGAAACCGCAGGAGGTTCGGCGGCGGTGATGACGGGGGTGACGGCGGTGGCGGTGGCGGTGGCGGCGTCAGCTCAACCGCGCCGACACCACCTCGCCGACCCCTTCACGTCAGTCCCGTCACGTCAGCCCCATCACATCAGGCCCATCACGTCAGCTCGACCACACCGGCCCGCTGACTCCGACTGACCTGCTACGACCCGCCCGGTCCGGCCCGCCTGCTCCGACGTGTCTGGTCCGGTCCACGTACATCAACCCGTCCGCGTCAGCTCATCCGCGTCGTCAGCTCACCTACGTCAGCTCACTTACGTCGGCTCACCGTCGTCAGTTCATCCGCGTCAGTTTGTCTGTATCAGCCCATCCGCGACGGCTTATTCGCGTCAGCTCACCTGCGGCATGACCTTGTCGGCGATCAGCTCCAGGTGGTCCAGGTCCGACAGGTCGAGCATCTGGAGGTAGAGCCGCTGCGACCCGATCGACTCGAACTTGCCGATCTTCTCGGCGACCTCGTCCGGGGACCCGGCGAGCCCGTTCTCCCGGAGATCCTCCACGCTGCGGCCGATCGCCTCGGCCCGGCGCGCGACCTCCGCGTCGTCCTTGCCGACACAGGCGACGAGGGCGTTGGAGTAGACGAGGTCGGACGCCTTGCGTCCCCGCTCCTCGGCCGCCGCCCGCACCCGACCGAACTGCAGCTCCGTGTCTTCGAGGGAGGCGAAGGGAATGTTGAACTCGTCCGCGTAACGCGCGGCGATGGCGGGGGTGCGCTTCGTGCCGTGGCCGCCGACGAGCACCGGGATGCGGGGCTGGGCGGGCTTCGGCAGCGCGGGTGAGTCGGTGAGCTGGTAGTACGTGCCGTCGAAGGAGTAGCGGTCGCCGACGGGCGTGTTCCACAGCCCGGTGATGATCTCCAGCTGCTCCTCCAGCCGCCCGAACTTCTCCTTCGGGAAGGGGATGCCGTACGCCGCGTGCTCCTCGGCGTACCAGCCCGAGCCGAGGCCGAAGTCCACTCGGCCGCCGGACATCTGGTCCACCTGGGCCACCTGGATGGCGAGCACGCCCGGCAGCCGGAAGGTGCCGGCCGTCATCAGGGTGCCGAGGCGGATGCGCTTGGTCTCGCGGGCGAGCCCGGCCAGCGTGACCCAGGCGTCGGTCGGACCGGGCAGACCGTCGACGTTCCCCATGTGCAGATAGTGGTCGGAGCGGAAGAAGGCCCCGTAGTTCAGCTCCTCCGCGGTCTGCGCGACGCGGAGAAGGGTGTCGTAGGTTGCGCCCTGCTGAGGTTCGGTGAAGATGCGAAGATCCATGCCCCCCATCTTGCCCCGCGGAACCGGCGAGCCGGCCACCGCGTGGCCCGAGGACCACCCATGATCACTGCTCCCTCTCCCCCGATCGCCGCAGCCCTCGCCCATGGGCCGCTCGTCCTCGACGGCGGACTGTCCAACCAACTGGAGGCGCAGGGCTGCGACCTCTCCGACGACCTGTGGTCGGCGCGCCTCCTCGCCGACGACCCGCGGCAGATCGAGGCGGCGCACACGGCATACGCGAGGGCGGGTGCGCGGGTGCTGATCACCTCCAGTTATCAGGCCACGTACGAGGGGTTCGCGCGGCGCGGGGCCGGGCGCGCCGAGGCGGGGCGGCTGTTGCGGCGGAGTGTGGAGCTGGCCCGGCGGGCGGCCGGCGCCGTGGAGGGCGCGGTCTGGGTCGCCGCGTCCGTCGGGCCGTACGGCGCGATGTTGGCGGACGGCAGTGAGTACCGCGGGCGGTACGGGCTGAGCGTGGCGGAACTGGAGCGGTTCCACCGGCCCCGGGTGGCGGCGCTCGCCGAAGCGGAGCCGGACGTTCTCGCCCTGGAGACCGTGCCGGACACCGACGAAGGAGAGGCCCTGCTGCGGGCGGTCGAGGGGTGCGGGGCGCCCGTGTGGCTCAGCTACACCGTGACGGGGGAGACCACTCGCGCCGGGCAGCCGCTGGCGGACGCCTTCCGCCTGGCGGCGGGCAATGACCAGGTGATCGCGGTCGGCGTCAACTGCTGCGAGCCGGACGACGCCGAGCGGGCCGTGGAGATCGCGGCGCACACCACGGGGAAGCCGGTGGTGGTGTATCCGAACAGCGGGGAGGCATGGGACGCGCGGGCACGGAGCTGGCGGGGCAGGCCCACGTTCGACCCGGCGCGGGTCAGGGCGTGGCAGGCGGCGGGCGCTCGGCTCATCGGGGGCTGCTGCCGGGTCGGCCCGGACCGGATCGAGGAACTGGCGCGAACCATCGCCGGAGACGCCGCCCACGGCGAATCCACCCCAGGGCTCATAGCCGGCCCCAGCACCAGTAGTCCTGTCACCGGCACCGGCCGCGCACCAGGGGGCGGGGCCGGCGAGAACTGAATCAGGAGCGCAGATCGGAAAACAGATAGAAGCGCAGGTCGAGGGGGGAGATAATGGCACATGTGTTCCTGACAATCACCACTACCGGCAGCCCTGAGCGCCCCGCGACCGATCTCGGATTCCTGCTGCACAAGCATCCCGACAACGCGCAGCGCTTCTCCACCTCGTACGGCACCGCGCACGTCTTCTACCCCGAGGCGACGGCGGAGCGGTGCACGGCGGCGCTGCTGCTGGAGGTGGACGCCGTGGCGCTGGTGCGGCGGAGCCGGGGCAAGGGGCGCGGCGGGGCGGCCGACTCGGCCCTCGCGCAGTACGTCAACGACCGCCCGTACGCGGCCTCTTCGCTGCTCGCCGTGGCGATCGGCGCCGTGTTCTCCAGCGCCCTCAAGGGGCAGTGCCGTGCCCGCCCCGAGCTGCCCGGGCAGCCGCTGCCGCTGCGGATCGAGGTGCCCGCGCTGCCCGCGCGCGGCGCCGGCGACCTGGTGACCCGGCTGTTCGAACCGCTCGGCTGGGCGGTGACGGCGGAGCCGGTGGCGTTGGACGAGCAGTTCCCCGAGTGGGGCGACTCGCGGTACGTGCGGCTCGTGCTGGAGGGCGAGCTGCGGCTGGCCGACGCACTGCGCCAGCTGTACGTACTGCTGCCGGTGCTCGACAACGCCAAGCATTACTGGGTCTCGCCCGACGAGGTCGAGAAGCTGCTGCGCTCCGGCGAGGGCTGGCTGGAGAACCACCCCGAGCAGCGCCTCATCACCAGCCGCTATCTCGCCCGGCGCGAGGGGCTGACCCGGGACGCGCTCGACCGCCTGGAGCTCGCCCGGCTCGCCGAGGCCGACGGCAGCGAGGCGGAGGAGCTGGACAACGCCGTGGACGAGGAGAGCGATACCGAGGAGAAGCCCGTACCACTGGCCGTGCGGCGCCGCGAGGCGATCCTCGGGGAGCTGCGGGCGGCCAAGGCGGCGCGGGTGCTCGACCTCGGCTGCGGGCAGGGGCAGTTGGTGGCCGCGCTTCTCAAGGAAGCCCAGTTCACCGATGTCGTCGGCGTCGACGTGTCGATGCGGGCGCTCAAGGAGGCCGCGCGGCGGCTGCGGCTGGATCGGATGTCCGAACGGCAGGCCGCGCGGGTGCGGCTGATGCAGGGTTCCCTGGCCTACACCGACAGCAGGCTCAAGGGGTACGACGCGGCGGTGCTCAGCGAGGTGATCGAACACCTCGACCTGCCGCGGCTGCCCGCTCTGGAGTACGCCGTCTTCGGTGCGGCCAGGCCGGGGACCGTGCTGGTGAGCACGCCCAACGTCGAGTACAACGTGCGCTGGGAGAGCCTGCCCGCCGGGCATGTGCGCCATGGCGACCACCGCTTCGAGTGGACGCGCGCGGAGTTCCGCACATGGGCCGAGGGCGTGGCCGAGCGGCACGGTTACGCGGTGGGGTTCCGGCCGGTGGGGCCCGACGACCCGGAGGTCGGGCCGCCTACCCAGCTGGCCGTGTTCACCATGAACGTGCAGGAAGCGACCGACAAGCGGGGCGCGACCACCGACAAGCGCGACTCGACCGAGAAACAGGCCAGGAACGAAAAGCAGGCCAGGAACGACGAGCCGGCCAGGAGCGGCGAGCCGGCCAGGAACGACGAGCGGGACAAGACCGAGAAGAAGAAGGAGGAGAAGGCAGCATGACCGGCATCGAAACCGATACTCGCGCCAAGCGCACTCTCGCCGTGCCCGACCTCTCCCTCGTGGTCCTCATCGGCGCCACCGGCTCCGGCAAGTCCACCTTCGCGGCCCGCCACTTCAAGCCCACCGAGGTCCTCTCCTCCGACTTCTGCCGCGGTCTGGTCAGCGACGACGAGAACGACCAGGGCGCCAGCCGGGATGCCTTCGACGTCCTGCACTACATCGCGGGCAAACGCCTGGCGGCCGGCCGGCTCACCGTCATCGACGCCACCAGCGTCCAGGCGGAGAGCCGCGGCCAGCTCGTACGGCTGGCCCGCGAGCACGACGTGCTGCCGGTGGCCATCGTCCTCGACATGCCCGAGGAGGTCTGCGCGGAGCGCAACGCGGCACGCCCCGACCGGGCCGGGATGCCCCGCCATGTCATCCAGCGCCACCAGCGCGAACTGCGCCGCTCCCTGCGCCACTTGGAGCGCGAGGGGTTCCGCAAGGTGCACGTCCTGCGCGGCGCGGAGGAGGCGGAGGCCGCCGAGATCACCCTGGAGCGGCGCTACAACGACCTGCGGCACCGCACCGGGCCGTTCGACATCATCGGCGACATCCACGGCTGCCGCTCCGAGCTGGAGACGCTGCTCGGCAAGCTCGGGTACGCCGTCGAGCGGGACGGCGCGGGCCGGCCGGTGGACGCCGCGCACCCCGACGGCCGTACGGCCGTCTTCGTCGGCGACCTCGTGGACCGCGGCCCGGACAGCCCCGGCGTGCTCCGCCTCGTCATGGGCATGGTCGCCGCCGGCCACGCGCTGTGCGTGCCCGGCAACCACGAGAACAAGCTCGGCCGGTACCTGAAGGGCCGCAAGGTCCAGCACACCCACGGGCTCGCCGAGACCGTCGAGCAGCTGGAGAAGGAGGACGACGCCTTCGTCGCGGAGGTCCGCTCCTTCATCGAGTCGCTGGTCAGCCATTACGTGCTCGACGGCGGGGGACTCGTCGTCTGCCACGCCGGGCTGCCCGAGAAGTACCACGGTCGCACCTCCGGCCGGGTCCGCTCGCACGCGCTGTACGGGGACACGACCGGGGAGACCGACGAGTTCGGCCTGCCTGTGCGCTACCCGTGGGCGGAGGAGTACCGGGGCCGCGCCGTCGTCGTCTACGGTCACACGCCCGTACCGAACACCTCCTGGATCAACAACACCATCTGCCTCGACACCGGCGCCGTCTTCGGCGGCAAGATGACCGCTCTGCGCTGGCCCGAGCGCGAGCTGGTCGACGTGCCGGCCGAGCAGGTCTGGTACGAGCCGGCCAGGCCGCTCGCCTCCGAGGCGCCCGGCGGCGCCGACGGCCGGCCGCTCGACCTCGCCGACGTCGCCGGCCGGCGGGCCGTGGAGACCCGGCACGCGGGCCGGATAGCGGTGAAGGAGGAGAACGCCGCCGCCGCGCTGGAGGTCATGAGCCGCTTCGCGATCGACCCGCGGCTGCTCGCCTATCTGCCGCCCACCATGGCGCCCTGCGTGACCTCGAAGGAGGACGGCTACCTGGAGCACCCGGCGGAAGCCTTCGCCGGTTACCGCTCGGACGGCGTGCGCCACGTGGTGTGCGAGGAGAAGCACATGGGGTCGCGGGCCGTGGTGCTGCTCTGCCGCGACCAGGACACCGCGCGGGAGCGCTTCGGCGCGGCAGACGGTGTGACGGGGGCCGTGCACACGCGCACCGGACGGCCGTTCTTCGACGATCCGGCGCGGACCGAGGCGGTCCTCGCGCGGCTGCGGAGCGCCGTCGACGTGGCGGGCCTGTGGGAGGAGCTCGCCACCGGCTGGCTGCTGTTCGACGCGGAGCTGATGCCGTGGTCCCTGAAGTCCGGCGGGCTGCTCCGTAACCAGTACGCGGCCGTCGGCGCGGCCTCCCGCGCCGTCTTCCCGGGCGCGCTGGCGGCCTTGGAGTCCGCGGCGGCGCGCGGCGCGGACGTGTCCGGCCTCCTCGGCCTCCAGCGCGAACGGGCCGCCGACGCGGCGGCCTTCACCGAGGCGTACCGGCGCTACTGCTGGCCCGTCGAGAGCCTGGCCGACGTGCGGCTCGCGCCGTTCCAGATCCTGGCCGCCGAGGGCCGCAGCCTCGCCGCGGTGCCGCACGACGAGCAGCTGGCGTGGCTGGACCGCCTCGTCGACGCCGACCAGGACGCCGACCAGGGCGAGCGGAACGGTGGTGGCGGGCTGCTGACCCGTACCCGCCGGCTCGTCGTCGACACGGAGGACGAGGCGTCGGTCGCCGACGGCGTGCGGTGGTGGCTCGACCTGACCGCGGCGGGCGGCGAGGGCATGGTCGTCAAACCGCTCCAGGCCTATCGGCGCCGGGCGGACGGCAGACTCACCCAGCCCGGCGTCAAGTGCCGCGGCCGCGAGTACCTGCGCATCGTCTACGGGCCGGAGTACACGCGCCCGGAGAACCTGGACCGGCTGCGCGTACGACACCTGGGGCACAAGCGCTCGCTGGCCCTGCGCGAGTACGCGCTCGGTCTGGAGGCGCTGGACCGGATGGCGGACGGCGAACCGCTGTGGCGGGTGCACGAGGCGGTGTTCGCGGTACTGGCCCTGGAATCGGAGCCGGTCGACCCCCGGCTCTGACGTGACAGACGGCTCCGACGCGTCCGAGAGCTCCGGCAGTTCCAGCAGTTCCAGCAGCTCCAGCAGCTCCGACGCGTCGGACGGCTCTGCCCCTTCGGCGGCCCCGGCGGCCCCGGCGGCCCCGGCGTCCCCGGTGGCCCTGGCGTCCCCGGCGATCCCCGACCCCCGCCCCCGGGCAGGCCCCGAGACCCGCACCCCCACCCGCGAGCCGCCCCGCCCTGCCCGCCCCACCATCCGGCAAGCCGGCGCCCCCATGCCACCCCGCTCAACCCCACTCCACCCCTGCCCCCCTCCGGGCCCGAGCCGGAACGTGGCGCGTCGTGCGCCGAGTGATCTCGGCTGGTTCGGGCCAGGATGGGCGCATGGGATTCCACGTCGACTCCGAGGCCGGGCGGCTGCGCCGCGTCATCCTGCACCGCCCCGACCTGGAGCTGAAGCGCCTCACGCCGTCCAACAAGGACGCCCTGCTCTTCGACGACGTCCTGTGGGTGCGCCGCGCCCGTGCCGAGCACGACGGCTTCGCCGACGTGCTGCGCGACCGCGGCGTCGAGGTGCACCTCTTCCAGGACCTCCTCGCCGAGAGCCTGACGGTGCCGGCGGCTCGTACGCTCGTACTGGACCGGGTCTTCGACGAGAAGGAGTACGGGCCGCTCGCCACCGGCCCGCTGCGTGCCGCCTTCGACGAGCTGTCGGTGCCCGAGCTGACCGAGGCGCTGGTCGGGGGGATGACGAAGCGGGAGTTCCTGGCCGGGTACGCCGAGCCGGTGTCCGTGCGGTTCCACGCGATGGAGCTGGACGACTTCCTGCTCAATCCGCTGCCCAACCACCTCTTCACCCGCGACGCCTCGGCCTGGGTCTACGACGGGGTCTGCATCAACGCGATGCGCTGGCCGGCCCGCTGGCACGAGACGGTCCACTACGAGGCCGTCTACCGGCACCACCCGCTCTTCGCGAGCGCCGATTTTAACGTCTGGTCGGAGGGGCAGGCGTCCTATCCGTCCACCATCGAGGGCGGAGACGTGCTGGTCATCGGCGATGGGGCGGTGCTCATCGGGATGAGTGAGCGGACCACTCCGCAGGCGGTGGAGATGCTGGCGCGCGGGCTCTTCGCGGCCGGGTCGGCCCGTACGATCGTGGCTCTGGACATGCCGAAGGGCCGGGCGTTCATGCACCTGGACACCGTGATGACGATGGTGGACGGGGACACCTTCACCCAGTACGCGGGGCTCGGGATGCTCCGTTCGTACACGATCGAGCCGGGCGCGGGCGAGCTGGACCTCAAGGTCACCGACCATCCGCCGGGCCATATGCACCGGGCCATCGCGGCGGCGCTCGGGCTGGACGCGATCCGGGTGCTGACGGCGACGCAGGACGTGCACGCGGCGGAGCGCGAGCAGTGGGACGACGGCTGCAACGTGCTGGCCATCGAGCCGGGCGTGGTGGTCGCGTACGAGCGGAACGCGACCACCAACACGTTTCTGCGCAAGCACGGGATCGAGGTCATCACGATCCCCGGCAGCGAGCTGGGCCGGGGGCGGGGCGGCCCGCGCTGTATGAGCTGCCCGGTGGAGAGAGACCCTGTATAGCCCGGCCGAGAAGCCTGGTACCGGCACTCGCGCGCAGACGTCCAGGTCGGACCGCCGCATCCATATACGGTGCGTCGTATAGACTTCCGTAATTCCCTGTAGTCGTGACCGAGGAGCCCACCCCATGGCGATAGATCTCACGGGCCGCCACTTCCTCAAGGAGCTGGACTTCACAGCCGAGGAGTTCCGCGGCCTGGTCGAGCTGGCCGCGGAGCTCAAGGCCGCCAAGCGCGCCGGTGCCGAGGAGCAGCGGCTCCGCGGCAAGAACATCGCCCTGATCTTCGAGAAGACCTCCACTCGCACCCGCTGCGCCTTCGAGGTGGCCGCCGCCGACCAGGGCGCGTCCACGACCTATCTCGACCCGGCCGGTTCGCAGATCGGGCACAAGGAGTCGGTGAAGGACACGGCGCGCGTGCTGGGCCGGATGTTCGACGGGATCGAGTACCGGGGGAACGGCCAGGAGATCGTCGAGGAGCTGGGGCGGTACGCGGGCGTCCCCGTCTTCAACGGGCTCACCGACGAGTGGCACCCCACCCAGATGCTGGCCGACGTGCTCACGGTCGTCGAGCACACCGCGAAGCCGCTGGAACAGGTCGCGTTCGCCTATCTGGGCGACGCCCGCTACAACATGGGCAACTCCTACCTCGTCACCGGCGCCCTGCTCGGGATGGACGTGCGGATCGTCGCGCCGCGCCGGATGTGGCCGACGGACGAGGTCGTGGCCGAGGCGCGGCGGCTGGCCGAGGGCTCCGGCGCGCGCGTCACGCTCACCGAGGACGTCGCCGAGGGCGTGCGCGGCGCGGATTTCGTCGCCACCGACGTCTGGGTGTCGATGGGCGAGCCCAAGGAGGTGTGGGAGGAGCGGATCAAGCTGCTCTCCCGGTACGCCGTGACCATGGACGTGCTGCGCGCCACCGGCAACCCCGACGTGAAGTTCCTGCACTGCCTGCCCGCCTTCCACGACCTCGGCACCAAGGTCGGCCAGGAGATCTACGAGCAGCACGGGCTGACCTCCCTGGAGGTCACCGACGAGGTCTTCGAGTCCGGGCACTCCGTCGTCTTCGACGAGGCCGAGAACCGCATGCACACCATCAAGGCCGTACTGGTCGCGACGCTGGGCGGCGGGGACGCCGCGACCGCGTAACCGCCGCGACCGCGTAACCGCAGCGCGCCGCACCACCACACCGGCGTCCGCATAGCCATACGCCCCAACGGGCGATCATGCATCGATTGCGGTTACTATTCACCTATTCGGTGGGGTCCGGGCCTGCGTGCCCGGACCCCACCCGCTTGTGCACGACCAGAGAAGAGAACCACCCCATGCCCCCGTCCCGACTACGCGTCAAGTCCCCCGATCTGCTCATAGCCGAGTCCGGCGCGGACCTCGAAGGGCATGGCCTCAAGCGCACCATGGGCCTCTTCCAGCTCGTGTGCTTCGGCGTCGGTGCGATCGTCGGCACCGGCATCTTCGTCGGCCTCTCCGACACCGTCTCCCAAGCCGGCCCGGCGGCCGCGGTCTCCTTTGTGATCGCCGCCGTGACCTGCGTCTTCACCGCCTTCTCCTTCGCGGAGCTGGGCGGCGCGATCCCCGTCTCCGGCTCCTCCTACTCGTACGCCTACGCGACGCTCGGCGAGGGCGCGGCCTTCCTGATCGGCTGGTGCCTGCTGCTGGAGTACGGCGTCTCGGTATCCGCCGTCGCGGTCGGCTGGGGCCAGTATCTGAACGAGCTGCTCGCCGGGCTCACCGGCCACCAGCTGCCCGCCGCCCTGTCCAACGCCCCCGGCGAGGGCGGCGTCGTCAACCTCCCCGCCGTCGTGGTGATGCTGCTCGCCGCGACGCTGCTGGTGCGCGGGGTGCGGGAGAGCGCGCGGGCGACCGCGTTCATGGCCGTACTGAAGATCGCCGTGCTCGTCCTCTTCTGCGCCATCGCGTTCACCGCGTTCAAGGCCGGCCATCTCTCGCCGTTCGCCTCCCACGGCATCGCCGGGGTCACCTCCGGCGCCTCGGTCGCGTTCTTCTCGTACATCGGCTTCGACGCGATCACCACGGCAGGTGAGGAGGTCAAGAACCCGCGGCGCACCATCCCGCTGGCGATCATGATCTGCATCGGCGTCGTCACGCTGCTCTACTGCCTGGTCGCCTTCGCCGCCGTCGGCGCGATGTCCGCCGACGCCGTGGCCGACCGGCCCGCGGCCCTCTCGCTCATCGTCAACCAGGTCACCGGCTCGACCCTCGGCGGCGGCGTCATCGCCTTCGGCGCCGTCGTCGCCATCGCCTCCGTCGTGCTGGCGGTGATGTACGGGCAGACCCGCATCCTCATGTCCATGTCCCGCGACGGCCTGATCCCGCGCGTCTTCGAGCGCATCTCCCCGAAGACCTCGACGCCCGTCGCGGGCACCTGGATCGTCGCCGTGGTCTTCGCGGTGCCCGCCGCGTTCGTACCGCTGGACGTGGTGCTGAACCTGACCACCATCGGCACCCTCGCCGTCATGGCCGTGGTCAACGTCGCCGTGATCGCGCTGCGCCGCACGCGCCCCGATCTGCCGCGGCCCTTCCGGGCCCGGCTCTTCCCGCTCACGCCGCTGCTGGGCGTCGGCTTCTGCCTGTATCTGATGTACGGGACGGGGCCGGCGACCTGGGCGCAGTTCGCCGCCTTCCTGGCGGTCGGCGCGCTCGTGTACGTCTGCTACGGGCGTCCCCGCTCGCGCATCGGCGCCGCCAAGGCGGGTGCGGACGGCCCCCGGGTCCCGGTGGGCGCGGGCGTCAGCACGCCGGGCGGAGAGTGAACCAGACGGCCTTGCCGTGCTCCGTGGCGCGGTAGCCGGACGCCGCGCTCAGCGTACGGATCAGCAGCAGGCCCCGGCCGTGCTCGTCGAGGCTGTCCGGCGAGGGCGACGGCGCGGGGACGCGGCTGTCCAGGCCGCCGACCGGGGCCGGGTCGCGGTCGTGCACCTCGACCTGGCAGCCGGTCTCCAGCAGCTCCACCACCAGCTCTATCGGGTGGTCGCCGCCCGTGTGCTCCACCGCGTTGGCCACCAGCTCCGCCGTGAGCAGCTCCGCCGTGTCGCTGTCCGCCGCCGCCTCGATGTCCGTGAGCGCACTGCGGATCAGAGCGCGTGCGATCGGCACGGCGGCCGTGGTGTGCGGCAGGAAGATGCGCCAGAAGGCCGGGCGGGCGGTGTCGGGCAACGTATCGGTCCGTTCGTCGAAGGACGTGAGGAAGGAGTCGTGGGTGGACTCTTTCCGCCTTCAACAGTACGAAACGGGCGCTGGTGGTGTCAGAGTCCCCGGTCCGCGGCTTATGGGACTTCCGGCCCTCTCGGAATCGGCTCGATATCGGCCCGGCATCGGCCCCGCTGCCTGGAGGCCGCACCGCCCCGGTATCGCGCCCCGGTATCCAGTCCCGGTATCGCGCCCCAGTATCCAGTCCCGGTATCGCGCACTCGTGACGACGGTCACGCTTCGGTGATAACTTCGGAAGGCAGGCAGCACCAGCCGTCCGGCTGAAGGAGGCCGTGCTCCATGAGTCCGTTCACCGGTTCCGCGCACCGCACCGAAGCCGAGGAGTGGCGGCATCTGCGCCTCTCCCTCGACAACGGCGTCGCGACCGTCACCCTCGCCCGCCCCGAGAAGCTCAACGCCCTCACCTTCGGCGCCTACGCCGATCTCCGCGACCTCCTCCCGGAGCTGGCCCGCGACGGTTCCGTACGGAGCCTCGTGCTCGGCGGCGAGGGCCGCGGCTTCTGCTCCGGCGGCGACGTCGACGACATCATCGGCGCCACCCTGGCCATGGACACGGGCGAGCTCCTCGACTTCAACCGGATGACCGGCCAGGTCGTACGGGCGCTGCGCGAATGCCCCTTCCCCGTGGTCGCCGCGGTGCACGGCGTCGCCGCGGGCGCGGGCGCCGTCCTCGCCCTGGCCGCGGACTTCCGGGTCGCCGACCCGTCCGCCCGCTTCGCGTTCCTGTTCACCCGCGTCGGGCTATCCGGCGGCGACATGGGCGCCGCCTATCTGCTGCCGCGCGTCGTCGGCCTCGGGCACGCGACCCGGCTGCTGATGCTCGGCGAGCCGGTACGCGCCCCGGAGGCCGAGCGGATCGGCCTGATCAGCGAGCTGGTCGACGAGGGGCGGGCCCCGGCCGCGGCCGCCACCCTCGCCCGCCGCCTCGCCGAGGGCCCCGCCCTCGCCTACGCGCAGACCAAGGCGCTGCTCACCGCCGAACTCGACATGCCGCTGTCCGCCGCCGTCGAGATGGACGCGGCGACCCAGGCGCTGCTGATGAACAGCGCCGACTACGCCGAGTTCCACGCCGCGTTCGCCGAGAAGCGCCCGCCGAAATGGCAGGGGCGGTAGTGGCCGCGGCGGGAACGGCCGGAACGGGAGGACCGGGAGGAGCAGCGGGACCGGCAGCGGCAGCCGCCACCCGTATCGCCGTCATCGGCGGCGGCCCCGGCGGCCTCTACGCCGCCGCCCTGCTCAAGCGCCTCGACCCCCGGCGCGAGATCACCGTCTGGGAGCGCAACGCCCCCGACGACACCTTCGGCTTCGGCGTCGTCCTCTCCGACGAGACGCTCGGCGGCATCGAACACGCCGACCCCGTCGTCTACCGCGCGCTGCAAGACGAGTTCGTGCGCTGGGACGACATCGACGTGGTCCACCGCGGCACCGTCCAGCGCTCCGGCGGCCACGGCTTCGCCGCCCTCGGCCGCCGCCGGCTTCTGGAGATCCTGCACGAGCGGTGCGCCTCGCTCGGCGTCGAGCTGCGCTTCCGTACGCAGGCGCCGCCCGCCGCCGCGCTGGCCCGCTCGTACGACCTGGTCATCGCCGCCGACGGGGTGCACAGCCTCACCCGCGACGCCCACCGCGACGCCTTCCGGCCGCGCGTGACCACGCACCGCTGCCGCTACATCTGGCTCGCCGCCGACTTCGCCTTCGACGCCTTCCGCTTCGAGACCGCCGAGACGGAACACGGCATCGTCCAGCTGCACGGCTACCCCTACGCCCGCTCCGAGGCGGGCGGCGCCGGCGCCTCCACCGTCATCGTCGAGATGCGCGAAGAGGTCTGGCGCGCCGCCGGCCTCGACCGCTGCGACGAACAGGGCTCCATCGACCAGTGCGGCAAGCTCTTCGCCGACACTCTCGGCGGCCGCCCGCTGCGCGGCAACAACTCCAGCTGGACCGCCTTCCGCACGGTCGTCAACGAGCACTGGTCGCACGGCCACACCGTCCTGATCGGCGACGCCGCGCACACCGCGCACTTCTCCATCGGCTCCGGCACCAAGCTCGCCGTCGAGGACGCCCTCGCGCTCGCCGCCTGCCTCACCGAGCGGCCCACCGTCGCCGAGGCGCTCGCCGCGTACGAGGCCGAGCGCCGCCCCGTCGTGCAGTCCACCCAGCGCGCGGCCCGCGCCAGCCTCGAATGGTTCGAGGACCTCGCGGTCTACGCCGGCCAGCCGCCCCGCCAGTTCGCCTTCAACCTCCTCACCCGCAGCCGCCGCGTCACCCACGACAACCTGCGGCTGCGCGACGCGGAGTTCGTCGGCTCCGTCGAGCGCGAAGCGGCCGTGCCGCCCGGCACGCCGCCCATGTTCACGCCCCTGGCCCTGCGCGGGCTGACCCTGCGCAACCGCGTCGTCGTCTCGCCGATGGACATGTACAGCGCCGAGGACGGCGTGCCCGGCGACTTCCACCTCGTCCACCTCGGCGCCCGCGCCCTCGGCGGCGCGGGCCTGGTCATGACCGAGATGATCTGCGTCAGCGAGCGGGGCCGCATCACCCCGGGCTGCGCCGGCCTGTACGCGCCCGAGCACGAGCGGGCCTGGCGGCGCGTCACCGACTTCGTGCACGCGAGCGCGCCCGGCACCGCCATCGGCGCCCAGATAGGCCACTCCGGCCGCAAGGGCTCCACCCGCCTCATGTGGGACGGCATCGACCAGCCCCTGCCGGACGGCAACTGGCCGCTGGAGGCGCCCTCGCCACTGCCGTACCGCCCCGGCGTCAACCAGACCCCGCACGCGCTCGACCACGCCGGACTGGCGGCCGTACGCGAGCAGTTCGTACGATCCGCCGAGGCCGCCGACCGCGCCGGGTTCGACCTCCTGGAACTCCACTGCGCGCACGGCTACCTGCTCTCCTCCTTCCTCTCCCCGCTCACCAACCGGCGCACCGACGCCTACGGCGGGGACCTCGCAGCCCGGCTGCGCTACCCCCTCGAAGTGTTCGACGCCGTACGGGCCGTATGGCCCGCCGAGAAGCCTATGACCGTCCGCATCTCCGCGACCGACTGGGCCGAGGGCGGCACCACCGGGGACGACGCCGTCGAGACCGCCCGCGCCTTCGCGGCCCACGGCGCCGACGCCATCGACGTCTCCACCGGCCAGGTCGTCCCCGACGAGGCCCCGGACTTCGGCCGCTCGTACCAGACGCCGTATGCCGACCGGATACGCAACACGCTGGGCGTACCGGTCGTCGCGGTGGGCGCCATCTCCTCCTGGGACGACGTCAACTCCCTTGTCCTGGCGGGCCGTGCCGACCTCTGCGCCCTGGCCCGCCCGCACCTCTACGACCCGCAGTGGACCCTGCACGCCGCCGCCGACCAGTCCTATACGGGCCCCGGCGCGCCCTGGCCCCTGCCCTATCGGGCGGGGAGCCGCACACCTCCGACGGGCCGCACGGACGGCCCCAAGCCGAGGCTCACCCTCCACACGTGACGGGCCGTCAGGACGCGACGGGAAGTCAAGACATGACGGGAAGTCAAGACATGACGGGGAGTCAAGACATGACGGGCCGTCAAAGCAGCCACTGCGCCGCGTACACCGCGCCCGCGTCGCGCAGCTTGCGGTGCAGCGCGCCGAACACGTCGGCCGCCCGCGCGCCCGGCCAGTCCGGCGGCAGCAGCGCGGGCGGCAGCCCCGGGTCCGCGTAGGGCAGCCGCCGCCAGGAGTCCAGCGCCAGCAGGTAGTCCCGGTAGGCGTCCGCGGGCGGTACGACCCGGCGGCGCGTCCAGCGGTCCAGCACCGGCTCGTGCGCGTCCAGAAAGGCCTGGTGCCGCTTGGCCAGCCCGGCCAGGTCCCACCACCGCGCGACCGCCGCGGCCGTCGGTTCGAACCCGGCGTGCTCGCCCCGGAAGAGGTCCACATAGCCGGCCAGCCCCAGCCGCTCCAAGGTGTGCCGCGTCTCGTCGTGGACGTGCGCCGGGGCGATCCACACCCCCGGCGCCGCCGTGCCGAACCCCAGCCGGGCCAGCCGCGAACGCAGCAGATGCCGCTTGTTGCGCTCCTCCTCCGGCACCGAGAAGACCGCGAGGAGCCAGCCGTCGCCGCAGCGTGCAGGGGGCCGGGTGTAGATGCGCCGGTCGCCGTCGTCGAGCAGTTGCCGGGCGTCGGGGGAGAGCGCGTAGCCGGCCGCCCCGCTCTCCGTACGGTCCGCGACGAGCAGTCCGCGCCGCTTCAGCCGGGAGACCGCCGACCGCACCGAGGGCGCGTCCACGCCCACGGCGCCCAGCAGCCGGATGAGGGCGGCGACCGGCACCGGGCCGGCGGGGGAGTGGGCGTCCCCGCGCCCGTACGCGCCGTAGAACGTGACGATGAGGGAACGGGGAGCGTGCTGGTCAGTCACGGGGAAACTGTAAAGCGCCGCCGCGCAGCCGAAAGCGCTGGAGCTTGCCGGTCGGCGTGCGGGGCAGCGCCTCGACGAACACGATGTCGCGCGGACACTTGAAGGGCGCGATCTGCTTCTTGGTGAACTCGCGGAGCGCGGCCACGGTCTCCGCGGTGCCCGCCACGCCCGGCCGGAGCACCACATGGGCGACGGCGATCTCTCCGCGCTCCTCGTCCGGCCGCCCCACCACCGCCACCTCGGCCACATCGGGGTGGAGGGCCAGCGCGTCCTCGACCTCGGGGCCCGCGATGTTGTACCCGGCCGAGATGATCATGTCGTCGGCGCGCGCCACGTAGCGGAAGTAGCCGTCGGGTTCGCGGACGTAGGTGTCGCCCGTCAGATTCCAGCCGCCCTGTACGTACCCGCGCTGGCGTTCGTCCGCCAGATAGCGGCAGCCCGTGGGCCCGCGCACCGCGAGCAGCCCCGGCGAGCCGTCCGCCACCGGCCGCCCGTCCGCCCCGACCACCCGCGCCTGGAACCCGGGCACGGCGACGCCCGTCGTGCCCGGCCGGATGTCGTCGTCGGCGGCCGAGATGAAGATGTGCAGCATCTCGGTCGCCCCTATGCCGTTGATGACGCGCAGGCCGGTGGCCCGGTGCCAGTCGCGCCACAGGGCGGCGGGCAGATTCTCCCCGGCGGACACGCACCGGCGCAGCGACGACGTGTCGTACGAGCCGAGCTTGCCGAGCATCGCGCGGTAGGCGGTGGGCGCGGTGAACAGCACGGAGACGCGGTGTTCCTCGATGTGGGCGAGCAGCCGTTCGGGGCCGGCGCGGTCCACGAGCAGCGCGCAGGCGCCCGCGCGCAGCGGGAAGATCACCAGTCCGCCCAGCCCGAAGGTGAAGCCCAGCGGCGGGCTGCCCGCGAACACGTCGGTGGGCCGGGGCCGCAGCACGTGTGCCGAGAAGGTGTCGGCGATGGCCAGCACATCGCGGTGGAAGTGCATACAGCCCTTGGGCCGGCCCGTCGTGCCCGAGGTGAAGGCGATCAGCGCCACGTCGTCGGCGGCGGTCGCCACCGGCTCGTACGACGCGGGCTTGCCGTCGGCCAGCCGCAGCAGGTCGTCGGGGCCCTCGCCGTCGAACGCCGTGACGCGCAGCCCCGGCACGTCCGCCCGCGCGAGATCGTCGAGGCAGCCGGCGTCGCACAGCGCGTGCCGTATGCGGGCGATCCCG
This sequence comes from Streptomyces sp. NPDC050610, assembly GCF_040654875.1. Classification (NCBI taxonomy): domain Bacteria; kingdom Bacillati; phylum Actinomycetota; class Actinomycetes; order Kitasatosporales; family Streptomycetaceae; genus Streptomyces; species Streptomyces sp. NPDC050610. The sequence goes on along the minus strand of NZ_JBFAIV010000009.1, from coordinate 31,283 downwards.
CAGATCGTCGCCAGCTCGGCGGAGCGCTGCGCGGCCAGCACCGTGACGGCCACCGCGCCCGCCTTCATCACCGCGAGCCAGCAGGCCGCCAACCACGGCGAGGTGGGCCCGCGCAACAGCACCCGGTTGCCGGGCACCACCCCGAGATCGGCGGTGAGTACGTGCGCTATCCGGTCGACATGGCCGCGCAGCTCGTCGTACGACCAGACGCCGCCCGCCCCGTCCAGCACGGCCGGGCGCCCGGAGTCCGGGCCGAGCCGCCGCACGGTGGCGTCGAGGAGTTCGGCGCCGCAGTTGAGCCGTTCGGGGTACTGCGGCGCGGGCGGCTCGTGGAGCAGCTCCGGCCACTCGTCGGCGGGCGGCAGGTGATCGCGCGGAAAGGTGTCGACGTGGGCCGAAGGACTGAGCTCCATGACGCATGCGCCCCCTTGCGCCGAAAAGGGAAGTGGGGGTCTTGCAGGCAGCGACGATCCGATGTCAGCGTAACGTCTTGGTGACGGCAGTCAACAGACCGCGATAAAGGAGGCGCCCGGTGACCACCCCCTTCGCACTGGAGCCGCACCAGCGACAGTGGTGCGCCGAACTGCGCGCCCTCACCGCCGGACAGCTCCGCCCACTCGCCTCCGACGGCACCCCCGGCCGCGTCAACCGGCCGCTCGTCGCCGCCCTGGGCGAACTGGGGCTGCTGGCACGGGTCTTCCCCGCCGAGGGGCCCGTACGCGCCATGGACCTCTGCCTGCTGCGCGAATCACTCGCCGCCGAATGCACCGAGGCCGAGACGGCCCTCGCCCTCCAGGGCCTCGGCGCGTACCCCGTCGCCCTCTCCGGGACCGCCGAACAGCGCGCCCGCTGGCTGCCGGAGGTCGTCGCGGGCCGCGCGGTCGCCGCCTTCGCGCTCAGCGAGCCCGACGCCGGGTCCGACGCCGCCGCCCTGGCCCTGCGCGCCGACCCGGACGGCCCCGGCCGGTGGCGGCTTACCGGTGAGAAGTGCTGGATCTCCAACGCCCCCGAGGCCGACTTCTGCACCGTCTTCGCCCGTACGACCGAGGGCGCGGGAGCCCGCGGCGTGACCGCCTTCGTCGTACCCGCCGACCGCCCCGGCCTCACCGGCGCGCCGCTCGACATGCTCAGCCCGCACCCCATCGGCACCCTCGCCTTCGACGCCGTCCCCGTCACCCGCGACGACCTGCTCGGCGAGGCCGACGCCGGCTTCCGCGTCGCCATGCGCACGCTCAACCTCTTCCGGCCCAGCGTCGGCGCGTTCGCGATCGGCATGGCCCAGGCCGCGCTCGACGCGGCGGTGCGCCACGCGGGGGAGCGGCAGGCTTTCGGCGGCCCCCTCAAGGACCTCCAGGCCGTCTCCCACCAGCTCGCCGAGATGGCCACCCGCACCGAGGCCGCACGGCTGCTCGTGTACGCGGCCGCCGCGGCGTACGACGCGGGGGCGCCCGGCGTCGCGAGCAGCTCCGCCATGGCCAAGCTGCTCGCCACCGAGACGGCCCAGTACGTGGTGGACGCCGCCGTCCAGCTCCACGGCGCGCGTGCGCTGCGCCACGGCCATCTGCTGGAACACCTCTACCGGGAGGTGCGCGCGCCGCGCATCTACGAGGGGGCGAGCGAGGTGCAGCGGACGATCATCGCCAAGGAGCTGTATCGGGGGCGGGCGGGGGTCGGTTTTGGGGCTGGGGCCGGGGCTGGGGCCGAGGTCGAGGTTGGGGCCAAGGCCGGTTCCGAGCCGGGCGGGGAGCCGCGGTGAGAGTCCCGAGAAAGCCCCTTGGAAAGCCCCGAGAGAGTCCGGAGAAAGCTCCGAGACAGTCCTGAGAAAGTCCCGAGAAGGAGAGGACCGATGACCGATGAAGGACGAGGCCGCTGAGCAGGAGCTGGTGCGGATCAACCCGGCGGAGCTGTCCCCGCCCACCGGATTCACGCACGCCGTGACCGCCACGGGCGGCCGGCTCGTCTTCCTGGCCGGGCAGACCGCCCTCGACGGGGACGGCAAGGTCATCGAAGGCGGCCTGGCGACGCAGTTCGAGCAGGCGCTGACCAATCTGCTGGCGGCCCTGCGTGCGGCGGGCGGGCGGCCCGACCAGCTCGCCCGCGTCACGGTGTACGCCACGGACGTGGCCGAGTACCGCGCGCACGCGCCCGAACTCGGCCGCGTATGGCGGAGGCTGGCCGGTAGCGACTACCCGGCGATGGCCGTCATCGGGGCGGCGAGGCTCTGGGACGAACAGGCGATGGTGGAGCTGGACGGCATCGCGGTCCTGCCGTGAGCGACGCGGGTCACTTGTCCCCGCCCGCCGCGCCCTCGCCGCCCTCCGATCCCTCCTCGCCCTGGGAGCGGGCGGCGGCGAAGCCGCGCAGCCAGGGGGCCCGCAGGGGGTGGCCGGCCGGGTACGGGCAGTCCGCGCTGCCCTCGCCCAGCTCGTGGGCCAGCCGCCCTTCCTTGAGCGCCGCCACCAATTCGCCGCGTGCCGCCATTGATCTCCGCCTCCCGATTCCGACCCGGCCCGTCGTGTCTCGTCGCGGCCCGATTCGCCGCGACCCGTTCCGCCCGGTGTCGTACATAAGTTTGGCGTCTCCCCTCATGATCGGGTAGACCAGGAAGGTGCTGTTTCGCCAACTCGAATATCTGGTGGCGCTGTCGCGCGAGCGGCACTTCGCCCGCGCCGCGCAGGCGTGCTATGTCTCCCAGCCGGCCCTTTCCGAGGCCGTACGGAAGCTGGAGGACGAACTCGGCGTGCCCCTGGTCCGCCGGGGCCGGAAGTTCGAGAGCCTCACGCCGGAGGGCGAACGCATCGTCCTGTGGGCCCAGCGCATCCTCGCCGATCGCGACGCCCTCACCGACGAGGTCGACGCCCTGCGCACGGGCCTCAGCGGACAACTCCGCATCGGTTCCGTGCCGACCGCCTCGACGGCCGTATCGCTGCTCACGGAGCCTTTCTGCACGGAACATCCGCTGGCGAGCGTGCGCGTTCTCTCCGATCTCAGATCGGAGGACGTGCTCAGTAAGATCCAGGATTTCGAGATCGACGCCGGAATTACTTATCTGCGCGCCGGAATTTCGGAGAAATTTCAGGTGGTGCCGCTTTATCGGGAGCGCTATGTGCTGCTGACCGGTACGGCCGTGGGTCGCCCCGGAGCCCGTAGCGCGACGTGGGCGGAGGCGGCCCGGCTGCCGCTGTGCCTGTTGGTCGGCACGATGCAGGGCCGCCGTGTGCTGGACGAGATCTTCGAGGCGGCGGGTGCGCGGGCGGAGCCGGAGGTGGAGACCGATTCGGTGGCGTCCCTGTTCGCCCACGTCAGAACGGGCCGCTGGGTGGGTGTCGTGCCGTACGCCTGGCTGCACGTCTTCGGCGTGCCGCGCGGGATGCGGGTGCTGCCGTTGGTGGAGCCGGACCACACGGTGCCGATGGGGCTGGTGACCACGGTGCGGGAGCCGGGGTCGGTGATGGCGAGGGCGCTGGCGGAGCTGGCGCGCAAGACGGATGTGGCGGCGGTGCTGGAACGCTTGCCGACGGACTCGCTGACGCCGTGAGCCCACGACCCCACGAGCCCAGGACCCCACGACCTCACGAGGTCCGGAGGCCATGAAGCAGGGCCTACGCGACCCTTCCCGACCGTGATAGGCCGAACTTATCAGGTATTCCAAAATGCCTCTTTGACGGTGCTCCGGAACGGGGCCAGGGTGGAATCAGTTCGGAATTCGGCGCACCGCCGGATGAACATCCGACTGCTTCCACAGGAGTAATGATGGCCAAGATCGTGTGTGTTCTGTACCCGGACCCGGTGGACGGTTTTCCGCCGAAGTACGCTCGCGACGACATTCCGGCCGTGAACGGCTACCCCGGCGGTCAGACCACGCCCACCCCCGACGCCGTGGACTTCACCCCCGGCGAACTGCTCGGCAGCGTCTCGGGCGAACTCGGCCTCCGCAAGTTCCTCGAAGAGCGCGGCCACACCCTCGTCGTCACCTCCGACAAGGAGGGACCGGACTCCGAGCTGGAGCGCGAACTCCCCGACGCCGATGTCGTCATCTCCCAGCCGTTCTGGCCCGCCTACCTCTCCAAGGCGCGCATCGCGAAGGCCCCCAACCTCAAGCTCGCCATCACCGCGGGCATCGGTTCGGACCACGTGGACCTGGACGCGGCCATCGAGCGCGGCATGACCGTGGCGGAGGTGACGTACAGCAACAGCATCAGCGTCGCGGAACACGCGGTGATGCAGATCCTCGCGCTGGTCCGCAACTACCTCCCCTCCCACAAGTGGGCGGCCGAGGGCGGCTGGAACATCGCCGACTGCGTGACCAACGCGTACGACCTGGAAGGCATGAACGTCGGCGTCATAGCCGCCGGCCGGATCGGCATCGCGGTACTGCGCCGCCTCGCGCCGTTCGACGTCAACCTTCACTACACCGACAAGCGCCAACTGCCGCGCGAGATCGAGGAGGAGCTGGGGCTGACGTACCACCCGGACGCGCAGTCGCTGGCCCGCGCCGTCGACGTGGTGTCCATCCACTGCCCGCTGCACCCGGAGACCGAGCGCCTCTTCGACGAGAAGCTCATCGGCAGCATGAAGCGCGGCTCGTACATCATCAACACCGCCCGCGCCCAGATCGTCGACCAGGACGCGGTGACCGCCGCCCTCAAGTCCGGCCAGCTGGCGGGCTACGCGGGCGACGTCTGGTACCCGCAGCCCGCCCCCGCCGACCACCCCTGGCGCACCGCCCCCCACAACGGCATGACCCCGCACGTCTCCGGCACCACGCTCTCCGCCCAGGCCCGGTACGCCGCGGGCACCCGCGAGATCCTGGAGGACTTCCTGGCCGAGCGCCCGATCCGCGACGAATACCTCATCGTCGACGGCGGCAGCCTGGCCGGCACCGGCGCGGCCTCGTACACAGCAGGCGGCGGCACGGCCCCGGGCGTCAGCGCGTAACCCTCACCACCCCTCCCGCAGGCAGAACGGGCCGGACGGCACACCAGCCACCCGGCCCGCTGTGCTGCGCGCGCAAACATCCGAGCACTGGACCTGGCGCCCCCATGCCCCCGGTGATCGCCCGCGCGTACTGCCAGGTGCTCCCCGCCTGCGCGAGCTGATACTGCGTCGAGAACGGGTACTTCGGGTCCTTGTGATCGGCGCCCTGATAAAGGGTGACCGAACCATCCGACCAGCGGACGACCATGTCCATGTGCCGCTTGCCGCCGGCCGAGCCGCCCGTGAGGTAGCCCGAGGCCAGTGACAGTCCGGCGATGATGCCGGTCGCGAGAAAACCCGTCGCCTACCCAGAGCGTGCAGCCTTGCCAGGCATGTGTCTTTCTTGACTATTTCTTTGGGATTTAGGGTGCAACTTGATGACCATGGTAGTTGGCGCGGCCGTCACTTCTTGGCGACGATCTCCAGCAGAGTAAAATCGGGCCCCTGGGAGCCGGAGACCTCTCCGGTCGAGGTCCACTTGTCCTTGTCCAACCTGAAGGATTTCTCAGAAACAGCCGTGATCATGTTGAGGTTGACTGCGTAGTCATTGCCCTTGGCTGTGTACGCAGCGGGCAGCTTCAGGGTCAAGTATCCTGCTTTCCCGGTGACGCGGAAGCAGTAGGGCCGCTGAACGGACGGTGCCGGTCGTTAATCAGGCGATCTCTCCGCTCGTGGGGTTGTTTACTTGGTGGTATGACGCAATTCGCATGAAGCGCGAGTAGGTGGCAGTCGCATGGATGGTTCACAATGTCGCAGTGTTTGTCACTTGTCGTGCTGAGATCCGATAAGACAGCAAGATGCGGGGCCCCGCGGTGAGGCCCCCGCAGAGCAAAGGGAAAAGACATGCAGCTTCCGTCCGTTCCGCTGAATATCTGGTGGGGCGCATCCGTCGTGGTGACAGCAATTTTTTTGGTTTTCTTTATTCCGCTCATGCCGAACCAGCAGTACAGAGTTCGGATGCTCCTTGCCCCTGCGCTTGTTATCGCATTCTGTATAATCGCCTCCTTAGCGAAGGGGTTTGGCGTCGGGGAGCTGCTCCCGATCTACTCTTTTGTGGTCCTGGCGTTTCCTGTTGGCTTCATCGGTCATCGGGCGGAGGTCAAGAGGAGATATCAGGATAGGGTGACGAACGGTGAGGGGCCGGCTAACGGCCTGTCCATGGGTTTGCAGTTGCAGCTGGTCTTGGTGATGGCGGTCGCCGCTTCTTTCGGGGCACTCTTTTCCATGTCGGCGTCGTGACGAGATCAAGTGGGCCCGGGTGTCGGGCGCTGCTGACATTTGGAGAATGGCGTGCAACCTCCTGTCATCTCCATGCTTATATGGTGGTCCGTCGCTGTGATCAGCGTGGTTGCATTCCTGGCATTCTGCGTCACGCTCATGCCGAACCGGCGGTACAAGATTCAGGTGTCTTACGCTCCGGTGGGTGGAGCAATGGTCGCCTTGGTGGCCGGTTTTGTGAAGCATATGGATACGCATACATTGCTGGCGCTGTATTCGAGCGTGATGCTTGGAATCCTTCTGGGGCTGCTGGGGAATCGGCGAGAAATGAAGGAAAAAGCTCGGGATGTAGCGATCCACGGAAATCGCCCGGAGAACAGGGCATCCCGCAGGATTATGGTGCAGCTTCTGACCACGCTGACTGCCACGGGAGCGCTCGCGGCATGGCTCTCCACGGCGAAGCCGTGAACGGAATGTGGCCGCTGCGTCCGGCAGGGCCATGGCGAGGCTGTCGCCTTCTGGCTCCGGCGTTGCGTGACACGCCACGGCTGTCATCTCCCGTCCGCCCGTCCCGTCTGTTCGCCCGTCCCGTCCGCCTGCACAGGACGGGCGCCTGGCGCATCCCAGCCGTGGCGCTGGAGCAGCACCGCGACTCTGGTGTGAGACCGGTGCGTACCCCTCGTGGGCGGCCCGTGGCGGCACCGCCTGGCCGGGCGAAAAAGCGGAGGGCTATCATGTGAGCGCCGCCTAGCTCGAAAGATGAACCTGTGACTGTCAATGACGACTCGTTCACCAATTGGAAGCACCGCGAAGAGATCGCGGAGTCCATGATCCCGATCATCGGAAAGCTGCACCGGGAGCGTGATGTCACGATCCTGCTGCACAGCCGCTCGCTGGTGAACAAGTCGGTGGTGAGCATCCTCAAGACGCACCGATTCGCCCGGCAGATAGCGGGCGAGGAACTCTCGGTGACGGAGACGCTGCCGTTCCTCCAGGCGCTCACCGCGCTCGACCTGGGCCCCGCCCAGATCGACCTCGGCATGCTCGCCGCGATGTACAAGGCCGACGACCGCGGCCTGACCGTGGCGGAGTTCACCGCCGAGGCGGTCGCCGGCGCGACGGGCGACAACAAGATCGAGAGCCGGACGGGGCGCGACGTCGTGCTCTACGGCTTCGGCCGCATCGGCCGCCTCGTCGCCCGGCTGCTCATCGAGAAGGCCGGCTCCGGTAACGGTCTGCGGCTGCGCGCCATCGTCGTGCGCGGGGGAGGCGAGCGGGCCGGCGAGGATCTGGTCAAGCGGGCCTCGCTGCTGCGCCGGGACTCCATTCATGGCCAGTTCCAGGGCACGATCACCGTGGACGAGGCGAACAGCACCATCGTCGCCAACGGCAACGAGATCAAGGTGATCTACGCCGACGACCCCTCCGAGATCGACTACACGGCGTACGGCGTCAAGGACGCCATCCTCATCGACAACACCGGCAAGTGGCGCGATCGCGAGGGACTCTCCAACCACCTGCGCCCCGGCATCGACAAGGTCGTCCTGACCGCGCCGGGCAAGGGCGACGTCCCCAACGTCGTGCACGGCGTCAACCACGACATGATCAAGCCCGACGAGCGGATCCTGTCCTGCGCGTCCTGCACCACCAACGCGATCGTCCCGCCGCTGAAGGCGATGGCGGACGAGTACGGGGTCCTGCGCGGCCACGTGGAGACCATCCACTCGTTCACCAACGACCAGAACCTCCTGGACAACTACCACAAAGCCGACCGCCGCGGCCGCAGCGCGCCGCTCAACATGGTCATCACCGAGACCGGCGCCGCCTCCGCCGTCGCCAAGGCCCTGCCGGACCTGAAGGCCCCGATCACCGGCAGCTCCGTCCGCGTTCCGGTGCCGGACGTCTCCATCGCGATCCTCAGCCTGCGGCTCGGGCGCGAGGCCACCCGCGAGGAGGTCCTCGACTACCTCCGCAAGGTGTCGCTGACCTCGCCGCTCAAGCGCCAGATCGACTTCACCAGCGCCCCTGACGCCGTGTCGAACGACTTCATCGGCTCGCGCCACGCCTCGATCGTCGACGCCGGCGCCACCAAGGTCGACGGCGACAACGCGATCCTCTACCTCTGGTACGACAACGAGTTCGGCTACTCGTGCCAGGTCATCCGCGTCGTCCAGCACGTGTCGGGGGTGGAGTACCCGACGTACCCGGCGCCGGTGGCCTGACGCCGGGGCGCTGGACGCGACGCTGCCCGACCACGCGCCTGCGGCGGCGGCCCGGCTGCGACCGCCGCAGGCGCGGGAGCACGCGGGGGTGTGCGATGCTCCCGCCGCTGCCTGCCCCTGCTGGTCGATGCGCACGCTGGCCGCTGCTGCCCGCCGTGGCTTGAACTCTTCGGTTCTCGCTCACAGGTACGAGGGAATCCTGCTCCCACCACCGGAGGCCCACCGCGTCACACACCGCACGCCGTGGCAGCGGAAGGCAGGTACGTACGCCCATGGCCGACCTGGCGAGATTCCCCCCGTCCGCCCCGCCGCAGGATCTCATCGACGGGATCGAACGGCACGGCGTCGTCGTCGCGGAGGGCCTGCTCGCGCCGGGTCTGCTCGACCGCCTCAACGCCGAACTCGACCCGCTCCTCGAACGGCCGCCCCGGATCACGGCAAGGCGTTCCTCAACCCGACGCTGTCGGAATTCTTCGGCGAGCGGATCCGCCACCTCACCGGGGTCTCCGCCGTCTCCCGGGTGTTCGCCACCGAAGTACTCACGCACCCCGTGCTGCTCGCCGTGTGCGACGCCTTCCTCCTTCCCGGCCGCGCCCGCTACCAGCTGAATCTGGCGCATGTCATCGACCGTGGCCCCGGCGCGGAGCGCCAGTGGCCGCACCGTGACGAGGACAGCGAGGCCCGGCGCTGCCCCGGCCCCCGCGCCGTGTGGTGGTTACGATCCTGAAGCCCGCTTCCGCGACGCCACAGCGACCGGTATCTCGTACGGCTGCCCGATTCGGCGGCGGGCGCCCTACCGTCGCGGGGTGATGAAGGCGTCATTCACAACGTATCCATCCAGTCCGTGGAGCTCGCCGTACGCGATCAGGTCGCTGGTGCGGTTGATGAACCCGCGCCCCGAATAGTTGAGCGAGGTGTTGCAGAGGACGCTGAATCCGGTCAATTCGCCGAAGGAGGTCAGCAGCTCGGCGATTTCCGGGTTCGCCGTCGGGTCGACGGTCTGGGTGCGAGCTGTTCCGTCGACGTGCGTCACCGCCCGCAGTTCGCCGGACTCGACCTGGCTGAAGTACAGCATGTAGGGATCGGGGCCTCCTCCGCCGAACCAGCGGCCCGCGTCCCGCTCCAGGCAGATCGGGGCGATGGGGCGGTAGCCCTCGCGCTGCTTGATCTTGTTGAGCCTGGCTGTCGTCTCCACGGTGAAGGGGGCGGCCAGGATCGACCGGTTCCCGAGCGCGCGGGGACCGACTTCCCAGCGGCCTCGCGCCCAGCCGATGATGTTCCCGTCGCGGAGGCAGCGGGCGACCTCGTCGTAGCTGACCGGGCGGATTTCGTAGTGCTGCGGGTCGAATGCCATGTCCTCGACGAATTCGCCTCCCGCGTAGACGTCCCAGTCCAGGTCGGCCGACCCGGTGTAGAAGTGCTGGGCGTCGATGGCGGTCCCGATCGCGGAGCCGCTGTCGTTGGGGCACGGCGGGACGAAGACCGCGGGGAAGAGCCCGCACTCGCGCCAGCGGCGGTTCCACTCGCAATTGAGTCCGCAGCCTCCTGAGATGAGCAGCGGGAGGCCCTCCCTCAAGTGCTCGCGGGCGTATGCGTGGAACCGGTCGAAGATGGCGTTGGACAGGCGGGCCGCGAGGCTTTTGTACGCGTCTGATTCCACGCCGATGTTGTGGAAGGGGGAATCGGTCATCCGGTCTTTGAGGCGGCCGGTGATGACGTTCTTCTGGCCGAGGATGAAGTCGATGACTTCTTGTTCCGTCCGGGTCGCCGATCGATTGTCGGCGAATCCGGCCAGGGCCATCTGCTTGCCCGCGTCCTGGAAGCGGACGAATTCTTCGTGCGGACTGTACTTGGGGTCCGCGAGCGCGAAGCCGTAGGAGTACTTGTTGCCCGGGTAGTTGAGCACCTCCTTGAGATGGGTCACCTGCCCGCGCTCGTCGATGCGGTAGAACGAGCCGATGTTCCCCTCCCACACCAGGCTGTAGAAGGGCTGGTCCCGACGGAATGCCGACATTCCGTAGGACGTCATGATGTGGGAGCGCTCATGCGTGGAGGAGAAGGCGCGCACGTTCTTCCCGAAGAACCGGCCGGCCTCGTCCGAGATCGTGGACTCGCCCACACCGTAGTACCCGGCACGCGAGGGCTGGTCGGTGGCCTGGGTGCCCTTGATCCAGCCGCTCAGGGCGACGACGTCGGGCTGTTTGTCCAGCCGGTCCGCGGCTACGGCGAACACCTCGGCGGTCAGACCGCTGTAGCGGACGAACGAGTCCTTCTCCGCCTCCAGCGAGAAGAGCAGCTTGCCGTCTTCGACGGCTGCGATCGCCCCGTCATGGCCTTCCTTGAGGGAAAGAATCAGCATGATGGTCCTTTTCTCTGCGTAACGCCGCCGAAGGTGGAACCGGGCGGGTCCGAAAGGGCTTTGAGAGCGAGTTCATGCAACTGAGGGTTTGCGGACAGGGCGCCGGTGCCGCTTTGGGGCGAGGCGCCCAGGAGGTCGGTGCAGATACCGCCGGCTTCTTCCACGAGGATCTGTAGGGCGGTGATGTCCCAGGGGTTCACGACTGGTTCGGCCGCGATGTCGAGGGTGCCTTCGGCGACCATGCAGTGTTGGAGGAAGTCTCCGAAGGCGCGGTCCTCCCAGCATGCTTCGGCCAGGCGCAGATATGCCTCACGTGAGTGGAAGGTGTCCCAGGTGCGAGTGCTGGTGGTGGACAGGTAGGCGTCGGCGAGGCGGGTGTTGCCGGAGACGTGCAGGGGCAGGGGGGTGCTGTCGGGCGCCCCGCGGCGCAGCCAGGCGCCCTGTTGGACCGCCGCCCACCAGCGGCTGCGGAGGGCGGGGGCGCTGACCACGCCGACGCTGGGCCGGCCGTTCTCCAGCAGGGCGATCAGTGTGGCCCAGACCGGTACTCCGCGCAGGAAGTTCTTGGTGCCGTCGATGGGGTCGACCATCCATGTGCGCCCGGCGGTGACGGAGCCGCCGGTCTCCTCCCCGGCGAAGGCGTCGTCCGGGCGGGCGGAACTCAGTGCCTCGCGTACGGCCGTTTCGACGGCGGTGTCCGCGTCGGTCACGGGCGTACGGTCCGGCTTCTCGTGGACGCGCAGGTCGCGGGCTCGGAAGCGACGGCCGGTGATGCTGTCGGCGATATCGCCGAGTCGCAGGGCCAGTTCGAGATCATCCTGTCGTGACATGGAGCGCCTCACCGCACACACCGTAGGTTTCGGGGGCTCGGCCCTTGGCGGTCCGGGTGGAGCGCCGCGGGCTGCGGGATCACTGCGGGTGCAGTTCGAGCAGGTGGTACTCCATGACCCCTACTTCCTCGATCCGGCGCACGCGGTGCAGCAGTTCGACCCGCAGGCCGGCTTCCCCGGCGAAGGCGTCGAGCCGTTCGCGGTCGCCGAGGTCGGCCGTGCCCAGCAGCAGCCTGCCGCCGTCGGCCAGATGATCATGGGCGCCGGCGAGGTAGCGGGCGTGGCCCTGGTAGCCGGGGTCGAAGACGGCGGAGTGCAGATCGGTGGAGAGGGGGAAGCCGTCCTCCACGTAGGTCCAGGGCACGTTCCAGAAGATGGCGTCGAAGCGCTCCGCGGGCTCAAGCGCCGCGTACATGTCGCTGTGGAGGACGCGTACCCGGTCGCTCACGCCGTGCCGCTCGGCGTTGGCGACCGTGTTGGCCACTGCCTTCTCGTTGATGTCCAGCGCGGTGACAAAGGCGCAGCCGTCGAGCGCGGCGGTCACGGAGATGACGCCCGTGCCGCAGCCGACCTCAAGGAACGAGCCGCCCTTGGGATAGGGCACGATCGAGGCCATCACCTCGGTGGCGGCGCCCAGGGTGCCGGGGAAGACGCCTCGGTGCAGGTCCCATTCCCGCCCCAGCAGGGTGAAGGAGTCCGGCAGGTCGTCACCCGCGAGGGCGTGCCGCAGGACTTGGGCCACGTCCTCGGGAGACTCCTCAATGGTCATGTTCTCCACCTCTTCGGTCGGTCGTGTCGGTCGTCTTCGGCGGGGCGGGTCGTCTCTTCGGCGGCGTGGGTCATCGGGGCGGGTCGGCCGCGTACCGTACGAGCGTTTCGCGATGGCGGCCGATCTTGCGGAAGGCTTCGGCGTACTGGCCGATGAGCGTGGTGTCCTCGGGCCAGTTGGTGAAGGTGGGCAGGGACAGCGCGTGCTGCTCGACGTGTTCGGCGTGTGAGCCGGTCTCCGGTGCGGTGCCCTTCTTCGGCGTTCCGGGGAAGAGGGGGTTCTCCGGGTCGGTGTAGAGCGGCAGGGTCGACAACCGGGGGCCGGAGGGGGCGCCCACTTCCATGCCTTCGGCGCGCAGCGCCTCGATGAGTACGGAGCGTGGGACGCCGCCCAGTGCGTCGGGCCGGTAGAGCGGTTTGTAGCCGTACCAGGCGCCCATGTCCACGTGGTCGGCGACGTGTACCGGCTCCAGGTAGGTCACGTCGCGGAGCTGCTCGCTGAAGTGGCGCAGGCAGCGGTGCCGGGCCTCCTTGCGTGCCGGGAACGCCGCGAGCGCGTGCCGGGCGACGATGGCGTTGAACGGCGACATGCGCAGTTTGAGTCCGAAGCCGGTGACCCAGTGCGCGCGCAAGTCCTCGTCGAGGACGGCGTCCCGGGAGCGGTCCCGGTAGTGCCCGAGGAGTGTGGCGAGGTCGTGGACATGGGTGTCGCTGGTGACGAGGATGCCGCCCTCGCCCGCGTAGACGGCTTTGTTGGCCTGGAGGGAGAAGACCGCGGCATCGCCGAAGGTGCCGACGGGCTTGCCCTTGTAGCGGCTGCCGTGGGCGTGGGAGCAGTCCTCCAGCACGCGCAGCCCGTGTCGTTCGGCGATCGGCAGGATCGCGTCCATGTCGCAGGGGTGGCCCCATTGGTGGACGACGGTGATGACCTTGGTGCGTTCGGTGAGCGCGGCTTGGAGCGCTTTGGGGTCCAGGCCGCGGGTGTCGGGGTCGATGTCGGCCAGGACCACGTCGCCGCGGAGCGCGAAGACGGGGCTCAGCGCGGCGTGGTAGGTGAGCGCCGGGCCCACGACGTCCACGCCGTCGCGGACGCCGAGCGCGAAGTAGGCGGCGAAGAGTGCGCTCGTACCGGAGTTGAAGGTGACCGCGAAGCGGGCTCCGCCGTCCAGAAAGGCCAGGAAGTCGTCCTCAAGCCGGCCGATGGGACCGCTGTTGCCCTTGATGGAGATGTCGGTGTTCCGCTGCTCGGCCAGTTCGGACAGCTCCGCCTCGTCGGCGGGGGGCGGCCAGACCTCGTGCGGCAGCGGCTGTCCGATGGCGGGCGCGCCTCCGAGGAGGGCGAGTTGTTCGGTGGTGGTCATGTGTCCTGCCTGCTGTCGCGGCGGGTGGGCTCGGGCCCGGGGCGTCGGGCCTGGTCGATATGTGTACGGCCGAAGAGGCGGTGCGGAGCGCGTTGCGCGGTGATCTCGCTAGGCCCGCCGTACTCGGTGGTGAGAAGGGCGGAGGCGCCGGTGTCCACGGCGCCTTGTTTCAGGCGCACCGGTCGGCGAGCTCGTTCTGCTCACGCAACCGGTCCCGGTAGATCCCGTCGATGGTGCGCACGGCGGCGAGTTGACGCTGGAGATGGTCGTGCCGGTAGTAGCGGTCGTCCAGGTGCCCCAGATAGTGGACGATCATGGAACGTACGGCGTCGGTCTTGGTGCCTTCCCAGGCGTAGCGCTCCAACGGCAGCCCTCCTCCGATGGAGTGCAGGGTGGCCGCCCCGGGGATGACGTTCAACGCGCCCTCCGTACCGAGCACGCAGAGGTGTTCGGCCTTCTCGTAGTTGTGGCGTGAGATGCGCAGCGAGCCCGCCAGCCCTGTTGCGGGATAGCTGCACGTGAGGCTGACGAGATCCTCCAGTCGACGGTCCCGCATCTCCTGGTATTGGTACATGAAGGCGGAGTGCACCCGAGGGGGCTCGGGTTCGGGGAACATTCCGCTGAGTACGTCGATGAGGTGGTAGCCCATGTCGAGGAGCACACCGCCCATCGCCTGCTCCCTGGACGCGCGCCAGCCCGTGGTCGGATGAGCCAGGTCGAAGTGATAGTCGTAGGAGAACCAGTAGGGTTCCCCGATCCGTGCGAGGTTCTTCTGGGCGAACTGGAATACGGGGTTGAAGTTCCGCTGCAGCAGCGTGAAGACGCTGCGGTCGGCTCGTTGCGCCAGCTGTATCAGGTCCCGGGCTTCCTGCTCGGTGACGGCGAACGGCTTCTCCTTGATGACGTGCCTGCCGTGCGCCAGGAGTTTCGTGCAGACCGGGAAGTGCTCGCTATGCGGCACGGTGACCACCGCGGCGTCGAAGTCGACTTCTTCGAGTGCTTCACCGAGGATTTCGCAGTGCGGGAATCCCCATTCGTCGGCGAGTGATGAGGCCGCCGGGGCGGGGTCGACGCCGCCGACGATATCCGCACACTCCCGCACGATCGGCAGGTACTCCTTTCCTTGATGTCCGGCGAACCCGATCACCAGTACTCGCGGTCGCGGACGTACGTTATTCAACCTGTCTCTGGCCATGCGGAATATCCCCTCGCGAAATTTCATTTGAGGATGATGCGGGAAGCCAGAAGAGGCTCGTTGAGGTCCCGGTCGGACTCGTGGCCGCAGGCGGTTCAGGGAGTTTTACGGCTCTTCCCGGAGGCATCGGCGAGCCAGGAGTGTGCTGCGGTCACGATGTCCTTGATAAAGGTGCCTTCGCCGCGCAGCGCGTTCTCGTCGAGCAGTGAGACTTCCTCGGCCGCCACCCAGGCGAACTCGGTGTGCTTGTCCCATTCGAGTTCAGGCGACGAGAGGTCCCCGTCCACCTCGACGACATAGTCCGACTCGATGTGCCGTAGTCCGTTCGCCGTCCACTCCTCGTGCGCCACCCGGGCGAGCACTCGGCCCAGCCGCCACCCGGTCTCCTCCGCTATCTCCCGGCGGAGCGCGTGGAGGAGGGATTCCCCTTCCTCCACGGCTCCGCCGACGACATCCCAGCATTCAGGGAAGAGGCGACGGCCGGCCGAGCGGCGCTGGACGAAGATCCGGTCGTGCGGGTCGCGGATCAGCGCGCCCACCATCCGTCGGGGTTCGGTCACGTCGGCCCCCTCAGCCGCCGCCGGCGGGTTTGCGGGCCGTGGATGCCATGGCCGGGAGGGGCTGATGGGGAAACTGGGCGGGGGATGAGGTCCCAGACGGACCTTCAGTCACACGCCTTCTTTCACGGAACCAGCTGACCATTCTTCCCTCATTTCACCTGCACGTAAAACTCGCGTGCACTACACACCAGGTAAAATATGTATAGAGTCGAACAATCCGCACGGCGACATTGGGGCGGCCGGAATTCAGCGGATTGTGATCATTGCCGGGCCTAAAATTCCTCCCTGGACACTACGCCGGAATCCTGGGAGGCGCATGGGGCCACACGAGGCTTCGGACGCCTCAACTTCTCCTTGACACCACGTCGACTCGCGCGTTGCGGGGTGCGGTCCGGTGGTTGCCGCGTATCCAGCTGGGTGCGGGTGTTCGAGTGGCCCGCGCAGATTCGCGGGCCACTCTCGTCCCGGTCTGCCTGCTCCCTGGGCGAGAGGTTTCCTCATGGGAGTCACGCAAGACTTCGGACGCCTCAACATCTTCTTGACATGTCGTCAACTCATAATGTCAAGGGGTATGGTCCGGTGGGCACCGCGTTTCCCTCCGGGTGCAGGTGTTCGGGTATCCAGTGCCGGTCCGCGGGCCGCTATCGCCTCGGTCCACCTGCCGCGCGGGCGAGGAATTTCCTATCGCGCTTCCCCTAAACCATTGTTTTCTGCCACCGTTAGCCGTTTCGTTGTCGTGTATGTTGGCCAGATTCGCCACTCATCGTGGCCCGGCGGCGCCGCCCGTCCACCACATCGACGCGCAAGAGACGACCTCGATGGCCTGGACCGCCTGGACCGCCTGGACCGCCCGGGCCGCGACCGCGACAGCATCCAGAACGTCGCCCCTGCCTGTCGGCGGGGCCTGCGGCAACACCTCCTGCTCTCCCGAGCGGGCCCTTCGTTCAAGGGCGTTCACGGGCGGCGGGCGACCAGGAAGACATAGCCGATCTGTGGGAGCGCACCGAACCGGGGAAGGGAGCGAGTGGAGTTGAAGAACTCGTAATGGGGGTCATCGACGGAGGGCGCGACACCGTCGAAGGCATCGGCGAACGCCTGGTAGGTGCGCTGGACTTGCTCACCGATGTCGTTGAACTCCACCACCTCCAGACCGGCCCGGCCGAGGGCCGTGCGGAGCTCCTCCGGTCCGGGGAACGAGGGGGACTGGAACGCCCGGCACGTCTGGCAGACTGTCTCCGCGGCCTCCCCGGTCACCGGTGACCGGAGCAGTACATCGGTGATGACCAGCGGGCTGCCGGGCCGTAGGGTCCGGGCGATCTCGGTGAGGGCGGCGGCCCGGTCGCTGATGTGCATCATGGACTCGATCGCCCAGGCGCCGTCGAAGGACGCGGATTCAAAGGGCAGTGCGCAGGCGTCCGCGTACCGGAAGTCCACCCGGTCGGCGAGCGCGCTGGCGTCCGCCCGGGTTCGGGCGAGGTCGATATCCGGTTCGCTGACGGAGATTCCTGACACGCGGGCGCCGGTGGCCCGGGCGATGCGCAGGGCGGGCCGTCCGGTCCCGCAGCCGACGTCCAGCAGGCGCCGACCGGGTGCGGCGGCCAACCGCCCCGCCACGAGGTCGGTGAGCCGGTCGGTGGCCTGGTCGAGCGAGCGGTCGTCCGCGGCGCTGTCCCAGTAGCCGACGTGGATGTTCCCGTCGACGGCCGCGCCGTCCGCGCTCTCGGTCTGCTCGTCGTAGAGCCGGCCGTCGTCAGGCGACGACGGGACGGTGTGGTGCGCGGATGGGTCGTTGGTCATCGAGACCTCCCGAGCATGAGGGGTGTGTCAGCTGGTGATGAGGCCCGTCTGCCGCGATTCGCCGAGTGAGCGGTCAAAGGCTTCCAGGGCTTCCAGGGCTTCCTGGGCGAACGCGATGTGCTTGTCCGCGTGGACGCTGCCCGAGAGTAGAAAGGCGTGGAACGTCGGCAGATACACACCGTGCGTCCGCAGCCGGCAGGCCGGTGCCGCGGGCACCTGCCGCGTCGACACCGTGGAGGGCGCCCCTGGAGCGCTGGAGCCTCTTGCGGGTGAAGGCGGGGGAGAGGAATGAGCGGTTGGCCCTCAGGCCGGCTGTGCCCGGACAGCCTGCTGCCGGTTCGGGTGCATGGGCGGGGCCTGCGGCGCCGAAACGGGAGTTGGCGAACGACTGATCACTGATCCGCAGTGCGGCGGGGACACCGCGTTTGACCGCCTTCACCGCTACGGGAGCGCCGTCCTTCAGGGGCGTGCGGTGCACCAGAGCCATAGAAGCACTCGCCACAGAGTGGGGGGCGAAGTAACCGAAGACGCGCGTGAGACGTCCGCCGCAAGCCCTCTTCGGTTGACGTCTGACGGTGGTGGTGGGCATCGAGTGACTATTTTCCTGGAGGGCGCGCAGTTCGTCCAGAGTGCCCGAGGGGGGTCAGTCGCGACGGCCGGCGGGATCTGCCCGGCCTTGGTCGCCATGGGGCCGGGCAGTGTGCAGAGGCGGCGTAGCCGGCGATCGGGCTGCCTGTCCCGGTCAGTCCTTGGCAGGCGCGTTGATCTTCTTCACGCACATGTCCTTCACGCACATGTCCGCCATGCACACGTCTTTCATGCACACGTCGAGGCCAACGGATGCCGGAGGCATGCCGGTTACGGCCCGGCCCTCCGCGTAAGGAGGCCTCGCAAAATGATCTTAGTGAGGCACAGTGGATGGGGTCGGCCGCTTGTGTCGTAGCCCCTGCACCATCGGAGACCCGCGTGCTCGACTGACGTCATGGAAGCGGTAACAGGAAGCGTCATAGCCGTGCTGGGCACGTTGTTCGGAGCCGCACTCACCCACAGGTTCCAACGGAGGGCGACCGCCGACGCCGTGCGCTTCGCACGGGACGAGCAACTGCGCCAGGAGCGATTGGACGCCTACGCCAGGTACGGGGGCGCACTCATGAACTACCGGCGCAGCGTGATGAACCACTGGCTCGCGCAGCAGGAGCGGCGATCGGACGAGGTCCAAGAGGCTCTGACTCAGGAGTCCTACCGTCAGCGCACAGCGGCTCAGGAAGCCATGTTCAGGGTCGAGTTGCTCAGTGACGATCCGGTGCTCATCGAGGCGGGTCGGGATGCGCTGGAACGGATGTCCGCGATTCGTCAAGCGCGGTCAGGTGAGGACTTCACCCAGCGGCGTAACGCCACACACGCGTTGATCTACGAGTTCATCACCTCGTCCAAGGCCCAGCTGTCGGGGCGGGATTCCCGAACTTGAGCTGCGGACAGGAGCCTCGCGCGCCCAGGTCGACCTGCGGCGGGCGGGCCGTGCGGACAAGGCGGGACTCCGCCGCGTCCCGGCCCAGCTCGGCCAGCCGGTTCAGGAACCGCTCGGAGACCGCCAGTTCCTCCCGTTCGGCCTGGACCTCCTCTGGCTGTTTGGCCAACTCCACGGCGAGCAGGTCCAGTTCACTTCGGGGGCGTGTGATCCGCTCCAGATCCTGCGTCCCCGCATCCTTCAGGTGCGTCGGCCGCCGACCAGCGCGAGCACGGGAAGAGTGCGCACGTCAGCCCCGCTACCTGCAACTGCACAATGAACAAGGCTAATTGGCTGCCGGTTCTCGCGACAGTCGTCCGGGGCCGGGGCCGGGGCCGGGGCCGGGGGCTGCACGATCGAGCAAGCCGAGTTCCGCCAGGCAGCGCGGCCGAACTCCTCACGGCAGTAGGGTAGGGCCACCGCCAGCGGGTATGTCCCAGTCACGGTCGGCTCATCGCGCTGCCGAGGCCGTCGCCCCCGGTTCCGAGGCGCCGAAGCCGTTCAGGGAAGGGCCAGAAATCATGCACCGACCTGCGCAGTACCACCTGCTTCTGCTGCCCGACGGAGCGTGGGACACGGTGGAATGCCTAGCCGCCATGATCCGCCACCACGCCATCGCATCCACCATCATCATCGATGTATCAGCGGTGGACCGGCTGAACATCGATGCTCTGGCAATTCTGGTGCGCAAAGCCATGCGGCTGCGCTCGGTCGGCGGGGAGCTGTTTCTGGCAGGGCCCGCCCCGGCCGTACGCAAGCTCATCGAGCGCACCGGAAGCGGGTGCCTGCTGCACACCCTGCCCAGCAGCGCCGCCGCCGTGCGCCACCTCACCCGACATGGCCGCGTCTGGCACCAGGTCAGCCTGGCGAACGGGCAGGGCACCCTCTTCACCGACCTGCGCGAGCCTGTCTGAGCCGAATGTCAGGCGGAATCCGGGTGCCGGCGCCGAGCGGCGAAGAACAGACCGACACGGTGGGGCCGCTGTCCGGGGCGTAGGCCAGGCGCAGGTTGTAGTTCAGCGTGCGATGGGCGGAACTGCCGTGGCGGGGAAGTAGCGATCGAACATTAGGGAACTCCCGGCTACGGGGCCTTTGCGCTGGACCGCCGCCACTGAATTCCCGCGCGCTGACCGTGCCATGGAAGAACTTTGACTTGTGCAGTGCACTGTTTTCGTCAACGGTCGCGTCTCCGGTCACGAGGCGGTGTGGCGTGACTGCGGACTTCGCGGCGCTCCGTCTTCGCGGCGCTCCGTGAGCTCGCGGCCAACTGGCATGACGTGTGTGCTGCCCGGCTCAGGACCCGGTGGTTCTCATGTGTGAAGCCGTGAGGGCAGGACAACCCGACGGCGGGTCGATCACGGAACCACCGCTCGTCGGCCACCGCTCGTGGTTTTGGGGCGCATGGTTCCTGTGTGTTGAACTGAGGAATGTTCGAGGGTTCCTCGGGCACGAGTTGATCTGACGCGGCTGGTCCGGCCCAGGTCCGGCCCCTTACGTGAGGAGATATGTATGAAGGCATGGCGCAAGCGAATGGCCTACGGCCTGACTGTCGCTGCCGCCGCAGTCGCGATTCCCCTGGCGGCCGGCACCGCCTCGGCCGCGAGCTGGCACGACGTCGCCGGCGGTCCCGAGATGTACCCCAACATGGCCGCGTGCAAGGCGGACATCCCCGAGGCGAAGAAGCACTACAAGGACGCCACCTGCGTCGAGAACAACGGGCGCGTCTCCCTCTGGGCGCTGTACTGATGCCGTAGCCACCGCACGCACCGGGCCCTCTCCCGCTTCGCGCCCGCCGGCGAAGCCCTGAGCACCCCGCAGGCGGGGGAGCGGCGGCGCCACCGGTCCGGGACGTCGATCGATCTCGTACCGGGGCACGCCGCGCTGAAGCCGGGGCCGGGTGTTGCCCCAGGCCGCGATGACGATGCCCTGGCGTCCCGCGCCGGAGATCCGTGTACCTGAGCCTTCAACAATGTCCGCGCCAACCGAGCGGAATGCGGCAGCTTCGAAGGAGTTGAAGCACTTTCATCGAAAGCTCCGTGACCGCCCTACCACCCCCGTAATCTCCTCGACTCCAGCACAGGCGGGGCGACCCGACCTTCCGAGGGAGCCTTGAGGGGATTTCCGTGACCGTACGTCACGTTGCGCCGGGCGGGTTCCCGGACGACGAGGGAGCCGATGATTTCGTCCGGGAGTTCCGGCAAGCCGTGGCACCCGCCGAGCGGGAGTCGCTGGCGCACACCCCGCCACTGATCATTCTGGACGTCCAGAGCGACGACACGGAGTACGACGGCCGGGTCCGGCGGGTGCTCGGCGAGTTGGAGGACTCCCTAAGGGGCGGCGGGGACCGGAAGCTGGTCCCCTACACCCTCGTCACCGCCGTGGACGACAGCGACCTGCTCAGCGGTACCGCCGCCCGGGGGCTCGCCCTCGGCCTGCCCAAGAACATGACACCGGATCGCCTTCCGGGCTTCTGGCCCCTGTGGGACTCCGTCTCCTACATGCGGCAGCACGCCGGGGACCGCAGCGCGCCCGGCGCGCACGTCCTGCGCGACCACGCCCACGAGCAGCTGCGCCTGCACCGCGGACAGCGGCGTGAGGGACGGCTGCAGGTCTTCCTGTGGGCGCTGGGCGGCAGCGCCGCCCCCCCCGGCCGACGGACTGCGCGGCTGGCTGCTCGGCTCCGTCTGGCACGGCATCACCCGGACCTTTCCGCGCTGGTGCTGGGAACGGCGCAAGATCCGCCTGCTGGTAAGCCCCGGCCGCTTCTCGCGCCGCGGACGCCGTGGCTGGCTGGGCAGCGTTCTGGGCACCACCGGCGGCTCCGAAACCGTGTTCGCGGTGATGGACGAGGTGGCCGACCGGCAGATGCCCCGCCTTCTTCTGCCCCCTGAGCACGAGCGGCACCAGGAGTCGCTGCTCGCTCTCGACCAGCTCCTGACCCGCGCCCTGCTTGAGGACCTGGCGAAACCCCGGCTCGGCGGCCGGCTGCCACAGCGCCGCCGCAGAACCGCCCGACCGGTCCTCCTGGTCCCTCTCCCCCGGCAGGGGACCCCGGGAGCACAGGCCGCGGAGCGGTTCCTGCACGCCTACCACCAGGAGCGCGCCACTACCGCGGGGGAGCCCGGCCCGCTCGTCATCGCGGTCGGACGGCCGTCGCGGCAGCTGGTGAGGGACCTGGACGAGCCACCGGAGAGCACCCTCCGGCAGGCGGGAGAGCTGCTCCACCAGTCGGCGCGGGGCCTGGCCCTGGTGGGGCTGAGTGAAGAACCCTTCGGCCGGGAGGGGATCCTCATCCGGCCGAGCTCTCCCAGGAGGTTCAGGTTCAGCTGGCGCACCGTCGCCACGGGCGTGACAAGCGGCGTCTCCGCGCTCGCGCTACTGCTCGGCACGGCTGCCTTCGAACTCTCACCCTCGCCCGCCTCTCACGACTGCATCGGCGGCGACACACCGGTCGCCGGCGCCCCGTATGCCCAGCCCGTCACCCTCCGCCCCAAGCAGTGGTACGACGAGGCACTCGCGAAGATCCGGGAACAGAACGAGCGCGCTGAGAAATTCGCCCGTGAGGGCCGCACGGTCCGTACCATCGTCTCCTTCATCTCCAGCGAGCCGGCCTCCGAGACGGAGACCCTGTTCGACGGGACGGTCTCGGATCTGCGCGGCATCGCGATGTGGCAGGAGAAGCTGAACAAATACGCGGGCTTCGACGACCAGCGCGTACCGCTGCGGGTCGAGGTGCGGACCACCGGTGAGGGCTTCGTGGATGCGAAGGAGAAGGCCCGCAAGCTGGTCGACGAGGTCCAGAACGGGCGTCCGGCCAGGGACTACGAGAGAGTCATCGGCGTTCTCGGCTTCGCCCAGAGCAGGGACTCGACCCGGGACGCCCTGGACATCCTCGAAGCGGCGGGGCTGCCGGTGATCGGCACCACCACCACCGCCGACGAGATGCTGGTGAACGGAATGTACTGGCCTATCGCCCCCCTCAACAGCACCCAGGCACGGATCGGGGCGGACTTCGCGGAGGGCTCGCCCGTGGTGGCGCGCGCCTCCGGCGGCTGTGAACCGGCCGGGAACGCGGTGGTGATCGAGAGTTCGGCGGACCTGAACAGCCGGAGCCTCGCGCAGAAGTTCCGCCAGAATTTCCACGGGACGCAGCAACTCATCGACTTCTCGCAGACCGGCGACTTCGGCGCTACGCCCGCCAGCACTCCGCAGTTCAAGGACGCGCGCAGCCTCGCCGAAACGGTGTGCGAGGAACTCCGCACGAACGGACCGTCCATCGTGTACTGGTCGGCGCGGACCCGAGACTTCGCGGCCTTCATCAACGCCTTGGACAGCAAGGGGACTTGTACGCACAAGGACCTGACCGTGCTCGGCCAGGACGAGTTGACCAACGTAGCGCTCACCGGTGCCCTCAACGACAAGGACTGGCTGCGGCTGTACTACACCGGGTTCCGGATACCGGCCGACGACCGCCTCGCCGACCCCAACACCAAGCAGTTCGCCGCCGCATACAACCAGTTCGTGTCCGGTGGGGCCGAGAATGACCCGTGGCACGACAACGCGGACACCGCGGTGGCATACGACGCGTTCCACGTGCTGTCCACGGCCGCCGACATGGCCCTGTCCGACCAGGGCGGCGTCAACCCGGACGCCATGATCACGGCGCTCAGGACCGGGATCACCTTCACCGGGGCAACGGGATACATATCGTACGACGATGGCACCAATCAGCCACCGCGAGACAAGACGCTGGTGCTGCTGCGGCAGACAAAGCACGGACCAGTCGTCGCGGTCGCGTGCGGGGCGTACCGGAGGGGCGAGTCGAGCCAGAAGCAGGGACCGCCGTGCAGTGACTGACAGATCACCATTTCCTGCCACTACGCGGGTTCGACTCTGCCTCACGTCGGTGCGCGAGGCGGCGTCGCCGTCGACGCGGTCTTCGCATAGTCATAGCCCGGGCGACTGGGAGCTGCCCGATCCTGGCCCAAAGTCCCAGAGAAGTCCCAGAGGCGCCGCCGCACCCCTCCCGGCCCGCATGCGTGCAGGCCAGGTCGGGCGCGGCGGCCTTCGTTGTTCAGATGTCCCGGAACGTCTCGATCTGGGCGCCGATCGAGTTGAGGCGTTCCGCCAAGTCCTCGTAGCCGCGGTTGATCACGTACACGTTGCGCAGGACGGACGTGCCCTCGGCCGCCATCATCGCGAGGAGCACGACGACCGCGGGGCGCAGGGCCGGCGGGCACATCATCTCGGCGGAGCGCCAGCGGGTGGGGCCTTCCACCAACACGCGGTGGGGGTCGAGGAGTTTGACGTCGGCGCCGAGGCGGGTGAGGTCGGTGAGGTAGATGGCGCGGTTGTCGTAGACCCAGTCGTGGATGAGGGTCTGGCCCTGGGCGGCGGCGGCGATGGCCGCGAAGAAGGGCACGTTGTCGATGTTGAGGCCGGGGAACGGCATCGGGTGGATCTTGTCGATCGGGGCGCGCAGCTTCGAGGGCCGTACGGTCAGGTCGATCAGCCGGGTACGGCCGTTGTCGGCCGGGTATTCCGGGGTGCGCTCGTGGTCGAGGCCCATTTCCTCCAGGACCGCGAGTTCGATCTCCAGGAACTCCACCGGCACCCGACGGATCGTCAGTTCCGACTCCGTCACCACGGCCGCCGCCAGCAGGCTCATGGCCTCCACCGGGTCCTCCGACGGCGCGTAGTCCACGTCGCGGTCGATGTGGCGCACGCCGTGCACGGTCAGCGTCGTGGTGCCGACGCCCTCCACCCGTACGCCCAGCTCCTCCAGGAAGAAGCAGAGGTCCTGGACCATGTAGTTGGAGCTGGCGTTGCGGATGACGGTGACGCCCTCGTGCCGGGCCGCGGCCAGCAGCGCGTTCTCCGTCACCGTGTCGCCGCGCTCGGTCAGCACGATGGCTCGGGTGGGGGCCACGGACCGGTCGACCTCCGCGTGGTACGTGCCGTCCGTCGCCGTCACCTCCAGGCCGAAGTGGCGCAGCGCCGTCATGTGCGGCTGGACGGTCCGGGTGCCGAGGTCGCAGCCGCCCGCGTACGGGATCTTGAACCGGTCCAGGCGGTGCAGCAGCGGGCCGAGGAACATGATGACGCTGCGGGTCCGGCGGGCCGCCTCGGTGTCCATGGCGGCGAGGTCCAGTTCGGCCGGCGGCACGATCTCCAGGTCGTTGCCGTCGTTGATCCAGCGGGCCCGTACGCCGATGGAGCCGAGCACCTCCAGAATCCGGTAGACCTCCTCGATCCGGGCCACCCGGCGCAGGGTCGTGCGGCCCGCGTTGAGCAGCGTGGCGCAGAGCAGCGCCACGCACGCGTTCTTGCTCGTCTTCACGTCGATGGAGCCCGAGAGCCGGCGTCCGCCGACTACGCGCAGATGCATGGGCCCCGCGTACCCGAGGGAGACGATTTCACTGTCGAGCGCTTCACCGATTCGGGCGATCATCTCAAGGCTGATGTTCTGGTTGCCGCGCTCGATGCGATTGACCGCGCTCTGGCTGGTGCCGAGAGCCTCCGCGAGGTGCGTCTGGGTCCATCCCCGGTGCTGTCGGGCGTCGCGGATGAGCTTGCCGATGCGGGCGAGGTACGCGTCTGTCATGCGCCAGACGGTATCTCAGATATGAGATTCCTTCCTAATCGACTGTTGTTCTACTACTATGCGAACAACGGGAGGTTCAACATGACTTTTTCTCGCGCGTCGGCACCGGTCGTCACGCCTCGCAGCCCCTGGGTCGCCGTCGCCGCGGCCCTGCCCTTCCTGGCCTCGGCCCTGGTCGTGGGCGGTGTCTACTTCGCCTTGCGCGCCCGGCTCCCCGACCCCATGGCCACCCATTTCGGCTCCGGCGGCGAACCCAACGGATTCACCTCATTGGGTGCCATCTTCTGGGTCCCGCTCATCGCCCTGCTGTTCGTCGGCGCCGTATTCACCTCCCTCCACTACCTCTCCAGCGCCACGCCCCTCGCCCAGCGCGGCTTCATGGCGATCGGCTACGGGCTCGCCACGCTCCTCGGCTACCTCTTCGCCGCGCTCTTCCACACCAGTGCCGACATCCCCGACGCGTCGGACGTGAGATTCCCGCTGTGGCAGATCGGCATCTCCCTCGGTCTGGCGGCCGTCGCCGGGGCGATCGGCTGGTTCATCGCCAGGCTCGTGCCCGCGCCCGCCCGCCCCGCACCGCAGGAGGCCGCCGCGCCCCGGCCCGCACGGCTGGGCCTCGCCGCCGACGAGCGCGCCGCCTGGACGCGCACCATCGGCTCCGCCCCCGTCGCGCTCGCGGGCGGCGCGGCGTTCTGCGCCGGCATCGTTCTCATGCTCACCGTGGGGTCGGGCCCCGGCCTCACCCTGCTCATACTCGGCCTCACCGCCGCGATGTTCGGCACCGTCCGCGTCACCGTCGACCAGCGCGGCCTCAGCCTCGCCCCGCGCGTCGTCCCCCTCCCGCGCGTCCACATCCCCCTCAGCCGCATCGAGGAGGCGCGCGTCCGCGACATCCGCGTCTTCAGGGACTTCGGCTGGGGCTACCGCGTCCGGCCCGGCGTCAGCGGAGTCGTACTGCGCTCCGGCGAGGCCATCAGCCTGCGGCTCGCGACCGGCAGCGAATTCCTCGTCTCCACCGACGACGCCGCCACCGCCGCCGGCCTCCTCAACACCCTCATCGACCGGCGGCCCGCCTCCTCGGGCCCGGGCAGTAGGAGTTGACGTGCTCTTCCGCGTCGACCCGGGCTCCCCGCTCCCGCTCGGCGACCAGATCGCCGGCTGTGTCCGCGGCGCCATCGCCGACGGCACGGTACGTACGGGCGAACGCCTGCCCGCCGCCCGCGAACTGGCCCAGTCCCTCGGCGTCAACGTCCACACCGTGCTGCGCGGCTACCAACGCCTGCGCGACGAGGGACTGTTGGAACTCCGCCGCGGCCGAGGCGCCGTCATCACCGCCGGCGCCTCACCGTCCCGCGCCCGCCTCGTCGAGGGGGCGCGGGACCTGGTGGCCCAGGCGCGCGATCTCGGACTCGCCGATGACGAGATCCTGGCGCTCGTACGGGCCGGACTCGCCCCGGGGTGAAGGACCGGACGCCGCCCCGCCGAACCTGAACGGAGACGGCGTCACGTGACGTACGCTCACCAACGCCCGTACGGGCGTAGCCAGGCGTACGCGTTTCATGCCCGTCCCATCAACCCGGACCACTAACTCTCTTTGACTTGAGCTGAGTTCGCTGGCGAGGCGCGGTGCATTCAGCCCTCATGTCGCGCAGCGGTCTGTTCGGGCATGTCGTCGGGGGCGGACGCGAGTGCGCCCTTCCGGCCAAGTACTGCCGTGCCCGGTGATGGGCCGTCATCATGCGTGGATGGACTGGAATCCGATGAACGGGACGCCGGCCGTCACGCGGCTCGCGCGGTACACGGGGAGCGAGTTCGACGAGATCAGAGGGGACGTCGTCGACCCCTTCGAGGTCAAGGGGTCCGGTCTGGTCTGGCGGCCCACGGAGGAGCACTTCGGCATCCGGCTGGACGGCCGACTGGTGGCGCACGCGGGGTGCGTGCCGGTGCCGTTGGCGGTGGGCGGCGCCGGGATACGGGCCATCGGCGTCGGCAGCGTCATCGTCGCCCCCGGGCAGCGGGGGCGGGGGCTGGCCCGTTCCGTCGTGGCGTCCGCGGTGGAGCACGGGCGCGGGCGGGGGCTGGAGCACGGGCTCCTCTTCTGCCGGCCGGACCGCGTGCCCGTGTACGAGCGGCTGGGGTGGCGGCTGCTGGAGGGCGACATGCGGGTGGAGCAGCCCGGCGGGCCGATCGTCATGCCGCTCCGCTCGATGTGGCTGCCGCTCCGGGAGGGGGCGGTATGGCCGGGCGGACCGATGCGGCTGCTGTCCCTGCCGATGTGACGGAAGCGACTGAATGCCATGTGGGCAAAGAAATTTGATTAGCCATCAGGTATCGCCCTCGTGCGGCCGCGCCCGGACGCGGGTACCGTCGGCGCGCATGACGCCTACTCGTACCCGACCTCCTTACGAGGCCGACGAGCGGAGCCAGCTCGTCGGCTGGCTCGACATGCAGCGCGCGATCATCCTGTGGAAGTGCGACGGACTCTCCGAAGAGGACGCCCACCGCCCGGTCCTGCCGACCTCGCCCCGGATGACGGCGGCGGGCGTCGTCTCCCATCTGCGCTGGGTCGAACACTGCTGGTTCGAAGTGATGCTGCTGGGCCGGCCGGCCGAGGGGCCGATGTTCGACGACGGCGTCGAGGACGCCGACATGGCGGTCGACGGCGTCCCGCTCGTACAGCTCCGCGCGGAGTACGAGCGGCAGTGCGCGCTGTCGAACGAGACCATCGCGGCCCACTCGCTGGACGACACCGGCCGGAACACGCAGTTCCGTGCCGGTGCCGCGAGCCTGCGGTGGATGCTGCTCCACATGATCGAGGAGACCGCCCGGCACGCCGGCCACTTGGACGCCGTCCGTGAACTCCTCGACGGCGAGAAGGGCTACTTCTGAACTGGCCCGTTCGCTGCGGTGGTTCGGTGCGGTGATTCGCCCCGGTGCCCCGGTGCCCCGGTGCTCCGGTGCGGTTGTCGGCCGGTGGGCTGACGGCGAGGGGCGGCGGGCGTCGGCGGATCAGTCCTGGGTCGAAGCGATGCGGCCGAGGAGGGCGGCCAGTTCGGCGGGGGCGGACAGGAAGGGGGAGTGGCCCGTGGCGATGCGCTGGACGGCCCCGGCGCGTTCGGCCATCTTCTCCTGCATCGAGGGCTGGAGCGCCTGGTCGTGTTCGCAGAGCACGTACGTCGAGGGCACGGTCCGCCATGCCGCCTGGGTGATCGGCTCGTGGAACGACCGCAGGCTCTGCTCGACCAGTTCGCCGATGGCGCGCTCGGCCATGTCGTCGGGCACGTCCTGGTACAGCACGGGGCGGGGGTCGGCGAAGGCGAACGCGGGGCCTTCGAGGTCGTCGGTCTGCGGGGCGCCGTGCATGCCGCGGATGGACTCGCCTTCCTCGGGCACGTAGGCCGCGAGGTAGACGATGCGGGCGACGTTCGGGTGGCCGGCCGCCGCCTGGGTGACGGGGAAACCGCCGTAGGAGTGGCCGACGACGACCACGGGGCCCGGTATCCGCCGCAGCTGCGCGGAGACCTCTTCGGCGTCGGCGTACATGCCCGCGCTGGGCGTCCCCTGCGGGCCGGCGCTGGGCAGGGTCACCGTGCGGGACTCCCAGCCGTCGGCGGTGAGGGCGTCCTGGAGCGGCGCCCAGCAGGTGGGGCGGTGCCAGGCGCCGTGAACGAGGAGGAAGGTCGGGCGGGGTTCGGCAGCGGACATGGTGGTGCTCCTGAGGTTGTGCCAGGCTTACTGTTAAGTTGACAGTAAACCTGCCAACCTGTGTGGGGCAAATCCCGGGCCCGTACGTCGGACATGCCAAAATGGGGTCAGCATGAGAGGTGGAATCAGCGATGCCCCGAACGCCGCCGCGCGTCGAGACCGTCAGCGACGCGCATGAGGGGCGGCTCGAATACGCCCTGTGGCAGGTGAACCGGACCCTGCTGAAGACCCTCGACGACGAGCTCAAACCGCTCGGCCTCACCATGGGGCAGTTCGGCGCGCTCAACCGGCTCGCGGCACGCGGCCCGATGTCCGCCGCCGACCTGGCCCGCGACGCCGGGATGCGCCCGCAGACGGTGGCGCAGAGCGTGACCGTGCTGCTCAAGGCGGGCCATGTGCACCGCCGCCGCCACCCGGTCCACAAGCGCGTCCTGCTCATCGAACTGACCGACCAGGGGCGCCGGGTCTGGGAGGACGCCGAGCGCCGGGTCGGCGCGGTGGAGCGGCGCATCCGCGAGGCGCTCGGCGAGCGATGTCATCAGGACATGTGCCGCGACGCCTGGAAGATCGTGGACGCGTTCGGCGGCCTGCCCGACGAGGCCGGTGACGGGTAACTCCCGCCCGTGCTGCCCGACGAGGCCGATGCCGGCACCCCCACGCCGACCGCCGAGTTCATCGACTACTACAAGACGCCCCGGTGGACCGGCACCCCCGGTCCACCGGGGACGTGGTCACCCACAGCGCCGACCTCCTCGACCAGTTCGACTCCTTCGCCGACGTCGCGAAGATCGCGCCTCGCCCCCTGCTCATGATCGCCGGGACCGAGGCCGTCACCCGCGGTGTCTCCGAAAAGGCGGTGGCCGACAGCCCCGGCAACGCCGAACTGTACCGAGAACGGCGGAAGCACCTCGCCTGAGAACGGCGGAGCACTTCGCCTGAGAAAACGGCGCGGGGGCGGGCCGTTCCCAGCCGGCGCGGCTCCGCGCGGCCGGTCCGCCGTCTTCGGGACCCTCGGGCCGTTTACAGGTCGGCGACGCGCCACACGCCGATCGACTTGTCGGCGAAGTCGTGCTGAACGTGAACGCCCGACCCGCCGCCCTCCTGGGCCACGTACACCTCGGAGCAGTTCTCGTTGATCAGGTGGCTCGGGGCGGGAAGGGAGAACGGCGCGCGGCAGAGGTTGAGCGAGCGCCAGCCGCCGGTCTCGATGTCGGCGGCGTTGTCGGTCCTGCCGGTGAAGGTGGTGGCCGCGAAGTACGTCGAGCCACTGCGCTTGACGTTCTCCAGGGCTTTTCGCACAGCGGCATCGCTGAAGTGCACCAGGCAGTCTCTGGAGAAGATCATGCCGACTCGCGGAAGCGGGCTCCGCGTGATATCGAGGACGCGGAATTCGCGGCCTGGCCGCGCGAAATCACGTTTGTTCCGCTCGACGACTTCCGGGACGAGATCGGCTCCGATGTAGGAGTCGATCCCGAGGTCCAGCCGGGACATCCAGTAGAAGTCCCCGCAGGGAATGTCGAGAAGAGTACGGACGCCGAGCCGCGCGATCAGCTCGGGAAGCTCGGAGCGGAGGGTGGCGGTCTGCGTCAGATTCGAGCCGTTGCCCGAACGCGACGCGTCCCCGTCACCGCCTCGCCTGGCCGTACGGCCTTCGTTACCGTCTCCGTCCTCGCCGGCGGCTCCGCTCTCGCCGCCGGGGAAGAGGTTCCACGTGTCGCTGTCGTACAACTCGGTGAAGACATCTTCCATCGTCCGTTCCGATGGGGAGCCGGGAGAGTAGCGAACGCCGGGGGAGGAGAATCCGCGATTCATGTGGCTCATGTCGACCCTTCAATGGAGGTTTATGAACTGAACCGCCGCTCGGAAGGTTTCTACAGAATGAATCGATGCCCGAACAGGCTCTCGTGGCTCCGTGAGCTTGTCAACGGCACGTGATTTCGCCGCCAGAAGCGGTCAGAAGTTGTAGGGCTTCTTGGTGTTCCAGTTCAGGACGTCGGCTTCGTTCCAGTTGAACTGGGGGTTGTCGCCCTTGGTGTCGACGGAGTAGGAGGGGCCGTTGTGGCCGTCTGTGCCGCGCAGGGCGAGGGCGAAGGTGTTGGCGGTGTGGTGCTTGGAGCCGTAGTCGAAGAGGT
The DNA here is from genome assembly GCF_040654875.1 of Streptomyces sp. NPDC050610. Taxonomy (NCBI): domain Bacteria; kingdom Bacillati; phylum Actinomycetota; class Actinomycetes; order Kitasatosporales; family Streptomycetaceae; genus Streptomyces; species Streptomyces sp. NPDC050610. The sequence goes on along the minus strand of NZ_JBFAIV010000009.1, from coordinate 48 downwards.
TGACCGCGCTGTAGGCCTTGCCGCCGGGCTGGAGCGTGATGTGCTTGC